>DAORDI010000053.1:0-24976 GCA_035345895.1 Leptospiraceae bacterium
AGGAACGCCTGCCGGCGGCTTGAGGGCTGACCGCCCTCAAACTCCCGTTTTTACTAATCCATTAGATTTTTCTAATGTTTTCTAAAAATTACCGCTTCTAGACAGCATATCATATTTGCGTAAGGTGAGTAAATAATACTTTTTGCACTGCTTTTGCACAGGAATCAAAGAGAATTTTCTGACAGGCTGATATTCACTGAAAAGTATATACAGGATCTGATCCATCGGAATCATATTTGTTTTTACATTTTTAAAAATGCCTGATGCATACATCCAGATAACCGCCGGAACAGAGAGAAGTAAGTGAGTCCAAAGTATGATCCGCAGAATAATAGGATCTGCTGTGGTATGCCCAGGGAGAAAATGAACCTCTTGTATCATTGGCACCTTCACAGCTTTTTGTTCCTATAAATGAGGAACAGCGGAGATAGGCAGAGGTCTGCGCAATTCTTCCTGCACTTGGACAGGGTCCCGCACTTTCAGTGAATCCGCTGGTCGGCTGTCCTAATGTCTCAATACATACTTTTTTAGTATTGTAAACACCTGTATAATTTTTCGCCGCAGAACTTACAGGTTTTGTTCTGACAGACAGATAAAAAGAGCCGGATTTTATATTATTCTCTACTTCAATTCTGTATGTGCCTGTTTCAGAAAAAGAAAAGAAAGTTCCTTTGCCGGAAAGATAGTCGGATCGCTGAATCGCCATCTGATAAGAAGTCAGTTTTACACCTGCAGGAGAATACACAGTCAGAATAAACTCAGAACCGTCAGTGGCAATCAAAGCAGATGTCGCAGAACTCACCTGAAGCTCCAAAGGCTGCACTGTATTCATATTTAAGTCCTGTCTTCTGTCTTCATCAAAAGATAAAGCAGATTTGGAAAGCACAACAGAAACAGTACCTCCCGAATTTTGGTTTACTGCAGATGCACCGGAATTCAAAGCTGTGAAAATCAGGCCAGCTCTGGTATTTGCCTTGTTCATTTCAGCTTTTTCCGTTTCACATCCCAGAAAAAGAATAATCATTACCATCCATGCAAATTTCATGATTTTTTCAGTAACACACTCTGAGAGTCGATTTAATATCATAGTAAGTTCCCTTAGAACTGTCTGTGCCCGCATATTCATAAGAAAGAATATTATCCTGATTAAAAGATCTGGTCAGAGTTTTTGCAGAAGAATAATTCTGAATTTCCGATCTCATCTTTCTGTTTGCATCATCATAAGAATACCTCTCAGGATAACTGCCATAATAAGGAGAGAAACCGTAAAAAATATCGCCTTCAAAATAAAAAGTATATGTTGAACTCGCTGGTCTGCCGAATTCATCATAACTCCCGAATTCCCTTTTTTCATTCTTATATCTGAAATCACCTGCACTGGATGTCCTGCTGTATTCAGCAAGATGCAGTCTTCCTGAGGAATCAAATGTGTTCGAGGCAGTTATCCCGCTTTCCAGAACTGCTTTAGCCTTTACTATTCCCAAAGTCTTCTGTTCCAAGACAAAATCCTTCGCAGAATTATAAGTTCGTTGAGAAACCAAAGCACTTGAAGTGTTTCTGCAGTTCAAAGTATTATTAGAGAACTCACAATTGAATGCCTGAGCATTCGGAGCATCGCAGTTGGAAATACAGTAAACGCTTGCATACGCTGCACAGTTCTGTCGAGAAAAAGTAAGCAGCGCGGCAGACAGCAGAAACTTTCTGTCGTTGCTTTCTTTGTTTTGGGGATTGCAGAAAGAAAAAGCAAGCAATAAAATTACTAATTTTTTCATTTCTGTACCCTCAGGTATTTGAAAGAAATGCAAGATAATTCTTTAACAGCTCATACTTACTGTCTATTTCAGCTAAATATCCAAAATTGAAGAAATTCTGCCTAAATAAATTTCCTGGATAAGAGAAGGCAGGAAACATATTTGTGGCTACTATCTGAACGGACCCAGAATCATTTGAAGCACCCGGCCAAAGTGAAATGGAAGCACCTCCCTGAGTTTGAATATCTCCATAATGAAAACCTAATCCAAAATCAGGCCTTACTGAATCAAAGAAACAGGCTGCATATTTCTTTGCATTCAAAAGACTATCTGCAGTCAATCCTAGACCGGCACTGTTATATACTGCTTGAAATGAACTAGTCGATAGATAATAGTATTCAAGTCTTCCATTGACAGACATAGTTCGATCCAATGCAAACCAGATAGAATCTGTTGCATAACTCAACCAATCAAAGTTTCCCAAAGAAGTCCAGCGCCAAGAATACTGAATAGTTCCATCTGGTTGAATTCGAATTGCCACTTCCAGCTCAACATTCATTAATGAGTCAATGATTAACTCAACAAGTTTTGCCTTATCTGAATAATATGGGTAATCTGACACAAATTTTATACTGCTTAAATCCAACGAATCGGGATAAAAAATCCAAGGGAATGGCCTTGATTTAAAGAAGGCTGTCTGTGTACCTTGGTTCCACTGGGGATAGTCAACAAAATCAGTATGCAAAAAACCAGCCCCACTTCCAATTCCTTGGTAATTATTAATTGGATAACTATTGCTCAGGCCTCCTGCAGAGTAGCCATAGTTAGTTCTTATGAGAACCCTATTTGAGTCTCCATTTTCGATGCCATAGGTTGTATCCAATCCAATAGATGGCATAATACTCCTATCTGATATGCCATAAATATATGATTCTAAATTTCCATTTGCATCATTTATCTGATCGATCTGTGCGTGTCTTCCTCCTATGATCTGAATCTTTGACGAACTGGACTCATATCTATCCATTTTCCAAATCCCGCCAGCAGGGCTGACATACAGATCATAGCTCCTAACCCAATCAGAGTTATGTCTGAATCGTATAATTGAAAACCTAGGGTTATGGTAGTCTTTAAAACTGCTTCCTAGCACCTCATTTGGCTTATAAGAACTGCCAATATCAAAACTGGCTCCGCCATCATAAGAAAATAAACTGAAAGGCGGAGATTGTGAATCTACGAGTGAAATAAAATTCTGTGCCATATAATTCTCCCTATCTGAAGAATTAGACGACTTAAATAAATTTTAGTTTACATTTTTTGTGAAATTTAAAACAAAATCACCACATTCTATTCCCTATTCCCGGCGACCGTAGGGATGCCTGCTGGGGCGAACAGCTTCCATATTTGTAAGCGGGCGGTTTTTCCCTATATCAACCCAGCAATAAACTCCTGCTCCTCTTTCGTTATATAAGGAGAGAATGGGATACTGAATATTTCTTTGGATACTTTTTCCGTGATCGGATAATCCCCTTCCTTGTTCCCCAGATAAGCAAATGCCTTCTGAAGATGGAGCGGATGAGGATAATAAATCATGGACGGTATCTCATTTTCATTCAGCTTTTTCATAATTGCTTCTCTGTCAGGAGAACGCAGTGCATACTGAGCATAAACCGAATTATTGTACTTTTCGACATACGGTGTAATGATATTCTGTTTTCCGGACAGAAGTTCAGTATAATAAGATCCAGCCTTTTCTCTTTTATCGCATTCTTCAGCAAACAGTTTCATTTTGGAAAGAAGAACAGCTGCCTGAATTGTATCCAGCCTGCTGTTGACACCTACATACTGATAATAATATTTTTTCTCCTGACCATGCACGCGGATGGAGCGAATCTTCTCAGCAAGAGCATCATTGTCCGTGAATACCGCTCCGCCGTCTCCGTAACAACCCAGAGGTTTGGATGGGAAAAAGCTGGTACATGCAAGTTCAGAAAGACTGCAGCTTCTCCTGTCCTTGTATCTGGCTCCAAAACTCTGAGCAGCATCCTCAATCACTTTGATGCCGAATTTCCCGGATATCTCATTGAACCTGTCCATTTCTGCAGCCTGACCGAAGAGACTGACCGGAATAACGGCTTTTGTTCTGGGCGATACCTTTTCCAGGAATTTTTCAGGATCTAGATTATAAGTCTTCTCATTTATATCTGCAAATATCGGTTTTGCACCCAGCAGAGCAATTACCTCCACTGTTGCAATAAATGAAAATGGTGTTGTAATGACTTCATCACCGGGTCCGATTCCGGCAGCCATCAGTGCAATCTGCAGGGCATCAGTTCCGTTTGCACAGGTTATGCAGTGTTTTGCTCCCGAAAAATTTTTCAGCTCATTTTCAAGAGCAGCAATCTCTTCACCCATAATGAAATTCTGCTTTTCCAGGACTTTTCCTATGGAAACATCGAGATCTGCTTTCAGCAGATTATACTGTATTTTTAAATCATTAAAGTTTATTTTCATAGTTTTCTCAGCTCTTGGAAATCTGAAAACAGAGTCCGTCACGGATCTCATATTCAGTTCCGTCAAAACTGTCCATTGCCTTTCCGTTTTCGAACTGCAGTCTGTTTCCGGCAATGCTGACCCAGCCCTGAAGTTTTCCAGGGTTTCCGTAAAACATTCCGAAGTCGGGAACATCTTTGGTTACAACAGCTCCTGCACCGATCAATGCATACCTGCCTATCGTAACTCCGCATACAATAGTGGAATTCGCTCCCACACTGCATCCTTTTTTCAGAAGAGTTTTCTTAAACTCAGTCTTCCTTACAATGAAACTGCGCGGGTTGATGACATTGGTGAATACCATAGAAGGGCCAAGAAACACATCATCTTCCACTTCCACGCCTTCATAGATAGAGATATTGTTCTGCACCTTAACTCCATTTCCGACTTTTACATTCGGCCCGACTACGCAGTTCTGACCGAAGGAACAGTTTTCTCCGATACTTGATCCTTTCAGAATATGGGAAAAATGCCACACCTTCGTCCCATTGCCTATAAGGACTCCCTCATCACAAATAGAAGTTTCATGGATAAAAAAACTCATTTCAGTTTCGCAGTGAATGGATGAATTCGGTCTGTTTTCCTGATCTCAGCATTTCTGATCATAGAAGCTATGACGATTGATTCTCTGGCATGGGATAATCCATATCCTCTTCCTGCAAGGATCTCCTTGTAGCTCACCGTGTGAAGATCTGTAAAGCCTTCCGAAAACTCCAGTTCTTCCTTGTTGATTTCTATGGAGCGGAAGGTTCTCTGGCCTTTCTTTCTGAGTTCTTCAGGCACATCGTTCAGATCCACCGACAGGAACCATCTGACTTTTGCCCGTTCAAGTTCAAGATATCCGCCGCATTTTGATGCTTCATTATGATGTACTTCATTCTGCTGGACTGCACCAAAAATCCATGTGAGCATATCAAAAAAGTGAATGCCTATGTTCGTAGCCAGTCCGCCGGATTTCTTCAAATCTCCCTTCCATGACTCAAAATACCATTTTCCTCTGGAGGTGATGTAAGTGAGATCTATTTCTATTTTCTTATCCTTTGGAAGTTTATCAATTTTTTCCTTCAGATCAATGATCACCTGGTGATGACGGAGCTGCAGTATTGTGCTCACTCTTTTTCCGTATTTTTTTTCCAGAACCATAAGTTCATCGATGTCTTCCGGATGAAGCACTAAGGGTTTTTCACAGATCACATCTGCTCCGATGCTGAGTCCGTATTCCATATGAGAAAAATGCAGATAGTTCGGAGTCATGATGCTTACATAGTCAATACTTTTTCCTGCACGCTTCTGTCTGTCATTGAAGCTGGCAAACCTTTCAAATTCTGTAAAAAAATCTGCATCGGGAAAATGACTGTCCATGATCCCTACCGAATCATTTCGGTCATACGCAGACAACAGATGATTTCCTGTCTCTTTTACGGCTTTCAAATGTCTTGGGGCAATATAACCGCCCACACCGATAATGGAAAAATTTTTCAAGTTATTCTCCTGATAATTTTTATTTAATACAGTTCATCTCTTTCCGAGAATCTTCTTTACAATCCAACTGTTATATGTGAAATGCAACAATCTGTGAAAAAGTCTGTTCTTTGATGCTAGCTTCAGTATTTGAGCTTTCAGCTTCCCTTTCAGGTTTCCCAAGGGTGACAATTCATACAGTATTCTCCACTTGTCCAAAAAAGGAATCGTTGTGAGATACTCATTAATCTCGTCAGATTCTGCAGCAAATAAATATTCCTTAAAGTAATCAGACTGATGCAAAGGTCCAGTGCTTTTCATATGAAACCTCACCAGATCTAAGGCATTTTTGGCCGTATCTTTTCTGTATTTTATACTTTTTGAGTTATCCTGAATTCGAATATCACAAATCAGATAGTCAAGAAAACTTACTTTTTCTTGCTTTTTCATTATTTTAAAAAAAAGATCCAGATCCATACCCAGATATAGATCTGCATTTACTCCGCCAACATCGGCGACAGCAGCTCTTTTCAAAAGACAGGAAGGCTGCGAGAGAGGCCAAGTGAGTTGAAAATCTTCCCTTCCTAAAATTTTCTTTTTATTATGGTAATCAGAAATATAACTGCCTTGTTCAGTTATAAAACAGGCATTCCCGTATATTCCTATAAAATCTTTCTGATTCATATACTTCTGCTCAAATTCATAGACCAGTTTTTCTATAACAGAAAAGCTATTATATCTGTCATCTGAGCATATCCAGTTCCACCAATAACCGGAAGACCTTGCCAAACCGCGATTAATCGCATCGGACTGTCCTTTATCCGTTTCCCTGAAATATCTTACTCGTTTATCCTTTTCTGCAAACTCCAGACAGATTTTTTCAGTCTCATCGCTCGAACAGGAATCTTGAATAATAATTTCGAGATTTTTATAAGTCTGCCCTGTGACTGATTCCAGGCAATCTCTGATATAGGGACCTTGATTATATGTAGGAATGACTATACTGACTAACAAAGGAAGAACACCTCCTGACTTAGAAACTGATCACTGCAGTAAGTTTTAATGATTAAATATTTCATCTCAACGGTCTTTACAGATTCACGATCTGTCTGAACTCCGATTTTTTCTTGAGTACTTCATCCTTGGCGGCCTGAGTCTGAAGCTCTTCAATTTCTTTTTTTATCAGTTCGTATTCCTGCATTTTGATCTTCAGAAATTCGATTGTGAGATGTGCCTTCTGTTCGATTCCTTTCGGAGTCAGTATGTAAGCGTATGCTTTTTTATTCTGACTGTTCCGGAAATTTTTCATTTTCAGAGAACCTTTGCTGACAAGGGCCTTGACGCAATAGTTGATTTTTCCGAGGCTCACCCCGAGTTTTTCAGAAAGCTCTCTCTGGCTGAGAGTCGGTTCTTCTGACAGAAGTGAAAGCACTTTATGACGTATATCCAAGGTCAGCACCCGATTAAATCCTGCTCTTCAGGTATGCAGAGTCCTGCAGTATTGAAAAACTTTTTTATCATTATGAAATCATTTGACTGAAGACAGCTTCGCCGCATGAGTCCCATTTTTCTTTTTCGCAGAAAAATGAAAAAGCGAAACATTCCTGCTCACTGCAGCAATGCAGACAAGCGGAGAAGACGTGCATCAAAATGTCCCGTTCCGAGCACAGAATGATGTGCGTTCAACTAATGAACACGAAAACCGGCATCGGGTTTTTCTGCAAGTCCTTTTTGAATACGGATGTTTATCATCTTGACAAAACCTGTATGAAAATGAGAATACTCTTATGGGACTGGAAGATAAAGAATACACTTATTCCGATTATGAAAAACTCGAAGAGGGTGCTCCCTATGAACTGATTGGAGGCAGACTGATTATGAATCCGGCACCTGTGCCATACCATCAGAGGATTTCCAGAGAGATCGAATTCGCATTGTACGAATTTGCAAAAAAAAATAAACTTGGAGAAGTTTTTTACGCACCGATTGACATTCATCTGGGAGACAAGGAAGTTTATCAGCCGGACATCATTTTCATTTCCAAAGAGAGAACAGCCATCATCGGAAAAAAAAACATCGAAGGCCCTCCAGACCTTGTAATTGAAATTCTTTCTGAATCCACAGCATACAATGATCTACGAAAAAAGAAAAAAGTGTACGAAGAGAAAGGCGTTCTGGAATACTGGATCGTCGATCCTGAATCAAAATCAGTGGAAATTTTTCTTCTGAAAGAAAGGAAATTTATTTCCTTAAAGGAATTCACTGAAAATGAAATCCTGGAATCTCCTATGTTTCCAGACTTCAGTCTGAGCCTCAAAGAAGTGTTCTGATCAGAAATTTTTTCTTTACAAAAACCGGCTGAAGCCTTTTATTAACCGGCATGGAAAGTCAGAGTCATAGCATATTTGTATTCATCGGCGTACTGGTTGTATTCTTCATCTTCTGGGTTGTACTGATGAAACTTCTGCATACTGTCAGCGGATGGTTTGCCCTTCAGGAAAGTTTCGGAACCGAGACAGTTCCGTCCGGCAGGGAAGAAAGTTTTTCGTATGTGCAGATTGGATGGCTGAGCTACAACGGAGTCATCCATATCTGCTTCACAGAAAAAGGACTATATATGGATATCTTTGTGCTCTTTCGCTTCGGCGCAGGACCTGTCCTCATCCCCTGGGATAATCTGATCTTCAAGGAAAAAAAACGAATCCTTTGGATGGACTATGTAAATCTGGAAGCACAGCTCCGAAACGGTAAAAAAATCAGACTTCAGTTTCTGGACAGAATTTTCACTGAATACGATCTGAAAAAAATCAGAGGTTACTACGCGACAAACTGAGACATTTGTTTTCGGCACTTGCACTTCTGTGAGGATTTTCTTCACCGACTCAAGAAAAATTTCAGATCATTCAATGCCGGAGTTTCTCATTCTTTTTCAACAGTATTTGAATTTTTTATTCCCGTCTGATGATATGCATTTTTATGTTTTCTGCTTGAAAGCACAAAGCTTTCAGAGGAAGCGAAATCAGCAGTGCTTGACGAAGAGAATGAGATATGCATAAGCACATTGACTTCTTGGAAGATATCACTTAAACTCAGCATAGACAAGCTTAAACTGTCAAATGTGGCTTCAGAAGAGCTGCCGTGATTCTGGATTTGAAATATATCCTTTGAGGAAAGTGCGGCAAGTTCCTTTTATTTACTTTCCAAAGTCGAGCATTTTGATCCCTTTGACAGACTTCCGATTTGACAGGAAATCAAAGGATAAAAAGTTCAAGGAATATGTACCATATAGACTTCGGCATATCTGGTAATAACAGATATCAGATATAAACTGAAACACTTATCCTGTTACAAACATCAACAAAGTAAAAAACTCATAAGATCTTCTCCAGCACCCATTCCACCGCTATTTTGCAGAGAAAATGACTAAATCCGTCAGCAAGCCTCATAAAAAACTGGACATCAGACAGACTTCAATGCTAAACAGTACAAAAAGGCAAATAGGCACTTTTTTGAAATAAACTGATTGGAGAAATCACAATGAAAATAAAATCTGTGCAAACAGCAAACAGCAAACAGCAAACAGCAAACAGCAACTAAGCTAATAAGCATCTTATCTTTACTCGTTTTATCACAAGCCTGTAATCCGAGCGGCGGTGCAAAAAAGAAAGACAATACACTGCTTTATGGAGCACTCGCAGTATCGGCCGCGCAAGCCAGTGCACCGGCAATTACTTCCTTTACACCACTGTATGGCGGAGTAGGAACAACAGTCACTGTCAAAGGGAAAAATCTTACTTCTGTTACAAAAGTTACGCTAGATTCAAGTGCAGGTCTAATAGCTGATGTTATTTCTGCAGCTTCAGAGACTCTGACTTTCAAAGTGCCAACCAATTCCAATTCATCATTTACTATCAAAATCGGTGATTCCAGCGCAAAGGACTATTTTTATATGGTCGACAAATTCTGGTTCTCTAAAACCTATAATGCAGCGACTCAAAATTCAACCAATCTCAATATTTCCGCTCCCTATATTGGATACGATAATCTTCAAAATGTCAATATATCCTCTTTTACATCTTCTCCCTCTTTACCAACTGGTTTGAATCTAAATAGTACTACTGGTGCGATAACTGGTATACCTACTGGAACTACAGGTAATGCTTATACAACTTACACAATTTCCGCTATCCTGAACAATGAGAGTTCCGTAAAAGCCACAGGCAGTATTCAAATTCTGGTCGCAACTTCTGCGGAAACGACTGCTAGAACTTGCAATACCACAGGCGTTTTTTCCGGCTGTACCGCACAATCCCCTTACAGTTGCACAAATAACAGTACATGTTACGGTGGAACTGATGCTTATTCAAGGTGTGTATCATCTACAGCCTGCGGATTCTAAAACTATCAGCTTCGTAGAAGATCCTACAATCCTCGGAGTGCAGGCCTTCGTGGGAGATCCTACATCCTCGGAGGGCAGAGCTTCGCAGGAGGTCCTACAGTTCTCAGAAGACAGCCTCGTAGGAGATCCTACAATCCTCAGAGGACAAAGCTTCGTGGGAGATCCTACAGTCCTCGGAAGATAGCCTCGTAGGAGATCCTACAATCTTCAGAGGACAGAACTTCATAGGAGGTCCTACAATCTTCAGAAGACAGCCTCGCAGGAGATCCTACAATCTTCAGAGGACTGAACTTCGTAGGAGGTCCTACAGTTCTCAGAAGACAGCCTCGTAGGAGATCCTACAATCTTCAGAGTACAAAGCTTCGTGGGAGATCCTACAGTCCTCGGAAGACAGCCTCGTAGGAGGTCCTACAGTTCTCAGAGGACAGAACTTCGTAGGAGGTCCTACAATCTTCAGAGGACAGAACTTCGTAGGAGGTTCTACAGTTCTCATAAGACAGCCTCGTAGGAGATCCTACAATCTTCAGAGGACAGAGCACTGAGTCGATTTTCTCTTGACATTCTGCACAGCTGAGACATCTTTTTTTTATGGCGATAGCGCTTGCAAATCCAATCTATGACACAGTATTCAAATTCCTTCTGGAAGATTTGGACATAGCCCGTGAGCTGATTTCAGAAATCATTCACCAGGAAATACTTTCGATTGAAGTCAGGCCCCAGGAAAGTACTGTCACTGTGGACAAAAAAACAGAGATTGGCTTGAATGGGCCTAAAGGGGAACTTCGTGAGCACACACCCTTTCTGACTGTGTACCGTCTGGATTTCCTTGCAGAGATCAGGACAGGCAAAGGTACGAAGAAGGTTCTGATTGAACTGCAGAAGGCAAAACTGTCTACAGACATTATGCGTTTTCGCAAATATCTCGGCGAGCAGTACAGCAGAGACTCACTGCCGATCATTACGATATATTTCATCGGTTATGCGTTTGACCGGACTCTTCCTAAAGTGATTGAGGTAGCGAGGGTGTTCCGTGACCGTCTGACCGGAAACGATGCTGAACGTCAGAAGAATGAATTTATTGACAGTCTGACGCATGATTCGTTTGTAATTCAGCTGTTTGAACTGAAGACAGAAATGCGGAACCGGCTGGAAAAGGCACTCAGTGTATTCAGTCAGGCCGGGAAGAAACTTAAGGATCATATCGTTTATTATGATTTTCCTCTTGACGACGAGCTGCAGCAGAAGATTGTGAACCGTTTAAATTATGCAGTTTCAGATGAAATTCTGAAACGCCAAATGGATCTGGAAGAGGAAATTCTGATGGAACTTCAGGATATGGAACGGAAGATCGAAAATCAGGAGAAGACAATAGAAGAAAAGGACAGAGCAATAGAAGAAAAGGACAGAACAATAGAAGAAAAGGAAAAAACAATAGAAGAAAAAGAAAAAGCGTTGGAAGAGAGTCGAAAAACCTTGGATGAAAAGGACAGATTGATTCTGGAACTGATGAAAAAGCTGGAAAACAGATAGATCTGTTTTGACACTCGCAAGTCTGCATTTTTTCATAACATAAAAGCTGCTGAAGCACCTTCACTGATCCTTAAAATCGGCGTTATAGTCAACTTTTCTCTCCAGAACAACCGGTCCGGCGGCGAATGGGATAAGTACGCCGAAAGGATTCATAAAAACAGCCGACATAAAAAGACTTCCTGTCCAGAGTCCGCCCGTCATTGATCCGCTGTATTCAGTTTCTCTGAACGATAACTCAAAAGAGGGATTGTCCTTTTTTCTCACATAAAGTTTTGGACAGAGAACTTCTACAGGATAAGAGTCCTTCAGTATTTCACATTTCTTCTGACCGGATTCAGCAATGATATTCTTATCTTCTTTTTCAGAATACTTTTCCTGAATTCCAAAATGAAATATAATCCGGCTCTGACTGGAATATAAAAATGGGACTGTTCTGGATCTGTGCAGAATCAATGAACCGAAGTATTCTCCTTCTGGAAGAGAAAAAAAAGAACTGCCTTCCTTTGCCTGTTTTTTGAAATATATAGAATAATGATCAGGCTTGAATCCGTCTGCCTTCGGGAGGGATTCGTTCAGCAGCAGAACCAGTTCAACATCGGAAAGCTCGGATTCTGAAAGGTTCCGAAAAGAGATGAGCAGTGCCTTCTCTGCTGTTTTGCCTGAATCATGAGAATTCTCTGAGCAGTTTTGCATACGGACAGCAGGATAATGAGCAGCATAACAAAATATTTCAACCGAAGCTCCTAATCTGTCTGAAGATTCCTTAAATAACCTGCCGGTCAAGCGGATTTTGAGTCAGTAAATTTTTCTTTACAAATAACAGCTTTCCTTTTGCTTCTTCTGTTATGGAAGAAACAGGTTCGTATCTGCAGTTTTTCTTAGGCATTGCTGCCCTTGCATTAATTACAGCAGCAGTCCGTTATATTCTGAAGACAGGGTTCAGAAGGGCTGATGAATTTGAGGTATTCAACAGAGTATTTCGGACAGAGAGAGAACCTGCAGGAAGAGTTCTGAAAAATCAGTATGGGCAGCTCGGTTATATGAAATACAAAGGATATCTGAAAATCATTATTAATGAAAATGGGATATATTTTAATACAGAATCCGGATTTGCAAAATTTGGAAACCCTCTCTTTATTCCCTGGAAAAGTCTCAGATTCAAGTCTTCCTCAAGTTTTTTTTTCGAAAAATACATTCAGCTGGAAGCCGACTGCGGAGACAAGTCTCCCAAGGTGGAAATTGAACTTTCTGAAAAAGTATTCACTCCTTTGGAAATCCAGAGACTGAAAAAATGAACGGCTGAAACTTATTTTTCCTCCGGCATTTTTCTCCCGCGCTCCCCTGCGCTTCGAATCGGTATATGACAGGATTTCGATTCCATACAGTATCACTGTCATAATTAATAAGAATGAAATCATAAGGCTCCTTATAAGCTGAAAGAATTCTCATCGCTCTCATATCACTTCAATGACCTGAAGCTCTTTCATATAGACTCTGCCAGTTTCATACATATCCTCTGCCAGAAGAAAAAATTTCCCCTTCCCTTTTCGGACAGTGCGAAGAGGAATTTCTGTTCCGCCGAACATTGGACTGATCAGAATTCTCGAATATGACGGGCTATGGAATTCTGAACAGTAGACCGGCTCAAACATTCCGGGACAGATCAGATGATAAATTTCAGTAGGATGTTTTCTTTTTATATTCAGTCTGAGGATGTCTCCTTTTTCAAATGAGAGAGAGGAAAAACTGATTTCAGGGACTGAAGAGTGAGGTGCAGGTGTCGGTCCCAAAGTGACTGTTTTCTTCGCAAAAGTATATTCAGATTTTACAGTAATATCCTTAAGCTCCTCATCGTTTTCCGGAGAATAGCTCTTTCCGTTTTTCATAAAATGGTATTCATTCATTTTTGTCTTCAGTGTATCCAGGAAAACAAGAAAACTCATCTGCTCAATTGTAGAAGGAAAGCTTCCCTCCAAAAAAACAATCTCTCCGGCAGAAAGCAGCAGATCCATTGGATCAGAAAGACGGACAGTTTTACTTACAGTAATTTCCTGCTTCTTTTTGTCCAGAAGACCTATTGATTCTGCAATACCTCGTATCCCGTCTGAATGGATCTCTTTGACTTTCTTTTCTGTGCCGGCCAGAACCTCGATTTCATTCTTAGATTTTTCCAGAAGCAGATTGGATGCAGCAAAGACCTTGGAAGCAAGGGTCTGATAAGCAGAAAATGATTTATTCTTTAGTTTTCCTTTTTCAAAAATTACGGATGTCTTCAATGCTTTCAGAATGCTCTTCTCATTATGAGTATTCAATGGTCCGGGTATTTCAGACCTCCCTTCTCCTTCCTCGGCCTTCGAAATCTTTGACTTCATCTGATCAATACTCTTCCAGAGTTCCGGGAGCAGTGGTTCCAGTACTGCTCTGTGAGGGAAGAGAAGCTTTAAATTATTATATATATACGTTGTAGTTTTTTCATCTGCTGGTGCTCCAGGAAAAATACTGTAAAATCCTGATTCATTTCTGTAAGCCTCCAGAGCTTTTATGCCTGATTTTATTTTCTGAACAAGAAAATGGTCTGCGGAAACGGGAATTACTTTCAAAAGCAGATTCGAGAAACCCACCAGTTTTGCAGCAGTCTGTTCTCCGCATCCCCAGGGATATTTGAGCAGAAATTCCTGAAGGATCACATCAGAAAGCTGACTTGGAGATTTATAAAGACTGAATACAGTTCCATTATCAGAGACTTTTGTTTCCGGAGGGAGATAAGAGAAGGAAACGATTTTGAATTTCTGTTCAGGAATCTCAACTTTCTTTCTGATTTCAGATGCACCTGAAAAAAGCTGAATCTCTGTCTCCTGACCATATTTATAATGAAAAGTATATATCCCCTTCCCCTGAATTTCCTTTTCCTGAACTGTGCCGTTTCTGCAGATCAGCTTAGAAAGCCGATCGGTGAAATAGCCTGCTTCGAGTTCAAGTTCTTCTCCTTTTCCGATATGATCCGGAAGATACAGATAAAGGCAGGGTTCTTTTTTCAACCGGGACACATAAGAAGCCATAGGCTGAATTCGTCCTGCTTCAGTCCTTCTGTAAAAACTTATATAAAGATCTGAAATATTTTCCCATTTATAGGGCTTATATATATGACCTCTTTCCGGGTCATAACTCCATACCATTCTGATTTCAGGCCCCTGCATCGGATCTGAAAGCATTGCAAGCTCTCCTGCACTGAATGAAATTTCCAGAGGCGAAGCTTTTCGATTGAAATTTTTATCAGCAGCCCCGGATAAAGCAAGATTTCCTCTCTGCAGAATCTGCCTTGTTCTTCTGTCCTCTTCCTTGGTATCTGAAATATGGTAAAAGAGCATTTCTCCTTCATCTGCCTTCAGATCAAATTTAATTTCCTCTCCGCAGGTGCGTTCCGGAAGTTCTTCAAATGCTGCCTCCTGAGCATTTTCTTCAAAAATATTCATAACGGATATACACTGACTTTCTCCATAAAACAGATGGAGAGCATAATCGTGCTTATGCGAGCGGATATGATCATCCACTGCGAATTTCATTTTCACTGAATCTTCTTTTACAGGGAAATTTCCGGTACCTACAGGAGATCCGCACCGCGAACAGTAGGCTATTGCCCTGACAGAATCAGCAGCAGGTTTTTTCCCTCTGAAAATCAGATTTCCGGAAACTTCAAAAGAATCATAATTACTTTGTATTTCTTTTACATCAAATGTATACAGAGATTTCGCTCCTGTAAAATACACTGTTCTGCACACTTCACCGGATCCCGGGATTTCCAGCCAGACAGTGACGGGGCCCGGAATTCTGTCCGGGAAAACCTCCCCAATATATATTCCGCCAGACCCAATCGGCAGATTGATGAACCAGGATTCTTTGGAAAAATATCTTGGGCCGGAGGACTGAAGGCTAATCCGGAGCACCTGTCCTGAATATTCAGGTGCAGCAATCATAATTTTCAGTCCGTCACCTTCTCGAACTGCAGGATTCAGGACAGCAAAGAAACAGTTCCCGCTTTTCTTTGCAGGACTTGCAGGTCTGCATTCTGGAGGATTTAAGTATAATGAAATTCCATTATAAGGCACTTTCCCTTGAGATACCTGTCTGCAGAGTTCTTCCAGAATCACTTCAGAGTAATTATCTTCCTCACCTGCAGAAAGTTTTTTTGAGAGAATATCGGAAACCTTTGTTTTTCCCAAAGCTGTTTCAAAAAGATTTTTTTTCTCGGGGTTTTCACTCATCAGTTTCTGAAGTGCAGGAACAGGAACCTTGCTGAATAGCGACTTGAATTCTTCCGGTGAAAGAAGATCAAAAAGTTCATTCGGCTGAAAACTGTGTTTTGCAAGATATTTCAGAAATTCCCTGTTGAACTGAAGATCAGATTCAAGATCAGTCAAAATCCATCTGGCATCCTTTACCGGCATTCTCCTGATAATACCTGCCAAATGACGAAGTTTTTCCTGCTGTTCCTGATTCATATAATCCCTTTACTGAAAGTCTCCTGAATCACTGATCAGCAGACTTCCGGAGTTTAGGCATATTTAAATTTGAATCATTGGAAAATATATCTTTTTTTGCTTAGGGATGCAGATTAATAAAGCACAGATGCTAAAGGCTTTCGGCCATAGATTCCAGATTCCTGACCGTTTCACTTAAAGTCCTCAGATTGTCGGAAATCTTATGAAGAGCAGTTACCTGAGCCTTAAAAAGTTCATTGATTGTATTTGAATTAGACGAAACCTTATCCATATTATGCTTGATTTCGCTTATTTTCACTGTAATGCTTTTTACCGAATCAGATGTGGACAGAGAAAGATTTCTGATCTCATCGGCCACCACAGCGAATCCGCGTCCTGATTCACCTCCTGCCCGGGCAGCCTCAATCGATGCATTCAATCCCAGAATATTTGTCCTGGATGAAATTGTCTGTATGAATTTGAGCATTTTATCTGTCTCTCTGGTAATCTCGCCTGCAGATTTTATCCCATCCATCGTTTCAGAATTCATCAGTACGGATTTCTGAATCTCCTGAGAAAGGCAGGTATGACTCTGGAAAATTTTTTCCAATGCGTCAGAAACCTGTCTGGAAACATTAAACAGATTGTCTCCTTTTTCAATACTCCTTCCCATTAAAATACAGTTGCAAACTTTCCCTTCCTCTAAAATAGGAACTGCATACGATTTAAAGGGGATTCCGTAAACCTCCTTAGGTACAAGCTGAACCTGAAACTGTCCTGTCTGAACTGCCTTAAATGCAGCACCTCCTTCCGGAATGCGGTCACCTGGTCTGATTTTAAACTGGAGTGCGGGACCGTTAAAAACCTTGAGATAGGATTCTGCTGTGGTCACAGCGAATGACGCATCCTGATCAAAGAACATAAGATAAGAAACTATATTATAAAATGAATCGACAATATAATGCATTACTTTTTACCGTTTAAATCAAGAATCCGCATAGCAGCACTGACTCTGTCTGTTTAAGGACCAGTGCAAAGAAAGTCTTGTTTTATTCAATAATAAAAGAATTTAAAAAAAAGAATATCTGCTCTCTGATTAGAAAAAATCTGCATTAACACAGTTAGATATAATACTCAGATTTCTAATCTCGCAAGTATGGATGCCGCTGCTGCGCTCGCTTAGAAATCTGGAAAGAGTTTGGAGTCCCGCCCTTCGGGCTGCCGGACAGGCCCAAAGGGGTTTCGCAAACTTGGAAACTGCTGCAAACCCCTTTGGAATCCCCGCTTTTTACTCACAATTAGTCATCGGAAAATATAATTTCAATCAATAATCAATTGACTCTATGAAAATTTCATTAGAAATTTGAGTAATACCAAAACCCATTGAGCATGAAAGATAAGCAAATATTATCTCTCTGGAAATCCTGAGTCTCGCAATCAATCCTTCGGACAATAAAAGAAATAAACTGATTACCAAAAGTAATTGCGCTTTTTACATTCGAAAACCTTGATTTTACAGGCTCACTAAAGTAGAAATACGCAAAGACTTTTGAATATGAGTATAAACTGAACTCAATTTTTCAAAAAAGCAAAGCATCGTGTCGAATCAAAAATAATTAATAAATTACAATAAAAAATATAATATGATACTTTATATCCTTCATTAACCAGGGATCCAGAAATCGGATAGCCCAACCTCTATCCAGATGAAAACTCAGAAAAAAGCTTCAGGAAATCAGTTAAAACTGTTTACAGTAAAATCGCCTGCGGCCGCTCTGAATATGATTGTTTTCTGAATACTGTCATATACAATCTTATTATCCATTACTGTACAACTGTATACCGGCACCATATTGTTGATGGGATAGGAACGGACATCTTTTATATAATCAGAATAGGCGATGATTCTTTTATTTGTAATCAGAGTGCCTGTCCTGTCGAATGCAGCCTGGGTTCTGACATATTCTCCTGCAATATCCACAGTCTTCCATTCGGAGGAAGAAACTGAGTATATGTATACTTTCCGGTTTGTGGATACAAAAATAATAGAATTAGATACAGTATAATTAATATTTACATCACCGAAAAAAGGCTGTCTTGCAAACTCGGAAGCGTTCACTGAAACTGCAAGTATGCTTTTATCCGTAATGACAAGTCCCATATTGCCGAATTCTTTCAGAGTAGATACGGTTTCACCGGTGAGTTTGTATTCTATCTGCTTGGAATCCGCGCCTATTGCAAGTATCTTCTTGGAATTTGCAGTAAGATCGACAGTGTTCACGACTGTATGAGTCTGGGTGAGATTCTTAATTGAATTTTTAGGATCTGAGGGATCGTTCGTCTGTGAAAACACTCCGAAGCAGAACAGAAAAATGATCAGGAAAGAAGTTTTAATGAAAAAAAGCATTTGAGAATTTTTCAGCACTTTGGTACTCCTTATGAAAATTTCGCTTATGCAGGCTGAAGGATGGAAGCTTGTCTGATCAGAATATTTTCCAGAGTTTTTTCGTTCTGATTCCTGTAGATCAGAATCAGATTATTGTACATTCTTCTGATGATGGACGAAGTGCTTGCAACAGGAAACATATCTGTCTCTGTGGAATATCCGTTTGCTTCCAGAAATCGCAGGCAGGTATCCTTGTCTATCCAGACTCCGCCGTTGAAAGGATCCACATAGGTCTGAAAATCATCATTCTCATAGGATACCAGAAAATGAAGGGGCATATTGATTCCAAAAAGAGGAAGTTCCAGCCTGAGACCGATCAGAATATATATGATGGATAGAGTGATTGGGATTCCCAGTTTTGTCTTGAGTACCTTTGTCAAAAAAGAATTGTCCGGATTCTGATAGAATATCTGATTTCCGATAAATCTCTCTTCTTCATGGATCACCTGAGTGAGTATCTGCAGTTTGGCAGAATCGGAAACAGAGGCTCTGTTCAGTGCAATCAGTTCGCCTACCCGGAACGCCATCCTGTCCAGTTCAGACTTGAAATCCAGATAGGAAGCATTTTCATCGCCGATCAGAGAAAGAAGGAATACAAATTTCTCCAATTCCTTGTACAAACTCCCTATTTTTTCCTTTTTTGTCAGAAAATGCAGATGGTATTCGATCATAGCCAGTTGAAGATCCCTGGAGGAACTTCTCATTTTCAGACGGAGTGTACTGTCCTTAATATCTTCAATCAGATCGTAAACAGGGAAATCCCAAGGAATTTTCCCGGCAGCAACCTTAATCAGAGAATCGGTATTTTTAGAGTATGCGGAATCATCAAAGAACTCCTGAAGAACAGATTCCAAAGAAAAATTGTCACTGTCAAAAGAATGTTCAAATCCGCCCATAGCCTAATTTTCGACCGGAGGGTAAAAACAGTCAATATGCTTTTTAGTCTTGTACTCAGTTTTTTAGAGCATTTTTACTAGTTCGAGAAGGTCTCCGCCTTCGAAAGGTTTAACAATCCACCCGACTGCACCTGCATTTTTTCCCTGATTCTGCAGATCTTCACTGGATTCTGTAGTCAGAATGACAATTTTCATTGCCTTTCCGTTTTCCATTTTCAGTACATCTCTAGTCAGATCAATCCCGTTCTGTCCGGGCATATTGACATCAAAAATTCCAATGTCAAATTTCTCTTTCTGCAGTATCTTTTTGGCCTGATCTGCATTTCCAGCCTGAACAACTTCAAAGCCTTCATCTGACAGTGCAAAGTCAATAATTTTCAGTACAACCGGTGCATCATCTACAGCAAGAATTCTTTTCATACTGCCCACTCCTTAAGTCCTTTTGAATATGCACCATCAAGAGTTTCGGCTGACAGAAAAGGAAGACTGACTGTAACCGAAATATCGCTCCCCTGCCTGTTTCTCTGATGGTCTTTTACTGTAAAAATATTTATGGATGAGTTGTGTTTTTCCAGAATCTTCCTGACTACTGCCAGACCGATTCCTGCAGAAAATTCTTCCATATAATACCCTTCAACTGCAACATTGCTGAGTCTGAAGAACGGCTCAAAAATCATCGTTTCATTGTTCCCTGCAATTCCGACCGTTCCGTCCTGATTGGGATAAGCAGGATTCAGAATTTTGATTTCCACATTTTTATCATGGATAAAAAATATAACATATATGGTATCCCCAAATTCCGAGTATTTCATAGCATTGATCAGCAGCTCTGAAAATACTGATCTCATTGCCTCCCTGTCAAAAAGCACCTTCTTTGTCCTTGCTCCGGAAGGAATGGAACTGATGGAAAGCTTCTGCTCCTTTATCTTCAGCATTGGGTCCAACGCTGACTTGTACTGCTCAAAAACTGCCGGCAGATCTGAGACACTGATAAAATCTTCATAGACCGAATCATCCATCAGACAGGACTGTGCCTTGCTGAAACCTGCTGCAATCTCCTTGGACATTGCATAGTTTTCCTTAATCATCTGGTACTGTTTTTCAGTCAGTTCGTACTTTCCTGAGTCCGGATTTTTCTGAATTTTTCCAAGAACAAGACTCAAAACTGAAAGAAGACCGCCTATCCCGCCGCCGTGAAAAAGACCTATATTCAACTGTCTGATTATCTTGGATGCAAATGATTCAAACTTCTGCTTCTGCAGTTCCTTTTTCCAGTCAAATACCTTCAGAATGTCCTGAAAAAATACAGCTTCATTAGTGACCAGTTCCCCTATTTTTTTCCGGAGGGACACGAGTTCCATCGCCTTTTCAATTCTGTCCTTCAGAAAAAGTCTGTCCACAGGTTTCATCATAAAGTCATATGCCTTGTATTCACTGAGGGAACTGACAATCCGTCTAATATCGGTGACACCGGTGGCAACAATGCATACAATGTCTTCGTCTGCAGACCGGACTTTTTCCAGAAGTTCCTCTCCTTTCATTGAAGGCATCTGCAGATCTGTAATCATTATTTTATACTTATTATTCTTTATTTTTTCAACAGCAGCTTCAGGGTCAGCTTCACAGTCGCAGGTATATCCCAATGAACAGATCAGTTCATGCATTGTAAAAAGAACTGTTGATTCATCATCCACTACAAGTATGTCAATATTCATTTCAGACTGCTCCCAGCAGACTGCAGAGATCATCAGAAATGCCGTGCAGCGGAATCTGCTTTTCCACGGCTCCCAGCAGGAATGCTTCCCTTGGCATTCCGTAAACTACACAGCTCTCCTCATCCTGTCCTACTGTTCTGGCACCGCGTTTCCTCATCTCCAGAAGGCCCTGAGCCCCGTCTCTGCCCATTCCAGTCAGAATGATTCCGACTGTCTTTCTGCAGACAGGAAGCTCTGATATGGACCGAAAAAGCACATCCACTGAGGGTCTGTGCCCTGAAACCTTATCCGCTCTGTCAAGAGATACAGCATATCCCAGTCCGGATCTGACTACTTTCATATGCTGATCTCCGGGAGCAATCAGCACTCTTCCGCTTCGAATCAGATCGCCGTCTTCTGCCTCCTTGATCTCAAGTTCCGCATATACACTCAGACGGTCGGCAAACATTTTAGTATATCCTTCCGGCATATGCTGCACAACTACAATTCCGGGCATATCGGAAGGGAGATCTGTCAGAATTGTCTTCAATGCGACTGTTCCGCCGGTGGACGCTCCAATCGCAATCAGTGAATAATCTCTGCCGGACAGAGAGCTTCTGTTTTCATTCCTGACTCTGTCCGGTTTATTCCCCTTCTTCCATCTGCTCAAATCAGTGCCTGCAGCCGCGGTCAGCTTTTCCGAAAGTTCAGAAATCATTCTGTTCAGACTTCCGGAATCACCGTCCGGCTTTGTCACAAAGTCCACAGCTCCTGCATCCAGCGCATCCAGAGTAATCTGACGCCCCTCTAAAGTATGTGAACTTACTATTACGACGGGAAGAGGGTACTGAGGCATAAGTTTTTTCAGAAATTCCAGGCCGTTCATTTTCGGCATCTCAATATCCAGAGAAATTACGTCGGGGTCCAATTCTACAATCATATCCCTTGCTTCAAAGACATCGGCGGCTTTTCCTACGACCTCCAGATTTTCATATGAATTCAGTCCCTTTTCCAGAATATTTCTGATAATAGCCTGATCATCAACGACAAGGACTTTGATTTTTCCCCTTGTCCGCCTGTTTTGAATCATTTTGAAATCCTCAATCCGTCTGGCATAATTTCATCCTGCATCAAAGGTTTTCATATCTGCGCCGACTGAATTTTATTAGTAGAATATTTTTTAATGATAAATTCAGCATCCAGAATAAGTCCAACCTCTCCGTCTCCCAGAATTGCAGTTCCAAAAACCCCCTGCAGGTGTTCCATAGATTCGGGAAGGTGTTTTACGACAACCTGCTGTGAGCCTATAATTGAATCCAGCTGCAGTGCTGCAAAACGTCCCTCAATTCCCACAACGGCAGCGATCCTGCTGCCCGTTTCTTCGCCGCTCTCCCTGTAATCAAAAACAAGATTCAAGTCCACAAGAGGAATCAGATTTCCGTTTATATCCAGAACCTTCTGTTTTCCGTGCAGGTCAGAGGGAACAATTGTATTCAAGTCAATGAACCTGTCTATATTTTCCGTAGGAATTACATAGTATCTGCCTGAATACATTACAATCATTGCATCAATGATAGCGAGAGTCAGAGGGATTCTCAGAAAAAAAGTCGTGCCGGAGCCTTGAATTGACTGAACATCAATGCGTCCTTTGAGACGCTGAATGTTTTTTCTGACCACATCCATTCCGACTCCTCTGCCTGAAAGATCAGTCAGTTTTTCTGCAGTGGAAAAGCCCGGATGAAAAATCAGATCCCAGACCTCGCTGTCAGACATTGAATTTTCGTCTTCATCTGTCAGATTCATTTCACGTGCTTTCGCAAGTATTCTTGTTCTGTTCAGGCCCCTTCCATCATCACTGACAGTAATCCAGATCTCATTTCCCTTATGCATTGCTTCCAGGGAGATTATGCATACTGCATCTTTTCCAAGACTCTCCCTTTCTTCCTTTGTCTCAAGTCCATGATCAATGGCATTTCTCATAATATGAAGAAGAGGATCCGAAAGCTGCTCTATAATGATTTTATCCAGCTCAGTTTCTTCCCCCTTGGTTTCCAGACGGACATTCTTGCCCGATTTTTTTGCGAGGTCACGTACAATTCTTGTCATCTTCTTAAAGAGTCCCGCGACAGGGATCATCCTCATTGAAAGACCGAGATCCTGCAGATATCTTGTAATTTTATTCAGCTGTGACACCGATTTTCTGAGAAGCTCCACATTCAGAATTTCTGAATACGAATGTCTGTGCACCATGGCATCTGCAATGACAAGCTCACCCAGCATATCAATGAGAGAATCCAGCTTATCCGTTCCTATGCGGATGTCTCTAGTCTCATCGTGAAAACCTGTATTTTCGTTCTGTCTGCTCTGAGCAGAAACCACAGTTTTCTGTTTTTTCTCTGCAGCCGTTTTCGAATTCCCTTCAGAGTCTTCCGAGTTTTTCTCCTGAACATCTGAATCAGATTCAGTAAAAAAACCGAATTTTTCTTCTTTTTTAATGATAATTTCTTCATCCGACTGACTGACTGGATCTGAAAAAAGACCGAATCTCTTTAATTCTTTTTTTTGTTTCTTTTCCTCTGAAAATTTTTCCAGTTCTTTCAGTTCCAGAATGACAGAATCGGTAATCTCCTCGCTTCCTCTGTCACTGCCATTTTTTTCCACAGATTCAAAAAGGAACTGAATCTGATCCCTTGCCTTCAGTACCAGATCCAGACGGTCTGAGGTAATGGCAAGACTTTCCTTTCGGAAGAGATCAAGAACAGTCTCGGCCTGATGAGCAAGCCGGACAATTTCCTTCATCTCAAAAAAACCGGACGACCCTTTAATGCTGTGCATATGCCTGAAGAGAGTATTGACCATTTCCGGGTCAGGTACAATATCAGAATTCAGACAGTTTTCGATAGAGACTATGCAGGATTCTATTTTCTTAAGGTCTTCAAACGACTCTGATATAAATTCATTCAGAAATGAGTCCATAATTATTCCATAACCCTGATATCAGATGAGTGCACAGCCTCAATACCGTCGGATGAATTCAGAAGCGAGTTTATATTCAGTATAATTCTGAGCCCTTCCGCAGACCTGGAAACACCGCTGACATACTGATGAGAGATCCCGTCGCCCATCGGTGCTCCCGTAATTTCTGAAGCAGGGATTCTTGCAACCTCAGTGACAGAGTCCACTATAAGCCCGAATTTATCTGATACAATACAGCATGTTCTTTCATGATATTTCATCTCGGAAAAACCGAAACGGAGCCTCATATCCAGCACAGGAAGAATTTTCCCGCGAAGGTTGATCACTCCCTTGAAATAAGAAGGCATATCAGGAATTTCGGTTACAGACTGAAGCGCAACAATTTCTGAAACATATCTGACCTCGACGGAATAGTATTTATCTGCACAGCAGAAAATCAGATACATATCCTGCAGAGTATCCTCTTCCTCATCATCGTATTCATCATCAATAAAGTCATTGTTCTTCATTTTAAGATCCTCTTGACTGATTTGTCATTATTTCATATTTCATATACTGCATCTCCTGCATTTCTTTCAGACATATATCAGGATTCTCCCAAGGATATGATGCGGGATGGATTTTTCACAGAACCGTTCCCTGGATGATTCCGATTTCCGAGTTTATTCTGAGTTCTTGTCCTGCGCTCTGAACTCTGGCTTCTTTTCTGTTCCAGCAGCTTGGCTGGCAGCCTGAATCTTCTGATTGCCTTGCTGATATTTTCCGCCTGTTCAGAAAGCTGAAGACTTGCCG
>DAORDI010000054.1:0-24919 GCA_035345895.1 Leptospiraceae bacterium
CGGTGTTACAGTAAAAACAGACAAAGACTCATACAGCGCTGAATCGGCAGTCATCACAGTTCCTTTGGGAGTTCTGAAAAAAGGCAGGATACAGTTTGATCCTCCTCTTCCGAAAGACAAGCAGAAATCCATAGACAGACTGAAAATGGGAATTCTCGATAAACTGTATTTAAAATTTGATGAGGCATTCTGGCCGAAGGAACCGGAATGGATTCTGTACATGGGCGAAGAGAAAGGCGACTGGTATGAATTCCTGAATATTTATCATTATACGGACAAACCGATTCTTCTGCTTTTTAATGCAGGCGACGATGCACGAAAAAAAGAGGACATCCCTGACGATAAATTTGTGCAGTCTGTAATGAAAGTCCTTCGAAAACTTTTTGACAAAGAAGCACCTGATCCGGATGAAATTCTCCGCACAGACTGGGGAAAGGACGAATTCAGTTACGGTTCTTATTCTCATATCCCGCCAGGAGCTGGACCTGAAGATTATGATACAATTGCAGAACCGGTAAATGATGTTCTGTTCTTTGCAGGAGAGTCCACCAGTTCCGAGTACCCCGGCACAATACACGGGGCACTCATTTCAGGAAGGCGGGCTGCAGAAGAAATTCTGGATCTTTGATCAGAAGCTTGCCTTTCCGCTTACCAAGTTTCTGCCGATGACCATCTTGTGCACTTCAGATGGTCCGTCTGCAAGTCTTGCAGCTCTGGCATCCCTGTAAAACAGTTCCAGTTTCATATCTCGGGAATATCCTGTCGCACCGCAGATCTGAATTGCCCTGTCGATGACCCTGCAGAGAGTTTCACTCACAGACCATTTTGCCATGGAGATGGCCTGTCTTGTATCCATATCCTTGTCGAGCATATCCGCTGCTTTCAGAGTCAGCATATAACCGGACTCTATCTCCAGCGCAGACTCGGCAAACATCCACTGAATTCCCTGATGCTCTGCTATTTTTGAACCGAAGACTTCTCTTTTTTTTGCATACTCCATTGCAATGTCCATGGAGCGTCTGGCGAGACCAAGCCATCTCATACAATGAGTGAGTCTTGCTGGTCCGAGTCTTACCTGGCTCAGCCTGAATCCCTCTCCTACTTTCCCTAAGATGTTTTCTTCAGGCACTTCCACATTTTCAAAATTCAGTTCGCAGTGACCACCCGGGCCATGAGAACCCATTGTCACCACTTCGCGCACCATAGTGTATCCTTTTGCATTTGTAGGCACAAAGAACATCGTTGTCCTTCTGAAGCTTCCGTTTACTTTCGCCATTACGATCAGATAGTCTGCACCGTTTGCACCTGTGCAGAACCATTTTCTTCCGTTGATGATGTATTTGTCGCCGGACTTGACTGCATCTGTAAGAAGAGAGGAAGGATCAGACCCTGTACCCGGAGGAGGTTCAGTCATTGCAAATCCGGAACGGACTTTTCCCTGAATAAGGGGGAAATAATATTTTTCCTTCTGCTTTTCATTTGCCGCAACATGAAGAAGATGCATATTCCCTTCATCAGGCGCATCACAGTTGAATATATAGGGAGCAATCGGAGAACGGCCAAGCTCGCTGAATATAATTGCAGTGCCCACATGGTTCAGTCCCAGTCCGCCTTCCGATTTAGGAAGATGAGGAGTCCAGAGTCCTGCCTTTTTCACTTCTTCTCTTGCCTTCTGTGAGATTTCTTCCGGCAGTCTTCCTGTATCATAACTGTAATGGTCTTCAAGAGGAATGATCTTTTCCTCTATATGCTTTCTGACTTTCAGTCTCAGTTCTTCCACTTCCTTAGGCACTGTAAAATCCATAATATCCTCTCCTGTTTCAGCTGTTCCACCGGCAGGCTTCACAGTCAACATAAACCTGATATAACAACTTGCTTTTAAAAAGCAAGAAAAGGTTGTCCCTTTCGGGAGAATCGTACTTGTCTGATTTCAGACCCTGCTTTTAAGTTTCTTTCCTTGAACTGATCTTATTCGGTATGCTCATCAGGCAGCCGCTCTCAGCCGACAGGCCGACAAATCGAAAATTGAGTCCCTGTCCACTCTGGAGCATTATAATTTATTCTGTATTAAATCCAGTCCATAGGAATGGAAGAAAAGGGTTCTATCGGCAGATGAATCTCTTCCGTCGTTCTGAGAACAGACTCTGAAATATAAACCTCTGAAGTCGGATTGGAAAAAAGAAGGATTCGGCCATTCTCCGGTTCAATGATCCAATAATGAGGGATATTCGCTTCTGCATAAATTTTTCTTTTGCTCAGATCAAGACTCAGAGTGGAAACGGCCACTTCGATCACCCATTCTGCAGTTGCAGGATGAGAATCACGAAAATCATCCAGACTCCCTAGAACAATGCTCAGATCCGGTCCAGACTCTGAATGAATCTTCCGTCTGGACAAAAATAACTTGCTGATTTTCATCTGTATATAATCTGTCTTTCTGATATTAAGTGAGGACCTATTGAATATTACGGAATGCAGACTTCAGACAGAGGGTGATCTTTCCTTCCGTATCCAAAAAGCGTACTTTGAATCCGGTGCAGAAAAACGCAGCAAGGCAGTTCTGATCATTAAGTTTGCCGGTTTTCATGGTGAGGGAAGCGGGGGAAACCGAAATTCTGAATTTATGAAAACAGTGATTTCTGCATCCCTTGGACTGTTCCTCTCGGATATGCTGATCCTGGATCTGACAGAACTTAAATACGAGTTTGGAGACTCCCTTGCATCAGTTCTTGACATTCCTTCAGGAATAAAATCCAGGGACTACGAAACTGTTCTGGCTGTTTCCGATCTCTGCAGAAAGGGGCTGCTTTCACTGATGGAGTTCACTCAGGTTTCATTCAGAACATTCAGCGGACTGGAGGAAGCACTCAATTACTTTTCCGGATTGAAAATATGATTGCAGTAATTCATAAAAAAAATTAATTTACTATTTTGCATCAACTGCATTTAGAAAAAACAGACGTCCGCAGCAGAGGGATTCCCGAAGTTTGCCCCGTCTATGCAGTGCATATCTCTGACAATGAAAGTGACTTTAAGCATACGAAACGGTTTTATTCTTTCCTTCATCCTGCTGATTTCCTGCATCCTCCTCATATTTTTTATTGGATACAGAGTCATTTTTTCAGATGTGGCAAAGGATCTGAACAAGGGTCTGGAATCGATGAGTTTCCTTGCTGCGGATCTTGTGGACAGATCACTGTACAGAGTTGCCAACAGCACAAAAGCACTTGCGGATGCCTACAGGGAAAATTACAGAAAAACAAAATTCACAGAGAAAAAAAGCAGACTGGACTCTTCTGTCAAAAGAACATCAAAGACAGCCTCATTCGAACTCTGCACTGAAAACGATCCAAAATTCAAATCCCCCTGTCTGAGTTATCTTCTTTACAATGATTTCCAGTTTGATCCGGTCATTTACAGAGAACTTCAGACAGCTGAAAAACTTGAACCTGTGTTCAAGAATATGTACGATACATTCGCTTATTCATGGGTGTACCTGACTACTGTAAATGATTTCCTTTTCATTTATCCTTACATCCCCTACAAGGATGCGGACGGTATCTACAAACCGACAAGGCAGCATTTTTACCTGGCAGCAGACTTTCACAACAGAACTTTCGGATGGGAAGAACCTTATCTGGATCTGGCCGGTGAAGGAATGATGATTACAGTTTCGTATCCCATTTATGACGGGGATGATCTGCTCGGTGTCGCATCCAGGGATATTACCCTTCACCAGCTTTCCAGTTCCGTATTGGAAAAGACGATGGCCTATTCAGGAACAACTTCGTTCATTGTGGATAAAAACGGAAAGGCGATTTCCTCTTCCAGCGAAGAATACCTGAATGAGATGGATGAGGTGAACAAAAAAGACTACAGAGGAATATTGTACTACAGACAGAAGGAAGGACTTGAAAAGATAGGAAAGAAAGGCATTACAGGCTCAAAATTCAGCCTGATGAATGACATCACTGAACTGGTGCTTTACGAATTTCAGAATACAGGAAAAAAAATTATAAATCTTGATTTTACAATGAAAGAAAAATACAAAGTAATCGCATCCAGATCCTCTGCTGCAGGCTGGTTCATTATTTCCGTCATCCCTGACAGATCAGTCTATGAAGCTTCCCAGTATTCTTTTCTCAGACTTTTCAGCTTTGTACTTATTGCAGTCTTCTCGATTTACGCGATTGCTGGATACTGGGCTGTGAAAATGGTAGTCAGACCTTTGGGAATTCTTTCCAGATCGGCAGAAAGGGTCAGCAAGGGAGATCTTTCCGTCAGAATGCCGGCTCTTTATACAGATGAAATAGGACAGTTCTCCAGAATATTCAACCAGATGCTGAAGAATATGGAGAAGGCAAAGTATGAACTTGAAGACTACAGCAGAAATCTGGAACAGAAAGTCGAGGAAAGAACCGATGCACTGAACAGTTCACTGCAGCTGATCAAGAAGGATATGAACTTTGCGAAACAGATTCAGGCAAGACTTCTTCCGGAATATGAAAACCTTCACGAGCGTCTGAGAATCGCCTGCAGATATGCGCCAATGGATGAGGTAGGCGGAGATATATACGATATCATTAAACTGAAAGACGGAACAGTAAGAATATATATCGCAGATGCAACCGGTCACGGAGTGCAGGCCGCACTTGTCACAATGCTGATCAAAAGCAGCTTTGAATCTCTGAAGGAAACAGAAAGGCATCCTTCGGATATTCTTTTCAGCCTGAACAATCTGTTCTGCTCAAACTACAAATCGCTGAATTCCTATTTCTCCTGTTTCGTTGTAGACATCAATCCGAAGAAGCAGACCCTAGTATATTCTTCTGCCGGTCATCCTGCACAGCTTCTTCTGAAATCCAACGGTGAGACAGAACATCTGAACAAGACTGGAAGAATCATTGGAATGAAGGGAAAAGCAGTCTATAAAAATGAAAAAATCGGGTTCCGCCCGGGAGACAGACTTCTTCTTTTCACTGACGGAGTATTCGAGGAATTCAATGAATCAGAGGAGGAGTTTGGGGAAGAAAGGCTTCTGGAATCTGCAAAAGCATCTTCAATGAAACCGGTTTCAGAGATGCTTGAATCGATCAACCTTGCACTGGAAGAATTTCTAAAATCCTCACCTAAACAGGATGACATTACAGTCATTGGAATAGAATATATCTGATTTGCGGCAGGGGAACCTGCCTGCCGCTGTACTATGCAAATATGGAAACGGATGCAAGCAAACCAAGGAGACAGTAAGATCAAGGATTACTTGCAAAATAGTGCAATAAATTCCGGTGATCCGCATAAAACAAATTTTAGTCATCGTCTCCCAATTTATTGCAGGAATCAGTCCTCATCCTCCTCACTGTCTTCCTCATCTTCATCTTCAGATCCTTCTGAATCCTCATCAGCCATTTCATAGATCTCCTCATAAAGATCTTCCAGATCCACATCAGACTGATTGCAGAGAATAATGACTCCTATATTCGACTCGGTATCGTACCACATTGTAGTGCTTGATCCCTCTTCTGCCCCGTCATGTCCTATCAGATCATCACTCAGACACCAGATCAGTCCTACTGAGTTTTCATCATCGGAAAAATGCTCTTTTTTCATCAGCTTAGCTGTTTTTTCGCTGATAATTGTTTCCCCGTCATAGGTGCCGTCCTGCATAAACATCATCAGAAACTTTGCAAGATCAGAAAGACTTGACTTGTATAAGCCGTTTGGATAGTCAGGACAATTATAATGTCCTTTAGTTTTATGGTACTCATAAAAAGGAAGGGAGGCATTCTCCATATCCAGATCGGCCAGTCTCCAGGCAGTGTTTTTCATTCCGAGAGGCGACCAGATTTTCTTTCTGCAGAACTCGTCACAGCCCATTTCGGAAACTCTTTCTATGATCAGACCCAGAAGTGCAACTCCTGCATTTGAATAGGAATATTTTTTCCCAGGTTTTTCCTTTGAAAAACATTCATCTTCCACATAGTATTCCCCGTCCGGTGTAATATATTTTTCTACATATTCTGCCAAAGTGATTTTAGGATCCTTGTTCCTGAAGTAAACAAGTGCATCATCCATATTGTACTGCCTGTCGTCGATGATGCTGGATGTATGAGTCATCAGCATTTCCACTGTGATCGGCTCATCAGGATAATTTGGATTGCGCACTTCAAAAGGAAGATACTCATTGACATCATCTTTGAGATTTAATTTGCCTTTTTCAACAAGAGTCATTGCCGCAACTGCCGTAAATGTCTTGCCGATTGAGGCAAGAACAAAAGAAGTATCTGCAGTAACAGGTTTCTTTTTTGAGACATCAGCATAACCTGCACACTCTTTCCAGATGATTTTCCCGTCTTTAATGATACAGGCAGCCATCCCGGTAATTTTATGTTCTTCAATATAGTCTTTAAGAATGGATTTCATTCCGAACACTTGACCAGATTCTTTTCTTTTTGCAAATACATTTTTCAATTCTTGACATTCTGCAGACGGTTTCTCCAGCAGAACTACAGGCTGGCTCTATTTGAGAAAAACTTGGACAGATTTTACTTGAGCTGGATGAATTAAAACTCATACTGTCAGGATATGCCGACAGAAGAGAACAGATGCTTTTTTTTCACTGCAGGGTATTCTGCGTGAAACTTCAGCTGGGAGCATTTCTTCTGGTACTTTGCTCAGTATTCTGCACAAAATCGGCAGAACATCCGAAAGCAGTTCAAGGCAGGCTTGATCTCAGACATCTTAACGAAAATTTTTTTGAGAAAGACAGCCTTCCTTTAAACGGAGAATGGGAATTTTATCGGAACACACATATTCCGGCATCAGACAATGAGACGGTATCAGTCCATACATATGAGAAAGTGCCTAACAACTGGACATCTTACATAAAGGACGGCAGAGAGTTCCCTTCTTTGGGGATTGGTTCATTTCGCCTGAAAATTCTGCTGAAGGAAAAATGCACTGAAATGGGGATCAGGATTTTTACGTTCGGAACGTCCTATTCGATGTATGTCGACGGAAATCTGATCTCGGAGGCCGGTCATCCTGGAAAGACCAAGGAGGATACTGTACCGGACTATTCGCCGAAAATTGCAAGGTTCAAATGTTCTTCATCTGAAATCGACATACGGATTCATATATCCAATTTCCACTACAGAACAGGCGGGTTCTGGAGAAATATTTATCTCGGCAAGGCTGAGCATCTGGAAAGAATACGATATAATGAAAACATATCTGATCTCATTCTCTGTGGAATGCTTTTTACTATGGGGATATATCATTTCGGAATTTTTCTTTTAAGGAGAAGCGAGCCTGCCTCAGCCTATTTCGGGCTTTTCTGCTTTTTTCTGATTTTCTACAATATGACAATCAACGACATATTCCTGAAGCAGGTGTTCCCTGAAATGTCCTTCAGAACACTGCTGAGCATCCACTGTTTTTCATTCACGCTTCCGATTCCAGCCATGTCCCTTTTTGTAAAGAGAATGTTCCCTTCGGATTTTCACCGCCCGGTAATGATTCCGGTATATGCAGCTGTCCTTGCTGCCGGGGCACTGATTCTTTTTCTGCCCACAGAAATATTCTCTCAAATTGTTCAGCCGATGAGACTGATGATCATCATATCTTCACTGTATCTGATCTATCTGCTTGCAAAGGCCTCACTGAAGGGAAATTATGAAGCAAAGGTTTTTCTTTCAGGCTTCATCATATTTTTTATTTCAGTCGGAAACGACATCCTGAGGGCAAATCATATTCTGAATACGGAATATCTCAGCAGTTACGGATTCATGTTTTTCATCATGGCTCAGTCTTTTGTACTGTCCAGACGGTCCTCGGAGGCTTTCAGACTTTCAGGTACACTCGCCAGGGAACTTTCTTTGCAGAATATTACACTGGAACAGAAGAACAGAGAACTCAGGATGCTGAAATCCTCTCTCGAGGATATGGTTGCCGACAGGACGAAGGAGCTTCTTGCTGCAAAGGAAAATGCAGAACTGGCAGCAAATGCAAGATACAGATTCCTTGCAAATATGAGCCATGAAATAAGGACACCTCTCAATTCCATCATCGGTCTGACGGATCTCCTCCTCGAGGCTGAACTTAAGTCGGAAGAAAGAGATATGGCTGAAACGGTCAATTCCAGCGGCAAGCTTCTTCTCAGAATCATCAATGACATTCTCGATCTTTCCAAAATAGAATCCGGAAAAGTCGATCTGGAGGAAACTGATTTTAATCTTTCCTATCTTGCGGCAGAAATTGCCTCAATGATAGATCCATTAATTAAATCATCAGGAAAAAATATTCGATTTTATCATATTATCGATTCTAAGATTCCGGATAATATTTCAGGTGATCCTTTTCGGCTGAAGCAGATCCTTCTGAATCTGCTGAGCAATTCAGTCAAATTCACGGAGGCCGGTGAAATCCGCTTTGAAACCAGACTCATCAGTGAAGAAAACGAATCATTCAGGCTTGAATTTACTGTAACTGATACCGGTATCGGAATGAATGATTCTGAAATCAGGAAGATATTTGAGCCTTTTGTACAGGCGGATTCCTCCACTACGAGAAAATACGGCGGAACCGGCCTTGGACTGGTGATTGTAAGAAGACTTACTGAAAGTATGGGAGGGAAAACCTCCGTTGAAAGCGAGAAGGGAAAAGGAAGCATATTCCGTCTGGAAATACCGTTCAGAAAAGCTTCTGCAGTGAATGATATAAGCATTTATGAACCTCTTAAAAAGGAGAAACTTTATGATCTCTATCCGTTCAGGATACTTCTGGTTGAGGACAACAGAGCAAATCAGAAACTGATAGAAAGAATTCTTGAAAAAGAAGGATATAAAATAATTACCGCCGACAATGGACAGATCTGCCTGGATGTAATGGAAACAGAGGAAGCAGATCTCATATTTATGGACTATCAGATGCCTGTAATGGACGGACCTACAGCGTCTGCAGAGATAAGAAAAAAACACGGCAAGGAAATTATTATTATTGCACTGACTGCAAATGTGCTTGAAGAGGACAGAAAAATCTGCAGAGATTCCGGAATGGATGATTTTATATCAAAGCCGGCCAGACCTTATGATCTCAGGGAAAAAATCTCTCACTGGGGTCAGAAAAAATTCAATTCAGAAAATCAGAATATCTGATTTCTACTCAGTCTGATCCTCTGAAAGATCCTTTCTGCTGAGTTCAAATGAATTAATAAAAGTCTGTATTGTCTGTATATGTTCTTCCACTGGAGATGCAGTACCGTCACCGAAGTCATAAAGATGTTCGTCGAACAGATGAAAATCGAATATCTTGAGCTCAAATTCAGGCAGAACAATGATGATGTTTTCAGAATGCAGATCCAGAATCAGTTTTTCCTTTTCTGCAAGATATTTTGTAGCCTCGATCACTCTGTGAAAATTATACGCAATCTTCTTCAGTTTGGATACGGAAACCTCGCCGAATCTCTGATAATTAAAATTTAATTTCCAGCTCGGAAGAACAGTATCTTCAAAAAAGCCCTGCTTCTGCTTCTCCTTGAGCTCCACAAATTCCTTCAGATGTTTTCCCGGAATCAGAAGCTGATTGTCGCAGGGTGTCATTGTCATAATAGGATAGGAAAAGAGACCTGTTCTGAACCTGAGGCCCATAAAATGCCGTGTAGGAAGGACAAGATCAGGGAGCAGAGTCTTTATTTTCCAGTAATGAAACCGTTCCAGTCCAAGGCGTCTGAAATTATATTCAATCCTGTCTGATTCAGTGCTCCCTGCCTTTTTCTGCAGAAAGTTTTTCAGCTGCATTTCTTCAGGCTTGAGATAACTCTCAAGTTCATTGCCTACTTTCTTGTAAAGTGTGCCGAAAAGAGGATCTGAAAGAAGTTTTGATTTCCCGATTTTGACCACATGGTTCCAGGGCAGACGGTACACAAATTTATAAGAACCTCTTCCGATGAAATTGTCCTGATGCAGAGGCATAAATTCATCCATAAACTGTCCGTCATATTTGTACGTAATTCTGAAAAGATGAGTGACAGGGAACATCCATTCATAGAATCTCCTGAACATTCCGGACTTGCGAAGTCCCATATCCACAGGAAGGAATTCAATAGGGATGGGCGGAAGAAGAGACCTTGGGTCCTTGAAAAATTCCTTTTCAAGGCCTTTTTCCAGATAGTCGACAATGTTCGGAATTCTGTCCTTGGACAGGTCAAAGAAGTCCTTGACCTTATCCTTCCACTTTTCAAACATCCGAAAGTCTGCCATTGTATTTTCAGCCTGACTGCAGATCTTTCTTCAGTAACTCATACTCGCTGCATTCAGAAGCCCGACTGCAACAGAGAATACGGAAAGAAAAATTGCCGATGAAATCTTATCCTGTGATACATCCTCCACAAGACTTGAAAATACAGTTTTCAGAAAAAGAAAAACAAGTATCTGAATTACAAGTGCAATGAAAGCCCAGATCAGCATATCAATGAAACTTACGCTGTGAGCAATTGCACTGACCAAAGGACAGATAAAGCCGAAAACCGCTCCTCCGTAACTGATCGCCGGGGCCATTTTGCCTTCCTTGATAAGCTGGATCTCGGGATACGGTGTAACCATACCGTATACATAAGAAAATACAATCAGCAGACCGACTGCGCTGAAGAAATACAGGCCGAAATTTGCCAGACCTGATACCGATTCTAAAATATGTGAAACCATTTACTCCTCCTCGAATAAATGCGGCAGAAACCTTCCGTTATTGGATGTGATTTCTGTACTGTCTTCTCTGATGCCGATTCCGGCGGGTTTCCCGTTGACAACCCAGGAACCGAGTGCAGGAAAATTGCCCTCAAATTCGGGAAGCGGGCAGTATTTCTGATATACAAAACCCTCTTTTCCGTAACTTCCGGGATTTTCCGTGACCTTTCCGTCTTTGAAAATGCTTATGCTGTTTCCTTCTCTGGAATACAGAGGTTTCTTTACAAAATTATCTGTAAACTTATTGTCAAAATAACAGGGCAGAAGATTCTGATGTCCTTCATAAAGATCCCATAGAACAGGAAGAATCGCCTTTGTGCTGATCAGGCTTTTCCAGGGAGGCTCAATAATGTTCCATCCGCAGACAGGCAGGTATTCTCCGAACTCTTCCTCAAACATCCATTCCCAAGGATACAGTTTAAATATATTGTATATAGGAATATCATCACCGTCAACAAATCTCTTCAGTTTTGAATTCCAGCCGACTTCTTCAATGAAAATCTGCTTTGTCTCAAAACCGGACTGAATTGCAGTATCTCTCAGATACTCCAGATTGCCAAGATCCTCTGCAGATTCATCTGCACATGCAAAATGAACAGTCCCGCGAAAACCGGATTCTTTCCAGAATTCCTGCAGCTTTTCATGAATTGAATTGAACTGATCCTTTTCGGGAAACTTGTCCTTCAGCCAGAACCACTGCACCACGCTTGCTTCGAGCACAGATGTAGGCGTATCTGCATTGTATTCGAGCATTTTGGGTGCATCGGAACCGTTATAGGAAAAATCGAATCTTCCGTACAGGGACGGATCATTATTTTCCCATGATTTTATGATATAAGGAACATATTTTTCAGGTATGCACAGTTTTGAGAAAAGATTCTTCCGTATGATATGTTCCGCAGCACGGATGCACATATCATGCACCTCTTCAGTCACTTCCTCGATATGATCAATTTCCTCGGAAGTAAAACTGTAGTATGCAGACTCATCCCAATATGTCTCACCGTCAAAAGTATGATAAAGGAATCCTGCTGATTCCGCCTTTTCCTTCCAGTCGGGCCTTTTTTCCGTTCTGATACGCTCCAATCTTTCAGCCGCCTGAACTGTGGAACGAAGAAGATCTGCCGAATCCGCCCCTTGTCACATGACTTGATCCGACTGAACGGGTAGATCTGCCGGAACTGTAAGAATACGAATGAAAAGGTCCCATATATCTTCCTGTATGATAATGAGAAGATGTGCTGGGGATTTCCTCGCAGTCCTTGTCGGACCATTCAGCAGCACAGTCTGCCTTGGTCTTGTATATCTGCCTCTGACCGTCCTCACCGCATCCGACAGCCAAGGTTCCGATCAGAACAAGAGATATATTCAATGTGCTCTTCTTCTTCAAAACTGATTCTGACATTTTAAACTCCTGATTTGCATGATTGTAATTTCAGCAAAGTCTGCGAGTATCCGTTCGGGACAGCCCGCGAAGCTGTCTGCTTTAAGACAGACACTCATTCAGTAACATGCAATTTCACTGAAATAACGTCAAGCAATCCTTTGATGTTTTTCCCTAAGCGAATCTGCATCAGTGAAAAATTGAGTATTTTATTTGCATAATATCAGGAGCAGAATTATCAGTAAAATAATAAAATGAACTCTGTATTTTCCATTCTGATATCCGTCTCTTTTCTTTTTTTACGGTGCAGTTCAGCAGAACGTCTCTCCGAGAACAAGGCTCTGTATGAAAGCATCAATCCTGAAAAACCCTTTTCCGACAGCCGTTTTGAGGAAATCAATGGGATAAAAATTCATTACAGATACGGACAGACGAAGGAAAACGCTTACAGTGCAAAAATACTGATGATCCACGGGCTGGCAGGTTCCACTTATTCCTTCAGACATACTGCAGAATTCCTGAATAAAAACAGGATGCTTGCTGTCAGCGTCGATCTTCCTGCATTCGGATACAGCTCAAGAAAACTCGGACTGAATCATTCCTCATACGACAGAGCCCTGCTGATTTCTGAATTAATGAAAAGAATAGATGCTTCCCTTCCGAAAAAGACTGCTCTTCTGAAATGGAATCTTCTAGGACATTCAATGGGAGGCAGGACAGTATTGTCCATGGCTCTCGAAAAGGACATATCGGAGAGAATTCAAAGTCTTACACTGATTGCTCCTGCAGCATATTTCAAAGGATCAAAAATTGGGAAATTCCTTCTCCGTATTTCCCTTATACGGTCGGCTGCCGAAACAGTTATGGCAGAAAATTATCTGAACAGAAAATCATTTGATAAGCTTCTGGAATCCGCATATGCACGAAAACCTGAACCGGAAGAGACAGCCGGATATCTCACTCCTCTGCTCAGTCCGAATTCAGAAAAAGCCTTCTTTGATGTGCTGATCAATTCTGATGAATCTTCTGCAGCATCGGACTTTTCAAAGATTAAGCATCCGGTTCTGATCCTTCACGGGAAAAATGATTCCTGGATCCCGCCGGAAGAATCTGAAAAACTGAGTCAGGAAATTCAGGGAAGCACTCTTACAGTGATTGAACACTCAGGTCACTGTCCGATGGAGACTCATCCTGATACAGTGAATAAACTTATACTGAGTTTTATTAATAACTCTTCTTTGCCTAAGATAAACTGACTTTTGCACGGACTCTGGAATGATTCTGAATTTCTGAAATCAGCAGAGCCTTATTTTTTTATGCTTATGATTCAGGATTTTTCAAAAATCTGAAAAAGAACGGAATGAGAAACGTTATGTAATTTGAAAACAGAACAATTCTGCAGCTGCAGTCTGAACAGGAGTGTTTCGGCAGATGACTGATTTCCAAAGAAAATTCTCAGGAAAAATATCTTGATATTTTATAATAATACCACTTATATTTTAAGACACATTTTCGCAGCATTGGGAATATTCATTCTCACAGGCTGTACAGGATGGCCTCTTCTGAATCATGCCCTTCAGCTGCAGAAGACCGAAAAGAAAGATATGAATCCCCTCCTTCTTCTGCTGCTTCAGAACAGAGGAAGCAGTTCATCAGGCACATCGACATCGTCCTCACTGACTGCACCGACTCTCCTGACGGCTTCCGGTTCATCTGGAAAAGTCAGTCTTACATGGAGTTCAGTCACAGGAGCCTCTTCCTACACAGTCTACTACAGCACAAGTTCAAGTGTCACTGTCTCTTCCGCTTCAGTAACCGCCGGAAACGTAACTGCATATACAGTACAGAGTCTTACTAATGGAACTCTTTATTATTTTGCAGTAAAGGCAGCCAGTGCCTCCGCCTCCTCTGCGCTTTCCAATATCCTGAGCGCAACTCCCTCGTCGGGTGCTTCCGTGCAGTGTCTGAGTCAGGGGTACTGCAATACATTTGTGGCCAGTGCAGGATACAACGGAAACCTGGGAGGTCTGTCCGGTGCAGATGCCATCTGTTCAGGAGCAAAGCCCGGAGGACTTCCCGGCACGGGGACAGACTATAAGGCAATGCTTGTCGTCGTAGGATCGAGAGACTACCCTTCCACAAACTGGGTGCTCTATGCAAATATGCAGTACAGGCAGCAGGATGCGGTCACTGTAATCGGTACAACTGATGCGAATGGTGATTTCTCCTCAAATATGACGAATCCTATCAACCCAGGCGGAGGAGCAACTGCATTCTGGTCCGGCTGGGACAAGACGAATATATGCACAGGATGGACATCCTCCGGTGCAGGAGTCAACGGGGACCAGGGTGCCTGCTGCGGAAACACAACAGCTCCGTTTGCAGTGAACACAGGACCCACAACCTGCAATCAGCTCAGAAGTATTATCTGCGTGCAGCAGTGAGGTGATAAAATGAAATATATCATTATAATGTCATTAATATACTGTCAGCATGCAAGAGTGGAGCTCCCGCCTCCTGCATCAGCCGCATGCAAAAAAAATGACTGCGCTGCTTCAGTGCAGGAGGACAGCGGAAAAACTCTGTCCTTCCAGCATAAGTATTATTTTGGAGGACTGATCCCCAGAAAATACGAGATAAAGGAATCAGAAGTCTGTCCCGGCACAGGGATTCGGCAGATTCATCAGTACTATACTTTCAAAGACGCTGCCCTTGAACAGCTGACAGCATTTATCTACTCTCCAAGGACAGTCAAAATCATATGCTACTGAAACTGTATACAAGTTTATTTTTCATTCTTCTTATGAACTGCCATGTTCTGAATGTGCAGCTGGAAAAAAGATCCTATGTATCTGATAAAAATCAGAATTATTCGGACAGATATGCATCGTACGGATGGGGAGTTTTTCATTCGTCTTCTCCCAGAATGATTCAGTGCAAAGAGGGCCTGGAAACGGTCAGCATCAGAAGAGATACAGCGGATGCAGTCATTCACTATTTCCTGGGCGGAATCATCAGCACGAGAAAAATTGAGAGCAGATGTCCAGGTGACAAGGAAAATATTGCAGAAACATTAAGAAAGGATAAAAAGATTTCACTGAACACAATTCAGTTCGATCCTGATTCAAGCAGGATACTGGATGAATCTCATCCGATTGCTGATGAACTGGCAAAATTCATGAAAGAAAAGAAAAAAGTCAAAATCAAGATTACAGGACACGCAGCCGTTACAGGACAGATTGAAAAGAGCAGAAAGCTTTCCAAAGCCAGAGCTGAATCAGTCAAGGCCTATCTGGTTTCTGCAGGCATAGCTGAAGACCGGATTGAGACAGAAGGACTTGGAGAATCACAGCCTCTGGTGAACGGCAGAGATGAACGCGCAAATACCCTGAACAGAAGAGTCGAATTTGAAACTTATGAATGACATTTCTGCAGTTTCAGGAGATCACTGGGTCTATTCAGAAAGAATCTTTTCCCTGATCATTTTACTGAGCCTTCCTGCCTTTAAATGATCAGGTTTGATTCGAAGCACATTTTCTGCACACTGTTCAGCCTCCCTGAATTTTTCCATCTGGAAATAACTTTTGGCAAGTCCGAAATATATCTGGAAACTGTCAGGGTTCATCTCTTTTGCTTTTTCAAAAAAGAAAAGAGCCTCTGAATACTGACCTTTCTGCATACAGCAGTATCCATGATAATAGGTCAGAATAAACCCGTTTCTTTCAGGGTGTTTCTGTATTTCATATATGGCTTCAGTATATTTTCTGTTTCTGATCAGTTCGGTAATTTCTGAAGAAGAAAGAAAATTCTCTTTCTCGCCTGTCGGTTTCCCCTCATAAAATATTTTAATAAGTGAGAGATCATCCGTAAGTTCACCTATGGAAGTCAGTTTTTTCTGAATTTCTTTGAGATCACCGTCAGCCTCTTCTACAATGTTCAGAAAAAGTTCCGGCCTGTGATGAATTGAACTTTCACCGTCATCATTCTGAATTTTCAGGTCGTCCCGGCCGTCGCTTCCTGCAATAAGCATATCACCTTTCTCAAGCTTGAGTCTGGTAAGCACCAGTTCATTCTGATCAGGCATCCCCAATTTTCTTACACTGATTTCCTCTTCTATGAACTGAGCCTTTCTGTCTCTCAGAAGCACCGTATAGGGGTGCTCTGCATTAAAATACAGGACAGAACCGTCCTCAGACACAAGGCCGAGCACACATGACACGAACATCGACCCGTCAAATGCTTCAAATACTCTCTGTATCTCGCTGAATGTTTCGTGGACCCATTCTTCAGGACTCATCGTGAGAACTTTTTTTCCTGCAGCGGATCTGGCCATAATGGAATTCAGGATGGAACCCATCACAATTGCTCCCCCTGCACCCTGCATGGACTTGCCCATTGCATCACCATTAAAAAATAATGTATTTTTCACACCAGAGAAGTTTAGATTTCCTGTCACACAGAGATCTCCTCCCAGTTCCTCTCTGAATTTTCTAAATTCAAATTTTTTCTTCTGAGAAATCAGAAAATCCGTTTTGACACAGCAGCTTCTGTTCCTGTCCCTGAAAAGAGGATGCATCAGGAGAGTAGTCAGATAATAGTCTGCATCCTGCTGCAGTTTGAGCTCCTGAACCAGAGTCAGAGTGTTCTGAAGCTCCTGGGTTCTCTCAAGAACCCTCTCTTCCAGAAATTCATTCTGCTCCAGAATCTTTCTGTTCTGCTCTTCAATCTTGTCCATATTCTGCTGAATGGTGGAACTCATCTGGTTGAATCTCAGAGCCAGTTCTCCTATTTCATCCTTTGATTCTGGACGGACTTCCAGATTTCTTTCTCCGGCTCCAATCCTGATGATTGCATTCATCAGTTTTGAAATAGGATTTGTTATATAATGACTGCTCCAGGTAAGAGCGCCTCCGAGAACCAGTGTAATGACAATCATATTAAGAAGAATTGTATTTCTCATTGTATATACTGTTGAAAACAGATCATCCACAGGAGCAGACGCTACAATGATCCATTTCATTTCAGGCATTTTTTTATAAAAGGCCATATGAATTTTTCCGTCAGCAGAATCTCCTTTGTTTCTGTATTCAATGCTGCCCTCTGAAGAACTGCTCAACTGAGAAATCTGTTCAGTCAGTCCCTGAAGATTCAGTTCTTCTGCTCCGTTTTTCTGACCGGGATGAAACACCGTCTTTCCGTCATATGTTATAATGATAATATGTCCTTTCCCTCCCACAGTCACTGTGCTCAGATGAGTCTTCAGATTCTGCATATCCACAAGGGAATAAAACTCTTCCTTATAGGAAGATACCCAGACCTTCAGGTCCCAGGGTTTGAAGTATGTCAGATAGGCGGCTTTGTCCCGCTCTTCAGTTTCTCCTGTATTCTTCCATTTGTATTCGAGATATCCCTCTTCTATTTTCAAGGCCTTCTGCATAAACGGAGCCTTGGAAGCATCCACTCCCTCGGATTTAGGATGAATGACTATGACACCCTTTGAATTGACGCCTGCGAGATAGCCGGTGACTCCCACTTTTCCGTAACCCGGATCCAGAAATTCATTTTTGGCGCGTAAATAAGCGTCCGGCTCAGAAAGAATCCCTGCTCTTGACAGACCGTAATAGTATTCGAGAAGAGATTTGTTTTTTTCTGCAAGGGCTCTCAGATAATTGCTAACCGAACTGTCCACCGCAGTTTTTACCAGATTATGCGAAACCTCAGTCAGTTCGCTCAAATCCTGCTTAATTTTATTTTCGGTAATGTGTTTCAGAATCAGAAACTGGACAGTTCCTCCCAGAAGCAGGATGAAAAGAGCTGCAGAAAGATTTACCAAAAGCAGTTTCTGTTTTATTTTTCCATGAGTTCTCATTGTATGCCGACCTGCCTGATGTACAAACGTTATATTTAAAAACATATATTGTCAATAAATTTATATTCTTGGATCAGACTGTCAGTGATTCTTTTTTAAACTGTTTATCTTCCGCAGGGGCACTGTGCTCAGATTTTCAGCACAGCCGAAAAATGATATTTATCATATTCGGCTGTATTCAGTCATTCGGTGCTCAGTTTGTTGATCAGTTCCTCTGTTTCACCGAGAAATGAAACCACTTCGGAAAGTTCTTCTACGGACTGTGCAAGCATAAATGCCTGCTCGGAAATTTTAGAAATAGCCGCAGTCGTTTCATTGATGGCAGTCTCCTGTTCATTCGTAGTAATCCTGATATCCGATGCATTCTGATTCAGATCATTCAGTGAAACAATGATTCCGGATTTATTGCCTTCAAATCTCTGCATGTACTCATAACAGTTGTCCACGAGCCTCTCAAATTCACCGTAACTGTTCAGTATCAGATCAAAGGCCTTTGTAACGGAATCCACAGACTTGCTTTCTTCAGAAATATCCTCCAGAGACTTTCTGATGTTTTCTGTGATCTCCTTTGTATGCACTGCAGATCTCTGTGCAAGTTTGCCGACTTCCTCTGCCACTACAGTAAATCCCTTTCCAGTCTCCCCTGCTCTCGCAGCTTCTATAGATGCATTCAGGGCCAGAAGATTGGTCTGATAGGCAATCTCCTTCATATAGTTCACTACTTTGGATATGCCGACAGAAGACTCTCTTATATTCTCCATCGACCTTCCGGTCTTTTCTATTACGGCTCTTGCATTTTTAATGATAGTATTCAGCTTCAGGTTGAGAGCCTTCAGTGAATCGAGTGCTTTTTTCAGTTCAATGAAATATGTTTCATTTTCATCTACAAGATTTTTGGTGCTGATGGATAGACCATTCTGTCTGTCAGTCGATATGCTGATCTGTCTGGACGCAGAAGAAATTTCCTCCATTGCAGATGATGTTTCTTCCGAACTGGCTGCCTGAGACTGAACGGAGGTCTGAATGCTTTCAATTGCATTCCTGACTCTTCCTTTCAAAGTTTTCAGTTTTTCTGTCGAATCTTTAAGATTGCCCACAATTGTGCTGTTCTTTTCGAGAACATTCCTTGCAAGGTTTTCCTTTTCAATCAGATCCTTCATTGCAGAATTTGTCAGACGGGAAAGGATGTAAGCCATATAATTGGCTACAGCAAAGGCAAGATAGGAACTGATGATGCTGGACAGAGGATAATGATTTTTTGTCAGAGACTCCGACATATTCATCGTAAAATCCATACCCCTGAATGCAGCCGTGATATAGACTGCAGCAAGCCCCGCTGAAATTCCTATCCCGTTGAATACTGCAAATCTGCTGTCAAACCGGATCGGAGTGAGAACAACGTAAAAAAACATAAATGTATAAAAAAGCTTATCTTTTACTGTATAGTCCACGCCTGCCGGTTCAAGAAAAATCTGAAGAATCTGAAGGCCTGTCATAATCAGAATATCAAATGCAGAAGCCCAGTAGATCATACTGTGAGTGAGCCTGTCTTCCTTGATTGCCTGGTAGGATACAGCAGTATAAAGCAGTGTCAGAAATACACAGAATATATAGGCAGCAGTCATCGGCCAGGTAACAAGACTGACTGTTGAAAGAATTGTAATAATATAAAACACAGAGAGACCGAAGCGTATCTGGTTCACAATTTTTTCGCCCCGGATCATCGGTATGGAAATTTGCTCTTTCATATAATCTACATCTGATTTTCAGCAGTCCGTTTTTGCAAATAATTTCCCTGCAGAAATATCCCTACTTCACGCATCTTGCATATGCCTTTCTGTTCTCTTTCTGATCGGAACAGACCGGACCGGATTTGAGATATGCGCAGAATACTCTTGATCCGCCGGGATAAGTATAGGATGTCCAGTGACCTGAAGAATTGCTGAACAGATGAATTGCGTCTGCAAGCTCTCTCATATCCGGAAGTCTTTTCCCCTTTCTGCTGCAGTAGAGAGCTGCCGATCTGCCGGTCATTCTGGCACTGCTCGAATCAGTATCCCAGTTCATTTCCTGTTTGAGCTGAGCTTCTGCTTCCGGAAGCATCAGAACTTGAAAAATGAAAAACAGAATCAGGAAAGACCTGAATGAAATATGAAAACGGGCAGAGATCCTGCCGATCTTCAGCATCACTGATTTTAGAAATGTTTTATAATTCGATTTAAAATAACAGAACATATTTTCTCTCCTGATTGGCGGCAGTCCTGATGTAATGAAGTCCGGCTGACTGTATCAATATATTTCCCAGATTTCTAATCTCGCTGCGCTCCGCCCTGCGGGCTATTAGAAATCAAAAACGGCAGGTATGCCTGTCGGCAGCAGCTTCCAAACTTGCGTTGGGTTAAAGGGGCTTAAGCAGCCCCTTTGAAATCCCCTCATTTGCTCACGTTCAGTGAAAATGCAAAGGCACTTTCAATCAATGAATAATCGACCAGATTAAAATTTCATTGGAAATCTGAGTATTTTTAATATGAGACAATTTTTGTGTTTGAATAATACAGAGACTGAATTTCAATAGCATCCTATGAAATCTGCCAAAATGACAACCTTACTGATCGGTGTTCTGCTGATGCAATGCAGTTCCAAGAAAAAAGACAATAAATCCGCTGCGGCACTTGCTCTTCTTGCCGCATCATCATCTTCCTCAACGGCAGCCTATTCAGCATCCTGCACAACAACGTTCGGCACCGGAGTGCCGGACTGGATAAAGAACAGCTTCACCTGTGTCACAGTTTCAGTCAGCGGTTCCAATTATGTTTTCAAGACAAATTCTCTCCCGACTTACAAAAGTGTTTACTGGGGCAGTTCCAGTGCAGGGTATGAGACAGCAATGTATACCAACACGACCGGAACAAACAAGGCAAATCCAAATACAATCAAATCCCAGAATATCACAATCACCGTACCTATGGACAATACATCGACGACTGCGCCTGCTACAGGATATGGTGCAATCGGTGTAGCGACGAACGGAATTGCAATATACAATGATCAGGCGGCCCCGGGAGATTCACTGTCCACTGAATATTATACCTTTGATTCTTCGCAGGGACATCCCACAAATACAGGAGCCTATCACTATCATGTGGAACCTCCTAAAATCTCAGTAAGCGACAGCAAACTTGTAGGAATCGCACTGGACGGTTATCTGATATTCGGCAAACTTCATGATACAACCTCTTCCGGACTTACGACAGGATTCACACTTGGAGGATCCTCAAGCAGCACTCAGTGTACAGGTTCAGGACTTACGACGGATGTACCCACAACCTGGTCCCAGTACACAAACTACACCAGCCAGAAGACTGCAGGCACAAGACGCCATTATCATGTAAACAACGGTTCCGAGGTAAACGGAATTCTTCTCTCAGGAAAGTATATCGGCGCTGCTGGAACTTCTCAATAGAGGGGAGATACTGCTGACGAAAAACGGCCTGTCGGACTGACAGGCTTCCTCACAGAACAGATTCTTATGAACAAAAAATTTTTTCTTTTATTATTATCCTTGCTGCTGATTCACTGCGGACCCGAAATTCATATGGACAATGATCCGAATTTCACGCTAGGGTACGAAAGTGTCTTCTCCTATAAAGGTGTTCCTTATACAGGAATAATGCTGTCAGTTCATCCAAACGGTGTTCGAAGAGAAACTGAATACAAGGACGGGCTGGAACACGGGAAAACTTCAGACACATATGCCGACGGAAGACCTGCTGCAGAATATTTTTTTGAAAAAGGAAAACGCATCGGGATTCATAAGGGCTGGTATGAAAACGGAAAGCCCAGATTCTGGTACGAGTACAAAGACGGAATGGCTCACGGGGACCATTGGGAATGGCATGAGGAAGGCATCCCTTACAGGTACGGACGATTTGAAAACAATGTAAATATCGGGCAGAAAGTCTGGAGAAAGGACGGGCAGATTTATTCAAATTATATCTATACTGAGCAGAGAATTTACGGAGTTCAGGGATCAAAACTCTGCTTCAAGCTCAAAGGTGATGAAACAAACACAAGAACAGTTGTCAAGTAAGGCGGAGAAAATAATGGTATCCTATATAATAAAGTTCTTTCTTATTTTCATTTCAATAATGACTTCGGCCTGCTCTGATATAAACAAAGGGGAAGGTAACAGAGATCAGAGTCTCACCTTTTTCGACAGACCTGAAAAAGACCGTCTTCCCTATTTCAGAGGCAAGGATCTGGAAGCCTTCTGGCTCAAGCCGGATCAGAAACTCACTGAAGCCCGGAAGGTGGATCCGTTCAAATTTACGAATCAGCTGAATGCTGAATTTGGACTAGACAGTCTGAAAAACAAAATAACGGCTGTTTCTTTCTTTTTTGCAAAATGCAACGGGATCTGCCCGAACATTACCAGAAATCTTATTTTTGTACAAAGTTCCTATAAGGACAATCCGAATGTTCAGCTTGTTTCTTTTTCAGTGACTCCTGACCTGGACACTCCTGAGGCATTGAGAAAATTTGCCGATGAAAAGGGAATTATCAGCGGAAAATGGAATCTTCTTACCGGACCTCGGAACAGAATTCACTCAATGGCCAGAACTGTCTTTCAGGCAGACACCAACACGATAAACAAAAATCCCAACGACTTTGTTCATTCTGAACAGATTTTTCTGATTGATAAAAATCTTTACTTTAGAGGAGTTTATAATGGAAACAAAGGAGACTCGGTTCAGACGATGATCAGCGACATAAAAATACTGGAAAATGAAACCTCCGTCAGCAACTGAAAACTCCTGTCTTCTGACATCACATACAAGCTTCTGTTCCGGGACAGCCCATTGCACACATAATCCGAAGATTCAGATAATAAGGGTTTTTACAGTCTCCGAATCCATTTGAACATTGCCCGAAAATATCTGCCATAAGCAGATTATACTCAATACAGCTTTTCTTTTTTTTCCTGAATTCATCAGATCCCGGGCATCCAAAATCGGATTTTGCACCAGGACACTGAAGATTCCGTGCAGGATGATAAAGGTCACAATGATAAAGGAGTATCAATAAGAAACCGAAATATTTCAGAATTCCCATTCATACTTCAGATCAAAATTCCAGTTCTGCCCGTACACTGTTCTGGAAGGTGTTATATTCCAATTGAACCCTGTTTTCTTTTCATCAAATTTTCCCGGAGCAGTCTTCTTTGCCCAGAAATATCCTTCCAGCGCAGAATGCAGAAGCTGGACGGCATAAATCCCTGCAGCAATTCCCAGAAGACTCTGTCCTCTCTGTTTCTGTACCTCATAGTCCTGCTTGGACTGATTATACTTGATCAGTTTAGTTGTCAGATTGGAAGACTGAAGCTGAGTAAATGAGTCTGTCAGATAGGACGGTGTGCCTGTCGATGCAGTGGCTTCCACAACGCTCTGTGCAGTGATCGGTTGCACAAGAAAATCATTGAATGCCTTGTTTTTCAGATCTTTTTCCATCGCTTTCAGATTTTCATTCCAGAACACTGCGGCAAGTCCAGTGACTAAAAATGCAGTCATATAGATATTTCCAAAATTGCTTTTTGCATAATTGAGGCCCCATCCAGGAATCAGTGCGGATCTCCACACGACACTCATCATATTTCTCGGGTTGTTGTTGTATGCATCCAGATCAGGATCAATTTCCAGAAAATTTTCTACCCTTCTCATTCTTTTCTTCAGCTCTTTTGCATCTTCTTCTGCAGTCTTGATTTTGGATGAATTCATATCCGATTTTGTAGGAATTCCTTTCTGAAGGGCGAGTTCATCTTCGAGCTTTTTGATTCTTTCCTCAAAGCTGGCATTCAGCCTTTCCTGACGAAGCTGTTCTTCGATTGCCTTCAGAACATCGTCATTGACCTGTCTGATTTCTGAATCCTCTTCCTCTTTTGTTCTCTGACGATCCTTGTCTGCCTTTGCCTTTGCAGCTTCTTCCTGAGTCTGTCTGGCTTCGATTTCGGGAGATTTTGCGTAGATGATCCTGTACATTTTCGATTTGGGCTGAATGACTTCTTTTCCCTTGTAAAAGTACCTGACACTGTCCTCAGAATGACCCAGCAGTTTCCCCTTATGCACCGTTCCGTCTTTTAGAATCATCGTTTCGGAAAATACAGTCTGGGCGAGAAAGAACAGTGAAATGAGTAAAATTTTCATCATAGCAGAATAACCTCAGATATTTTAGACTGTCAAACTGTTTTTTTACTTACCATGGTTTTGGAAATAGTGCAAGTTTTTCTGATTTACATTGGATTCAAGAAGAAATAGCTTGGAAAGAGTCACAGGATTTTTATTTGAAACGCGTAATTTCTTTTTTTCGGGAGATTTTTTCTCATATCAAGGAGCAGATCGAGGTAATAAAGGCCTGGGTCAATGCCCTCAGCAGAAGGGTGGAAATAAAGGGAAAGGCAAAGTTCACCTTTATGATTGTCCCTCATTCAGAAAAAAAATCCTATTCCTTCAGTATATCCTACAAAAAAATCTACACAATTTTTATGAGTGTCGGGATACTTCTTCTGGTCACATCACTTCTCCTTCTGACCTACAGCGGAAGAGAAAGCAATATTCATGAAATGGAAATATCTGCAGAGGACTATCTGATTCAGTCAGCCAAGCTGAAGACTGAACTGGGAATCTTCCACAGAATGGCAAACCTGTATTACAATAAAATTTCCTCGCTTTATCTGCGTCTGGGAGGAGATCCTGCAAAGGTTTATCTTCAGAAAGATGAAGCAGAGTATCCTGAAATAGAACCGACTACTGATCTTTTTCCCGAGATGTTCCGGCTGCAGACGGACAGCTACAATATGAAACTGGCCAATGAACTCACTCGGGAAATCACGAAGATCATCAAGGACAAGAATAAGATTATTCAGAACAC
>DAORDI010000055.1:0-4163 GCA_035345895.1 Leptospiraceae bacterium
TAAACTGGAAAAGGCAGCATTTGAGGGAGTAATGGAAGAGGTGAAACAGGGAGGCATTGCTGCCTTCTCTGTCAAAAATCCTTACCTGATGATAGTCATCTGTATTATAACAGTACTTATGGGTGCTCTTGCAATTGCCAAGATGCCGAAGGATCTGCTTCCGGCATCAAAGCAGCCGGCAGTACAGATTTTATCTCTTTATCCCGGAATGGCAACTCCCAATATCGAAACGAATCTTACTTATAAATTTGAACGTTACACTGGACAGGCTGCTGGAGTCGTCAGACAGGAATCCAGATCCATTCCTGGAGTCAGTATCGTAAAAAATTTTTTTGATGAAAATTCATCCAGCCAGAGTCAGGCAATGGCATCCACTACTGCACTGATTCTCTCTGTAATGAGAAGGCTTCCGCCCGGTGCTCAGCCCCCGATCGTGCTTCCGTTTGATCCGATGGGTTCAGTGCCTTTGACGTTGGTCGCAGTGGGTGGCGATTTTGAACCCAGCAAGGCTTATGATTATGCACAGTACTATGTCAGAAGAGAAATCCAGTCAAATCCGGGTGCGATTGCACCGACTCAGATGGGTGGGGCAGAAAAGCAGGTCATTGTAAGACTGGATCCTTCCAAATTAAAGACTTACAATTTTTCTCCTCTTGAAATTATCAATAAACTTTCTCATCAGAATACATTCATTCCTGCAGGCGATGTCAAAATCGGAAATCTGGATTATCAGGTTTATGCAAACGGAATTGCAGACACTGTGGAAAGCCTGAATCATTTCTCCTTGCGTGCATCTGAAGGTGTCAATGTCTATCTGAAAGATGTAGGCAAGGCAGAAGAATCCAGCATCATTCAGACCAATATTGTCACTGTGGACGGAGTCGAACAGGTATATGTTCCTGTCTTTCGTCAGCTGGGAGCCAATTCCATTGAAGTGGTGGAAAGGGTAAGAGAAAGTATGAAGGAACTCGGAAATTCCATTCAGGGGCTCAAGCTGACTCTTGTCGCAGATCAGACTGTATTTATCAGACATGCAATTGAATCCATCGGTGAGGAGGCAATTGTCGGGGGTGGGCTTGCAGCTCTGATGGTATTTCTGTTTCTAGGCAATCCAAGGGCCACCTTTGCTACACTGCTCTCACTGCCCTTGTCCACATTTTTTGTTTTTATGGGACTCAATCTTCTCGGGCAGTCAATCAATATTATGACCCTGGGCGGTATGGCACTCTCCATCGGACTTCTTGTGGACAATTCCATTGTGGCTATAGAAAATATAATGCGTCATCTGAAAGAGGACGAAAATCCGGATCATATTGCTGTTATCATTAATGGAGCACATGAAGTGACTATGCCGATCATTGCAGTCACTCTCTGTAATGTTGTGGTGCTTCTTCCTCTGCTGATGACTTCGGGTGTCATCAATGTGCTGTTCGGAGCAGTTGCAAAGACTGTAATGCTTGCAATCACAGGATCTCTTGTTTCTGAGACTGCAGTCATTCCTCTGTTTGCCAGCAGATTTCTTTCAGGAGAAATTCCAAAGCTTCCAAGATTTTTTGAACGTATCCAGAATTCTGTTCTGAGACTATCTGGGCTTTATGGACGTCTTCTGGAAAAGGTATTCAGAAGGATTAAGCTCATCCTTGTATGTATGCTTGTGCTGACTGTTCTGGGACTCTTCCTTTCCCGTTTTATAGGAACTGAACTTTTTCCAAGAGCAGATGCAGGGTTTATGGTAGTTGAAGTTCGTTTTGAAAGCGGTCTCAGAATTGAAGAGACAGCCAAAAGAATAAAAAATCTGGAAAAGAGAATTCGGGAAATCATTCCTGCAGATGATCTGAAAATGATCATTTCAGACATAGGAGTGTATAACGGTTATCCTGCTGCATTTACAGGAAATGCAGGAACAGGGGATGCCACACTGACTGTTGAACTGACGGATCATCGGAAATACAGTTCTCAGCATTATGCATCTGTCCTTCGAAGGGAAATTCCCAAAGTGTACCCTGAAGCAGAACTGGGAATTCAGCTGGGCGGTATGCTGACCTCTGCACTGAACGGGGGAGCAAAGGCTCCTATCGATATTCAGGTGGAAGGAAAAAATGCAGAAGAATCTTATAGAACAGCACAGGAGCTTCTTCCTGAAATAAAGAAAATGCGCGGTGCTGTGGATGTCCGCATTCAGGAGAGATTTGATGCTCCTGTTATCAATGTAGACATTGACAGGGTAAAGTCTGATGAGCTGGGAATTTATACTGATGAGGTTGTGGAAAATGTAGTCAGTTCCCTTTCCGGAAGCATTACATTCAAACCGACCATATGGGTTGATCCCAAGACAGGATTGGACTATTTTATGGGAGTCCGTATGCCTGAAAAGGAAATACAGACAATGAGTCATTTCAGAAATCTGCCTGTCTCCGGTCATCGGCAGGAGAGAATACTGAAGCTGGATCAGGTTTCTAAAATCTCCGAAGGCAAAGGGATATCGGAACTGAACCGAGTCAATATGAAACGTGTCATCAATATTTTCCTGGATGCGGAAGGACGGGATGTAGGAAGTCTTTCATCGGAAATTCAGAAACTGATAGATTCAAAAAAGTTCCCTTCAGGAATAAAGGTCGAACTTAGAGGAGAAATAGGGACTATGAAGGATTCTGTCAGACAGTTATCTATAGGATTTATACTGTCAATAGTTTTAGTTTATCTGATTCTTGTTACTCAGTTCAGGTCGTTTGTTCTTCCTTTGATAATGATGATGACAGTCCCTCTCGGAATCGTAGGAATTATTATTATGTTTGTTGCAACGGGAACATACTACAGCCTGCAGGCAGGAATAGGAACAGTGTTTCTTGTGGGAATTGCAGTTTCCAACGGAGTTCTTCTTCTGGAATTCATACTGCACAAAATCGAACATGAAAAGCTTCCTCTTGACACTGCAATTCTCGAAGGTGCAAAAGCCAGACTGCGCCCTATCATGATGACATCATTAGCATCTATGCTGGGACTTGTTCCTATGGCAGTCGGATTCGGGAAAGGTTCCGAGGCAAATATTCCTCTCGGACGTGCAGTGATAGGAGGTCAGCTTCTTTCTACACTCCTGACACTTTTCTTTCTCCCCGCAGTATTTCGGTTCGTACATTCAAAATTTTTGAGCAAATCGGAGGCAGTATAATGAAAAAGGGACTACTGATATTTATTCTATCAAGTATGATGATTTCGCTTCAACTCTCTGCGGAAAAGAAAACTCTTACAGTCGATGAAATCATCAGAAGGCTGGATCAGACTGATCCTGAAATAGCGGCATCCCGGTTTCGGGTGATTGCTGCGCGCAAGACAGCAGAAAAATCTAATTCTGCTTATTATCCAAAAATTGAACTTCAGGGCCTTGTTCCTGTTCCAGGAGGCCTGCCCGGATCTTACGGAGAGATCGGTGTTCGGGGTGTAATGATATCTCCGTTTCATACAGGAAATTCCATCGGATTTCTGGGAACATATACTCTCTTTGATTTCGGAAGAACGAAAAACGCAGTCAAGGCGGCAGAGCAGGATGAGCTGACGAAAAAGGAAGAGGCTAGAATTGCAAGAATAAATACAATTCAGAATACTCTGCATATCTATTACGACTGCATTAAACTGCAGAGTCTTTCTGAGGTCTGGAAGGAAAAGAGAAAAAGACTGAAGTACATACAGCAGGAAGTCAGCCGTTTTGTTTCAACAGGACAGAGGTCAGTCGTGGACAGTTATATGATCAAGTCGCACGTTGAGAGAATTGAAACTCAGCTGAAAATTTTTGAAAATCAGTATGTTCATTCACAGGAGAAACTCTCTCTTCTTCTCAGTATCCCTGCAGAAGAGATGGCCTATGCATCTGCGGACAAAATGCAGGAGCCTCCCTCACCAGATGGAGTAAATTTTGCAGAGAACCCCTTCATAAAAAAAGCAGAATCCGACCTGCTGACAAGCAGAGCAAAGGTGGATGCAGCCAAAGCAGGAAATCTTCCTGAGATCAAATCAATGGGTTCTGTCGGGGATTACGACAGTGCAAGGATTGTTCCGAAACAGAACTGGGCTATAGGCATAGGATTCAGTATGCCTCTTTTCGAAGGCTTTAAAATCCAGAAAGAAATTGAAGAAGCAGAAGCTCTTTCTTCTCAAAAACTCAAAGA
>DAORDI010000055.1:4263-11102 GCA_035345895.1 Leptospiraceae bacterium
TTTACCTTGTGAACGGGAATCTATAGGAGCTTATAATGAAGAAAACATTACAGATATTTTTTACTGGAATATGCTTCATCCTTTTTTTCTCCAGATGCAGTATGCTGGACAGCACAAATCCGAATTTAATCAGTGATGCAGAAGCAAAAAAGATTCTGCTTTCTGCTGCACTTGTAAAATGTTCTCAGAGCGGAGGTTCTTCAGGAAATTATGCTTCCGTATACAGTTTTATTGCAGTGCTGTTTTCCGGAACCAGTACAATTGCCAGCCCGGACAGAAGCAGTATTTACTATAAAAAAACTCGGGTCAGAAACTGTGCGTTGGAGATACTTGCCTATTCACCCCCGGCAGTCTGTGATTTCGGGAATTTTATAACTGCAGATTATGTTTCCAATAAAAAACTCTGCAATCTGACACCGGACAGAACTGTTAAATTGGACATTATTTCCAATAAATAACTCACCTAGTGCGGATTATCGGCGGCAGAGAAATGCTTCAGTTTCTCTGTCGGCTTATTTAAAAATAATTATTTTATACTACTTTTTGATTTTTTGTTCTTTAGGCAAGACAGATTTTTCAGGCAGCAGGGAAGTCTGCATTATCGGAATATGCTTATATTTTTCCAGAAACTCTGTTTTTTACTGTCCATCCTTCTTCTGCAGATGAACAGACAGAGTCGGAAAGAGTTTATTTATTCCTGTCGGTAGAAGTCGCTAAGCACTCAACCGAAGCAGGTCTGAACGGCATTTGGTTCAAAAGGACAGGATAGGCCAAGGAAGACTGCATTGCTTGAAATTTGCTTATTGCATTTGTTTTCCTGTATGAAAATTTGTCCTTAGAATATGAATGTCAGTCCGTTTGATAAAAACCAGGGATATTTCGGTGAATTCGGGGGAAGGTATGCTCCGGAGATACTTACAGAAGCACTCTTTCAGCTTGAGGATACTTACAATAAGCTGAAAAAGGACAAGGAGTTCAATAAGAAACTTCTTTATTACCAGAAGAATTATATAGGAAGACCTTCCATTCTGACCTATGCAGAAAGGCTCACAAAAATCTGGGGCGGTGCAGAAATATTCCTGAAAAGAGAAGATTTGAATCATACTGGAGCTCACAAGATCAACAATACCGTCGGGCAGGGACTTTTGGCCCTTGCGATGAAAAAGAAAAGAATCATTGCAGAAACTGGTGCAGGTCAGCATGGAGTAGCCACTGCCACAGTAGGAGCTCTGTTCGGACTAGAAGCAGTTGTGTATATGGGAACAGAGGATTTGAGAAGACAGGAACTGAACGCTGTTCGAATGAAAATGCTCGGAGCAAAGGTAATTGGTGTGAGTGCAGGAACTGCAACACTTAAGGATGCCACCAGTGAAGCAATGAGAGACTGGGCATTGAATGTAGGAAATACTCATTATATTGTAGGTTCAGCCATCGGACCTCATCCATTCCCGACGATCGTGCGGGATTTTCAGAGTCTGATAGGAAAAGAATCCAAGGCACAGTTCAAGGCTGTCCGTAAAAAACTCCCTGATGCGGTGGTTGCCTGTGTCGGCGGTGGTTCCAATGCGATTGGAATGTTTTACGGATTCCTGAAGGACAAGTCAGTAGAACTGTATGGTGTGGAAGCAGGGGGACGAGGAACTGCTCCTGGAGAACACTCGGCCACAATCACTTTCGGAAAACCTGGTTTTTTTCATGGGACAAAAACTCTTCTGATTCAGGATGAAGACGGTCAGGTGGTACCGGCTCACTCCGTTTCTGCGGGACTGGACTATCCCGGTGTAGGCCCTGAACATGCCTATCTTGCAGAAACCAAAAGAGTCAAATATGTGAGTGTGACGGATGAAGAAGCTTTGGATGCATTTCTCGAGGTCTGCAAACTGGAGGGGATCATTCCCGCACTGGAATCTTCCCACGCATTTGCCTATGCCAAAAAAATCGCGAAAAAACTCGGCAAAAAGAAGAGTATGATCATCTGTCTTTCCGGTCGGGGAGACAAGGATGTGGCAGAAGTGCAGAGACTCAGAAAGGATATCCTATGAAATTTCAGGAAATGTTTGCAAAGAAAGAGGTTCTTTTCATTCCTTATTTTTCTCTTGGGGACCCGAGCTTTCACGACTGTGTTCACTGGGCGGATGCACTGATTGACGGCGGTGCCGATATTCTGGAACTGGGAATTCCGTTTTCAGATCCCATTGCAGACGGACCTGTCATTCAGAAATCCTATAAAAGAGCACTGGATCATACTCCTTTTCAGATGGACCTTGTGTACAAAGCCACTGAAGTCATTCATAAAAAACATCCGAATATCCCGCTGATGTACCTCACTTATTACAATCCTATTCAGAGAGTCGGAGTGGAAAATTTTCTCAATACCGTATCTGAACTGGGCGTTCAGGGCATTGTAATCCCTGATCTTCCTTTCGATACTCATGATTTTCATAACGTAAGACAGACTGCCGACAAAGTGGGAATATCTCTGATTCAGCTGATTACCCTGGCAACACATAAAGAAAGAATCAGACAGATTTCTGAAAATGCATCCGGATTCATCTATTTTGTGACCTCATATGGAGTGACCGGAGAACGCAGAGACTTTGATCCGAAACTGAAAGAGAAGATTACGATGGTCAAGAAAGTGTCCGGCATTCCGGTTTCTGCGGGATTTGGAATTTCCAACGCAGAGCAGGCAGAGTTTGTATCCGGTTTTGCTGATGGAGTCATTATAGGCTCAGCAGTACAGAGAATCATAGAACTCCAGGGAAATTCTGCAGAAGACTGCAAACAAAGCTTGACTGCTTTTGCGAAAGAAATTAAACAAGCCTGTGTGAGAGGGAAAAATGTCGGAAAAAAATAAGAAGCAGCACGTTCATATCGGTCTGAATCTGTATCTTGCACTTGGAATCGCTGTCATTGGATCGCTTGGAGTTATATTCTCTCCGATTTATGAAGAGTCTGTAAACTTTCTGACTATTCTCGAAATCAGCCTGGTTATGCTTCTGCTCTCAGCCTACCCTTCATACAAATGCATTTCGAAGATGGTGACAAACAGTCAGGCTGCAGGAAGTTTATGGATTGCCCTTGTATCCTCTCTGATATTTTTCTCTGCGATGAATGTTCTTACACTGTTCAATACAGCGGAAGAGGCTTCTGTTTCCTGGAGATTCCGACTGACTAAAGGAAAGAAAGGAAAGGGTTCTTCTTCACTGGACGGAAAGGGATTTGTGGAAAAATTTGACCCTCCTGAAAATGCCAGAAAGGACATTCGCATCATTGGAATCAAGACAGAGACTGTCAATAAACTTCAGTGGCCGATCAAATGGCAGGAATATGCAAAAATCATCAAGGCATTCAAGAAAACTTCCAACTGGCTCTTTTTCGATATTTTCTTTATAGACTACAAGCAGAACGGTCAGGTGGAAGCAATGGCTGATGCACTGACAGGTTCAAAGAATGTGCTTCTTGACTATTCCGTCGAAACAGATTCTTCTTCAAAGGCTTCCACTGTCAATTTTGAGGAAAGACTGGAAATTCTCAGAAAATACAGACTGAAAAATGTAGTTGATCCTCAGGACAAGGGAATTACCTGGCTGGAGCTGGCTGTTCCTCCGATTGCCCCAATTGCTTCCAAGGTGAACGGTCTCGGATTTGCGAATATCAACAAGGAAGAAGGAATCAGCAACAGAAGGATGCCTCTTGTCGCCAAACTCAAAGGACACGGACCCAACCGTGAAACTGAGTTTTATCCTTCCATAGACCTTGTGACTGTATGTGCCTACTACGGAGTTGATGTAGTCAAGGATACAGAAGTGGTTATGGGAAAATACATCAAAATAAAAAATATCCCGAATAAGCAGATTGCCGGAAAGGATATAATGTATGCTCCCAACCCTGAAAGAGAGATTGTAATTCCTATAGATTATTACGGTCAGATGCTCATCAACTTTGTAGGAGCACTGTATTCCTTTCAGGATGAAGACCTGTATGATGTGGCAAATGACTGGACTGAGGAAACCGCAGCACAGTTTGAAAATACCATTTTCCTGATTGCAATGTACTACGCGACAGGGATCGGAGCAGCCAAGGATACACACCTTTCTCCTCACGGTGAAATGTCCGGGATTGAACACCATGCTCACACTCTGAACACTATTCTGAATCAGGATTTCATCAAAGAGAGTTCAAAGTTTCTCAATCTGTTCCTCATCCTTTTCTTCGGTCTCACTGTAGGAGTTCTTCAGCACAGGCTTCATACTGCAGCCAGTTTCGGACTCTGGTTTTTTATGAGTGTCATTTATCTCGTTCTGGCATTTACATTATTTTTTAAGTTTAATTTCATTATACCGGTCACAACACCTCTGATCACAATGTCTTTCGTGTTTGTGGGAATTATCGGATATAAGATTCTGACTGAAGAAGAAAACGTGAAGTACATCAGGAATACATTCTCCAAATTCGTATCCAAGGATGTGGTGGATGAACTTCTCCGTGATCCGGACAAGATTGCCCTGGGAGGATCCAGAAAGGAAATTACCGTATTCTTCTCCGACGTGCGCGGGTTTACGACTCTCTCGGAAGCACTGAGTCCGGAAGATCTTGTCAAACTTCTGAATGAATACCTTTCCGTAATGACAAACGTAATTATTGACTTCAAGGGCACAATTGACAAGTATATGGGTGATGCCATTATGGCTTTCTGGGGTGCACCTATCAATATGGAAGATCATCCCTATTATGCCTGTGTGTCCGCAATTGTTCAGCTGAATAAACTGAAGGAACTGCAGGCAGACTGGAAATCGAGAAATCTTCCTTCCATCGATATAGGCATTGGGCTGAATACAGGACCGGCGGTTGTGGGAAATATGGGAAGTTCTCACAGGATGGACTATACCTGTATGGGAGATACTGTGAATCTCGGTTCGAGACTGGAAGGCTCCAATAAAATGTATGCAACAAGGATCATTATTTCTGAATACACTTATGAAAGAGTAAAAGAAAGAGTGTATGCAAGGGAACTTGATCTCGTGAAAGTAAAAGGGAAAAATCAGCCTGTACGAATTTATGAACTGATCGGACTTGTAGATGACAATGACGCAGAAAAGTTAGTACGTCAGGAGATAGTGAGAAAAAAAGAAAATACGAATGAGTAACTATCCATTACTGGAAAAAATTGAAAATCCGACTGATTTGAGAAAGCTGCCTCTGGAAAAACTTCCGGGGGTATGCAGAGAGATCAGAGAATACATTATTGATACATTGTCTGAAATCGGCGGGCATTTTGCGAGCAACCTGGGTGCTGTTGAACTGACTGTAGCAATTCATTATGCATTTGAAACACCGAAAGACAGACTGATCTGGGATGTGGGACATCAGACCTATCCTCATAAAATTCTCACAGGCAGAAGAGAAAAACTTAAGACTGTAAGGAAATTTGAAGGGATTTCCGGATTTCCTAAAAGAGAAGAATCGGAGTATGACCTTTACAATACCGGTCATGCCGGCACTTCGATTTCTCAGCTCCTCGGCGAGGCTGTGGGCAGGGACATTACAAAACAGAAATACCACTGCCTTGCAGTGATTGGAGATGCCTCCATTGGATGCGGAATGGCACTGGAAGCACTCAATCACGGAGGTCATATCAAGCCTAACTGTCTTGTGATCCTGAACGACAACTTTATGTCGATTTCCAAGAATATCGGTTCCATTTCCAGTTATCTGAACAACCTGATCACATCACATATATATAATAAGTATAAAAAATATTATTACTCTTTATTAAAATGGTTTCCCCTCATTGGACCTCTTCTTCTCAGTCTTTCCAGGAAGTTTGAAAGAACATTCAAGAACTTTCTTGTTCCCGGGGGGCTCTTTGAAGATCTGGGATTCCGGTATTTCGGTCCTGTGGACGGTCATGATGTAGTGGGTCTTGTCAAAGTTCTGGACAAGATTAAGGATGAGGAAGGTCCTCTTCTGCTTCATGTGATCACTCAGAAAGGCAAGGGTTATGCTCATGCAGAAGATGATCCGATCAAGTATCACGGTGTAACTCCATTTGAAAAAGAAAGCGGTAAAATGAATTCGCAGGAAACCAAGGTAGGATTCAGCAAAATCGTAGGAGAGTGTCTGATACGTCTCACTGAAAAAAATCCGAAAGTTGCTGCAATTACTCCTGCAATGATTGAGGGAAGCGGACTGAAAGCATACAGCCAGAAATTTCCGGACAATCTTTTCGATGTGGGAATCGCAGAACAGCACTCAGTTACCTTTGCATCAGGACTTCTCGGCGGGGGAGTCATTCCATATATGTGCATATATTCTACGTTTATGACAAGGGCGCTGGATCAGATGGTGCATGATGTTTCTCTGATGAATCTTCCAGTGCGGTTTGTAATAGACAGGGCGGGAGTAGTCGGTCCCGACGGGGAGACGCATCAGGGACTTTTTGATCTGGGTTATCTCTGCGGTCTTCCGAATATGAGCATTTTTATTCCATCATCTGCGCAGGATCTGGTCGATTCAATGTATCTGATGGAAAACTGGAATCAGGGTCCGATAGCTGTGCGTTTTCCCAAGGCAAGTGAGGACAAGTCACATTTCAGTTATGAAAGTTCAGGAAAACTGGAAGTAGGAAAATCAGAAACTGTCCGTCAGGGAAAAGATTTCACTCTGTTTGCAGTCGGAAGTCTTCTCGACACTGCACTCAAGACTGCTGAAATTCTAAAAGGAAAAAAGGACATTGCTGTTGTGGATCTTCGATGGATACGTCCTCTTGATCTTGAACTGATTGAACAGATGATCAGCAGTACAGAGAAATTCGGCATACTTGATGAGAGTTATCT
>DAORDI010000055.1:11202-23597 GCA_035345895.1 Leptospiraceae bacterium
TTGAACAGATGATCAGCAGTACAGAGAAATTCGGCATACTTGATGAGAGTTATCTGGATTCAGGAGTGGCAGGATATATTTTAAACAGAATATCAGGAAAATATCTTGCAAAGTTCACAAAGACTTTTGCTCTTCCTCCGGAAGTGATTCCTCACGGAGAAAGAGATGAGATTCTTAAGAGTTACAGACTTTCACCTGAACTTCTGGCTGAGGAGATTCTGAAGCTTTTTTATGACTGAAAAGGATCTTCAATATCCGGAGCCAGAACGTATTTTTCCGAATTGGGTCTGTCCGATTTCCCTGAGTCAACTTTATTCAGATCTGACTGGATTTCTTTGAGTTCGGAAGAAACTGATTCAAGTGATTTGATCTGCCCGGATATTTCTTTTCTGTAAATCCCGATCTCAGTCGCTTTCAGTTCGGGAACAGATTTTCTGAATTCCGATATGAGTTTCTTCAGTTCATTGATTTTTTCAGTGATATTTTCCATAGCTGCGGATGAGTATAGATATGCTGATAAAATTGTAAAGTTTTTATTGTCAATTCTTTTATATTTCTCCCGTTTCCAAAAAAGTCTGCTGTATTCAAAATATTCAATGGAAAATCCTGATTTTCAGGTATTTCCCTGTATTCCTGACAGCTTTTTTATGCAGGCGGATATGGAAAATGCCTCAAAAATTTTCTTTAACTGATTTTTAAAACAGAACTGTCTTGACTTTATTAATCATACAGGTAAGCTTTTCTCCATGAAACAAATTATTCCCTTACAGCTCTTTCTTTTTTTTCTGAACGAATGTGCAGTAAGTTCTTCCGGTAAGTCCAAGTCTTCTTTAAAATCAGTCAGAAGAGTCCCTATAGGCACAGCTGCAGTCAGATTATTTAAGTTGATCAGTTCAGTTTCTTTCAAAAATTGTATTATGCGGCAGTGGTTTTTCTTGGCAGCCTTTCGGAAGCAGGTTTAAAATGAACAGATATAGTATGATAAAAAACGGATTTTATCTGGCAGGGGCGGCAAATATCCTCGGGGTGCTTATTTTTTCTCTCGGATTTACAAACAGACATATTTCCAGTGTGTATCCGGAGGTAATGTCAGTATTCGGTCTGGTGATGATTATTGTATGGGGCCTAGTCTTTATAGCCGCAGGATATTCGGAGAATTTCAGATATCTGTCTGCCGTATTTGCCATTGAGAAGACTGCCTATGTGATTTCCTGGTTTATGTGGATACTTCGGCCTGAGGCGAATCTGTCTGCAGTTTTTCATCAGTCAGTTCTTTCCGGAATTTTCTATGCAGTTTATGGAGCCAACGATCTTTTATTTGGGATATTTTTTATATGGGTTTTCATTACTCTTTCAAAGGAGATATCCGGACTGACTGCATAACTGAACAGTCGCGGGCTTTGTAAAAAATAAATTTCACAGTGAAGGGCACGAAGCGAAAAAAAAATGGGAGGTCTGAGGCACATTGTATTTGCTGGCTGACTCACGTTTTTGTTTTTAGACAAAATCCAATTGACGGATTTAAAAGAAAAATATGGACTTTCAAAAAAAATGATATGATTGATAATCAACCCTTAGGGACGCCGCCCATACGCCCCTAAGGGTTGACGCGGAATTGTATGAGGCTTTTTTAGGCAAAAATTCTTTTTCAAAAAATAATACTGCAATTGTAAAAATGCAGGCAGAGGCTTCCTCCTCTGTCTTGCTGAGAATCATAGTTTAATTACTGATAGACTGCAGCACCTCATATTTTTAAATTGTCTCATGTCGGCAGTAATTTCCGAAAAAAAAGAGAACATCGGCATCATCCGCTTGAACCGTCCCGAAAAAAGCAATTCTATCTCCAGAGAACTGCTTCAAAACCTGAACAGTGCAGTTCTTTCATTCAAAAATGATCCTGAAATCCGGTGTCTGATGATTACATCTGAGGGCGGGAAAACATTCTGTGCGGGTGCCGATCTCGAAGAAAGAAGCAGGATGTCCAGAGAAGAAGTTTTTCAGTTTTTGAATGATTTCAGAAATCTGCTTCATCTTCTGGAAAATCTGGAGATTCCCACTGTTTCTGCAATGAACGGCTCTGCTTTTGGAGGCGGGCTGGAACTTGCACTTGCGACAGATATCCGTCTGGTGAAGGAAGATTCTGTGATAGGTCTGACTGAAACGAAACTGGGAATCATTCCCGGTGCCGGGGGGACTCAGAGACTTGCAAGACTGATTGGAAAAGCATCCGCAAAAGATCTGATTTTCCGGGCAGCTCGAATAAATTCTGCAGAAGCACTGAGACTCGGAATTGTACAGAGAGTTATTATAGATAATTTTATAGATTTATCCGTCGAATACTGCAGAGAGATCTGCAGTTCGGCGCCGATTGCAGTCCGTGCAGCAAAAAAAGCAGTGGAAAGGGGGTTTTCTGAGGATATTGAAAGAGGACTGGATATCGAAAGAGAATGTTACCTTCTCACTCTTGACACAGAAGACAGAAATGAGGCGCTTCTGGCGTTCAAGGAAAAAAGAAAACCTGTATTCAAAGGAAAATGAATGATACTCACCGGAAAAGAAATCAAGAAAAAAATCTCTGAGAAGAAGATACTGATTGAACCTTATGAAGACAGTCTGCTCAATCCGAATTCATACAATCTGAGACTTCACAGTGAGCTTCTGATATATAAAAAATTTCCTCTGGATATGAAAAGTCCTCTTGAAACAGAAAAAATTATTATTCCTGAAACAGGATTTCTTCTGGAACCGGGAACTCTTTATCTTGGTAGAACACTGGAATATACGGAAACTTATGATCTGGTGCCGATGCTGGAAGGAAGGTCTTCAATCGGGAGACTGGGGATGTATGTGCACATCACTGCAGGTTTCGGTGATGTGGGATTCAGAGGATTCTGGACACTGGAAATTTCAGTCATTCATCCTCTGATCGTCTATGCAGGAGTCCAGATCTGCCAGATATTTTATCATACGGTTGAAGGCGAAATCACCGAATATAAATCAGGCAAGTACCAGGGAAACCAAGGTATTCAACCTTCATTACTTTATAAAGATTTCGTAAAGGAAAAAAAATGAAAATACTTCACACATCTGCAGAGCTTTATCCATACATAAAAGTAGGCGGCCTTTCAGATATGCTTGCATCAATTGCGAAGGAGCAGGCCAACCGGCATGAAGTGCATATTGCTGTTCCTCTTCTGAAATCGTTCCGTGACAAAATTCCGGAAGTGGTTCATACTCTTCCAGCCATTGATCCGATGCAGGCATTTCATTCTGATGCTTCCAACATACTCAAAAAGTCCCGCTTTCTGCATACTATGGACAAGGATGTTCATATTCATTTTTTCGAGTCTCCAGTGTTTGAAAATTATGATAAGATATATTCTAATGATGGAGAGCTCTTTAATTTTGCACTTTTCTCCTATGCCTGCTATTATCTGGGAAGACTGATTCATGCAGATATAGTTCATTCCCACGATTGGCATACAGCACTTGTAAATGTCTGCAACCATTTCCTCGCTGAAGGAAGGCCGACTGTGTTCACAATTCATAATCTTGCCTATCAGGGGGATCATCCTTACTGGATGACGAGTTTTCTGAGAGTGGACCCTTTCAACATCAACACGGAGATCCTGGACAATCTGGGCAAAGTGAATTATATGAAAGGTGCTCTGATGTTTGCAAATGAGATTACTACGGTCAGCCCCGGATACAGGGAGGAGACTCTGCATGAGCCGGAAGGTTATTTCCTTTCCTGGCTTCTGAATGAAAGACGTTATAATTATACTGGAATTCTGAACGGAATTGATGACAGGGTCTGGAATCCTTCATTTGACACTAAAATAGCATTAAATTATAATTCATCAAATGCAGAAGAGGGGAAAAGGGAGAATAAGCTGAGTCTTTATAAGGAATATGGACTGGATATTGACCTCGACAGACCTTTAATCGGTATGGTGACTAGACTTACTCATCAGAAAGGGATAGAAACTTTTCTGCAGAGTTTCCGTGAAAAATGGGGCCTCCCCTTTTATTATTTCATACTTGGATCAGGAGATGAGAAACTGGAAAACACTCTGTTTCATTTTTCTCATCACGATCATAAACGGCTTTTCTTCTTCAAGGGATTTGAAGACGCCCTTGCTCATAAAGTGGAAGCAGCAGCCGACTTTTTTCTGATGCCTTCCCTTTTTGAACCTTGCGGACTGAATCAGATGTACAGCCAAGTGTATGGGACAGTTCCAATTGTGAGCAGGGTAGGCGGGTTGAAGGACACGGTCAGGGAAGATGCGGACAGACATTATATGACAGGAATAGTCTTTGAAAAAGGGGAAGCTCATTCATTGAACTATGCTCTGGACAGAGCGAATACTCTTTTCTGGAACAAAGCAGATCTGAGCATAGTAAGAAGAAACATAATGCATATTGACTGGGGCTGGAAAGGAAGCGAGATGCGTTATACTCATCTTTATGAAAAGATCAGGCAGGTCAGACGCAGAGCTGTATGAAAAACTGATGAGGAATTCAGGAGAGTCTGCAGAGAGCAGGTTCTCCTGATTTATGCTGATAGAACACGTTTTTTTCCCAAATCTGCAAAGTTCATATTTTTATAAAAATCCTTTTTACTGCTTTTCTTAAAAGCAATTTATTTACTTACTGGCATATTGAGTATAGCATTACATATAATATGAAAATTTTAAGCCTGCTTCGACACATATTCAGAACCGTAGGAATTGCAGATTTTTCTCTTTCCTGGAAACTAACTGTATTCAGTATTTTGTCATTACTGTTTTTTCTGGATTGCAGCAATGCTTCACTGGCAAAAAGTCCTCCTGCTGTAAAGGGTCATTTATATCTTCAGGATTGGGACTTTTCAAAAGGTTACGCTGTCCTGGACGGTGAATGGGAATTTTTCAGGAATGTCTTTTTTGAAAATTCTGATGAGCTGAAAAAATTTACTGATTCGGAAAAGGCCAAATCCCCTGATTTTATTTCAGTTCCCTCTGTTTGGAACTCTAAGGCAGACCCTTCTGCGCAAGGTGAAAAGATTCCAGTTTTTGGACACGCTGCCTACCGCCTGAAAGTGCATACATCAAAATATTCCAGACCTTTAGGACTCAGAATTACTGATATTGGAATGGCATACAGTTTATATATTAATAATATTTTTATATCCTCAAATGGAAAACCGGGCAGAAGCAGAGAAGAAATGCAGTCCCTTTTGAAATACAGGGAGATTCAGATTCCCTCAAGTGAGACAGAACTGGATATTGTATTCCTTGTTTCCAATTATGAATATATGGAATCAGGCATCTGGAGCAGGATAAAACTTGGGCACTATGATGATCTTATAAAATCGCAAAAGACCGATACAACGGTCGATTTTATTGTGCTTGGCAGTCTTCTGATTATGGGGTTCTATCATTTGGGACTTTTTATGCTCAGAAAAAAAGAAAAGTCGCCTTTGTTCTTCGGTTTATTCTGTCTTCTGGTCGCTCTAAGGATCATATCCGTTGAGTCAAGGTCACTGCTCGACTGGATACCCTTCCTTTCCTTTTATGAAGTTTACAGAATGGATTTCTTTACCTTCTATGCAGGTGTTCCAGTATTTGCGCTTTTCCTGTTTCATCTTTTTCATGCAGAATTCAATACATTCATCCTGCGGACTTTTCTTATACTCAGCATTCCTCCTGCACTGCTTCCTCTGACATCTCCAATTTCAGTATATCCAAGGGTGCTTATATTTGTTCAAATAATAACCCTGGCCCTTGCATTTTTTACAGTCTTTATTCTCATCAAGGCAATCAGAAGAAAAAGCACAGGTGCTCTGATCTTTCTTTTCGGAGCTGTTCCTTTCATCGTTACAATTATGAATGATATACTGTATGCCAATCAGGCAATCCATACATTTTATATGGGCAGTTACGGTCTTCTCGTATTTATCTTTTCCCAGTCCATTGTTCTTTCCAGAAGATTTTCAAAAGCATTTTCTCTTACAGAAAAACTAGCTTCGGAACTGGAGGCTCAGAGAGAATCGCTTGAGCTGAGCAACAGGGAGCTTCAGAAACTTAAAGAGAACCTGGAGCAGATTGTCAGTGAAAGAGTTCAGGAGCTGGATGCTTCCAAAAGAGAAGTGGAAATGCTGAATGAGTTTTCGAGAGCAGTGAATGAAAACCTGGACATCGGTGAAATTATGAATACAGTGATGAATTATGTGACACCGAATTTTGGAATTCATAATTATGGATTATATCTGACTGACAGAAATACTGAAACGGTAAAATGTCTGAGAGCATCTTTCCCGGATCATATGAGTGAAGGAGACAGGAAATATGTGCTGGAAACTCCAATCGAACTGAATGCCAGAAGGGCTATTCACAGCCGGGTGTATAAGACAGGGACAGTTGTGTATTTTTACAGAATACCGAAATCTGAAGTGGAAGCGGAAAATAAAATTGCTTATCTTTACCAGATGCGTTCATTCATCTCTGTTCCACTGAAGATGAAGAATGAAGTGATCGGCATATTGGATTTTTTCAGCATGAATACGGAAATGAAAATAGATGAGTCCGCATTGAACAGGCTCTCCGTACTTGCAGATCAGGTAGTAGGCGCGGTGAACAATGCGAGACTGCTCAAGGAAACTGACCAGGCAAAACAGCTTGCAGAATCGGAAAAGATGAGATCTGAAAAACTTCTTCTGAATATTCTTCCCAAGGATGTTGCTGAAGAGCTTAAGGATAAAGGAACTGCAGAGCCTGTATCTTTTGATTCTGTATCCGTACTGTTTACTGACTTTCAGGGTTTTACTAAAATCGCTGAGAAAATGTCTCCGAATGAACTGATCAAGGAATTGGACGGATGTTTTGTGCAGTTTGACAAGATCACTGAAAGATTCAATTTGGAAAAACTCAAGACTATAGGCGACAGTTATATGTGTGCCGGAGGCATTCCCAAGCCGAGTGCAACTCATGCAATTGATGCAGTGCTGGCTGCACTGGAAATTCAGTCATTTATGAATCAGATGAAGTCGCTCAAAGAAATGATGGGTTTTCCATACTGGGAACTTCGTCTCGGCATTCACACTGGACCTCTGGTAGCAGGTGTCATAGGTGAAAAGAAATTTGCCTACGATGTCTGGGGGGATACAGTGAATACGGCAAGCAGAATGGAGTCGAGCGGATATCCGGGCAGAATAAACATCAGCGGAACAACTTATGAATATGTGAAGGATTTTTTTGACTGTGAATATCGCGGCAGAATCAATGCAAAAAACAAGGGCGAAGTGGATATGTATTTTGTGCTGAATCTGAAGAAGGAACTTCGCGTTTCTGATGACAGCCCTGTGTCAGCCGGTAATGAAAAATTCTGGAAAAAATATCTCGCACTTTCATTATGAAAAAACTCAACAGAAATCTGTTAATATTCGAAATCTGCAGGATTTGAAAATATAAAATATGCATTCATATTTGATTTTATACTTGGATATACAAGTTTTTTTAAAAAAATGTTAAAGTGAGGGCAAAATGGAAAGCAAAGAACTCAGTCTTTCTTCGGATCAGAAATTTTTAATAAAACGATTATCCGGGCGAATGTATGGAGCAGGCATCGTTCTGACGGTAATCGGAATTATGCTCTTTGCAGAAGGTTTCTCTAAGGAGTTGTCGTATTTATTTGCAGGTTCAGTAAATATAATAATAGGTATTTTTACTATATTTGCAGCTAAATCATTTCAAAAAATCCTTGATCAGCAAGGGGATGTTTTGGTCGCATTGATCACTTCGTTTAAATACCAATCTCAGCTGTATTCTCTGCAGTTCTGGATTTATTCAGCAGCCGCATTTGTGATGCTTCTGGGTACGGCAGCTTCATTCATCCTTGAAACATCTCACATAAAAATCAACAGGTAACATGAAAGAAAATTACGTCTCCTGTTGATTCTCACGTCCTCGGCCAAGTTCTTATTTTATTTTTTCTTCTTGTGAGGACCGATCAGTTCACTGTATTTAATGATTTTTTCCTGATAGTCTTCATGTCTTTTTGCTTTGACATTCTGAAATTTTTCAATCCTGTCCTGAGCCTTTTCTTCCAGTTTAGGGAGCTGCTCTTTCAGGAATTCTTTTTCATCGGGACTGAATTCATTCGGGATGTCCATATCTATTTTTCTAGGATAGACAAGCTTGATTTTATTGAGTCTGGCACTTTCACATCTGATCAGTTCGTCGGCTTCTGCCTGAAGACATACCATTCCTTTCAGACTCTTTACGATTCCCTGTATGGGAGTCAGGAATATTTTTTCCATTTCATCACTGTTTTTAATGTCAATATAATGACCCTGTGATGCAACAGCAACCTGCTTCAGCTCTTTTCCGTCCTCATCACTCATTCCTATGCCTGCAATATAAAGCCGAATTGCGACCCCAGAATTTTTATTCAGTTCAATGAGTTTCCTTGCTTCTTCTGCAGGATTTCCATTGCAGGACTCTCCCCCGTCCGTTACTAGGAGAACATTGAAACTTCCTCTTTTATCTGAAAGAAATTCTCTGAGTTTGGAAATGGATGCACCTATTGGAGTGCTTCCTGAAGGCTGAATGGTGCCTACTTCCTCAATGAGTTTTGTCCTGTTCATTTTCTCAAATGGATTCTGCATTTCATCAAATGCAGAACATTCATTTTTCCCGTATGTATAGAGACCGATTTTCAGATCATTCGGCGCATTTTGGATAAAGTCCTTCACTACTCTTTTTGCAGCTTCCATCCTGGTTTCACTTCCGCCGAAATCAGCTGACATACTTCCGCTCTGATCGAGGATCATGATAAAATGTTCTGCTTCATCAATTGTATTTATGGAAGCATCGGGACATTTTTTAGGCTTGCATTCATTTTTGGAAGGGTCGGTTCCTGCTGCCCTTTCCAGTTTATCGAAATAGGTGTCGCCGTCAGAGTCAGGCATTGTAATGCGTTTGCCTTTGGAGAAAAGAATGGCTCCTGGAACAAGAGCAATAATCAGGATTTTAATCAGTCTGGATTTCATTCACACAATCATTTATACTTGCACAGATAAATCAAGAATTTTATGAATCGAAAAAAACGGTCCATTTCAACTCTTTTCGGGATACAGGATGTTCCGCAGACGGTAAATAGCATAAAACTGTTTCATCAGAGCTGCAGACCCAGAAATCAGCTGAGCCTGCTGCAGAAAACACTCATCACTTTGATGTCATTCTGAACACTCCGTCCCAGTCTTCGGGAGGAGGAGTCTGTATGTAAAGACTGCATCTTTTGATGAATGATTCTGAATTGATATCCGAAGGATTCATTGAACGGGCTTTCTCAAAAGAACTTACTGCCTTCTGCCATTTTTTCTCCAGATAGAAACTCAGGCCCTCTTCGTATGCAGAAACCCATTTCACTGAATCGGCATCTGCATCCTTTTTTTCAGAAATGAGTTCATAAATGGAAGTTCCTTTAGTCTTTCCTTTCACCGAAACCAGATCCACTTTTCTTGTAAAGAGATCATTTTTTACTTTTTCATAAGTGGCTTCACTGATCAGAATTTCTGTTCCGTAATATTTGTTCAGTCCTTCAATTCTGCTCGCAAGATTCACTGTGTCTCCTATGACCGTATAGTTGATTCTGGAATTTGAACCGATGTTTCCCACAATCACTTCCCCTGTATTTATTCCAATTCTGTCCTTGAATATCGGAGGCTTGCCTTGGGCTTTCCACTGTGCTTCCAGTATTTTCAGACCCTTCTTTACATTCAGGGCAGCGAGACATGCATTGAGTGCATGTGTTTCCAGAGGAATCGGTGCACCCCAGAATGCCATAATGGAATCACCTATGTATTTATCTATAGTACCTTTAAAATCAGTAATTTTATGACTGCTGGATTCCAGATACTCTGAAAGGAGTGAAACGAGTTCCTCCGGTGAAAGACTTTCTGAAATGGAAGTGAAATTTGCAATATCGGAAAAATAAACTGTCAGCTCCCGTCTGTCTCCTCCAGGAACTGCTTCTTTTCCGATGGAAATCAGTTCCCTCACAAGATCTGCAGGCACATATTTCTGGAAGGATTTCAGACCCTGTTTCATCCCCTCGAAAGATCTTGCCATATTGTCCACTTCGAGAAGAGATGAATTTATTTTTTCTCCCTCAGTGATGCGGAAAGTTTTCACCTCGTCCATTTCTCTTGAAAGCTGACTGAGAGGCCTGGATATTCTTCGTGCAAATATGATTCCTACAAAGACAGCTGCTATGATCAGGACAAATGAGCTTCCCCAGATAATTTTATTATTCTTCTTTATAATATAGATATATTCATCTTCGGGCACAACAATCCCGATCATCCAGTCATGCGGACCTGCCGGAAAGGGATAGTACATATTCATATGAGTTTCACCCTCATGGGTATGGACGTAAAATGCAGGAGATTTTTTTACTTCATCCCATGACAGACCTTTCATCCTGTCTCTGAATACATGGATGGAATTTATAATCTCATGGTCTTCCTCATCATGACCGTTTTCATCGATGCCGTGAAATTCTTCATTTTCCAGAAGGGGATGAGCAATGATTTCAAATCTTTTATTGATCAGAAAAGCCTTTCCAGTTTTTCCGATTTTCTGTCTGCCCAGAAAGTAGGACAGTCCTTTTATGCTGACGTCGATTCCGATGACTCCTTTCAGTTCCTTGTCGGAATAGATGGGAGTGCTGTAAGTCAGGCCAGGCAGCTTATCCAGATCAAAGATATAAATATCAGTCCAGATATGATCCTTTTTATTTTTTGCATCGGAATACCAGGGACGTGTTCTGGGTTCGAATGCGCCGGGAGGATCTTCCAGAAAGCTCTTAAGATCTTTTGCAAATTTAGGATTGGAATGTTTCCAGTCAGTCTGGATTTTGCTGCCTGAAGGATATATGTACTTTTCACTGATGCTGTCGTCTCTCATCTGCTTCTGCATCAGGAATTTTCCGTCTTTTTCATTTCCGTAAAAAACTGCAACGATCTGAGGATTTGCCTCCACAATGCTTTTGAAGTATCTGGAAAGGACTTCTTTTTTTTCCATATCCAGAAGACCCTCATTGAACATAAACTCTGTGATTTCACCGCTGATATGGGCTGTCTTAAGGTAAGACAGAGTCTTGTCTATTGTCTGCACACATATATTTTCCATCAGTCCTTCCACAAGTATGTGAATTGACATCCTGCTTCCGTAAAAGGAAATCAGACTGATAAATCCGCCCGAAAGAAGAATGACGACTGCTGAAAGAGTCACTAGACTCACCCTGACCGAAAATTTGATTCCCTTCATAATTCCATCCTGTTGCGATAATCTGTTTTATATAAAATAATGCATATGAATATTTTTGCCCTGCAGTCTTTTCATTGAATTATTTCATATTTTGCCGATTAATCAACAGGAAAAAAATCAGTATCTGTTTTGTGAAGCATTGCATAATATAAAAGACTTTGAGACTCAGTTGTTTATTTCCGTCCAAAGAGGAAAAACAGCTTGCAAATCTGCAAGGTGATGAAGTATAGGAAGGAAATTTGATGCTGAGATGGGACAGAATCAGGGGGTAGATTCTATGAAAATAATATTATATGTATTAATATATCTATTTTTTATTATGCCGGCTGCTGTTCAAGGCAAGGACGAAGAGAGATCAGAGCTGAGCGGCAGAATTTTTGTAGGAAAGCCTGTAAAGGAAGTGTCAGAACCAGGATGTGAGGGATGCGGAGAACCGGGGTACATCAAATTTGAAGACAGCCGTCGTTTCGAAATGGCCTGGCCGGGAAGTGATGAAATAGAAAGCGGGACATATACAAGAAAAGGTCTGAAGATTTACATACGGATAGGGGATGCGGGAAAAGCTCATCTGTTTGTGCTGTCCAAGGACGGGATTCAGCTTGTCTGCAGGGAGATGAATTTTTTTCTGAGGGATAAAAGATATCCATGGAAAAAATGAAGCAGTAATTATGGACAATCCTGAAAAAGTCTCCCAGTCTGAAACCTGAATACACAGCAAGTTCAGCAAATTCATAGGGCTGAAAAATTCTTCCGCCCATTTTCGGATGAAGGATATGTTTTCTGACGGAAGAAGAATATTTCCAGTATAATGAATTTATATTTAAAAATAATGTTCTAACGGTATAACCCCGCAGAAGAGTAAAGATTTCACTGAATTCAGCGACTGTTGAATTCAGCTTTTCCATGTTTTCTTTTCTCTGCAGAATCACCGGATGCTGATCATCGTAAGGAGATTTAGGATCTCACTTTACGCCTTACGGCTGCAGGTGGGGCGTTTTTGGCAGGCCTACCGGCGGTTTCGCAAACTATGAAGCTGCCGCAAACCTTGAAGCTGCCGCAAACCTTGAAGCTGCTAAGGGCTTT
>DAORDI010000056.1:0-23202 GCA_035345895.1 Leptospiraceae bacterium
AGGACGCTTGCATAAAATGCATGTCTGTCCCTTGTAATGACCTGGGTGGTGATCGGATCAGGTTCAAGACCAAGTCTCCTGCAGACGAATTCTTCTATCTCAGGATCAATATTGGAAAAGGTGCCCACAGCTCCCGAAAATTTACCGACGGAAATTTCCTTCTTTGCAAGAAGCATTCTTTCCCTGTTTCTTTTCAGTTCTTCATAAAACAGTGCAAACTTCAGCCCAAGAGTCATCGGTTCCGCATGAATCCCGTGTGAACGTCCGATGCATGGAGTCATCTTGTGCTCTTCTGCTTTTTCCTTTACTGAGGCGATAAGTTCATCAAGCCGTTTCAGAATCAGATCCATCGCCTGAGACATCTGAACGCAGAGTGCAGTGTCTCCTATATCCGAAGATGTCAGACCGTAATGCACGTGCCTCGAAGCCGGTCCGATATAATTTCCCATATTCGTCAGAAATGCAATCACATCGTGCTGAAGTGTTTTTTCCAGTTCCAGAATCCCTGGAACATCAAATTTAGCCTTGGCCTTAATTTCCTCGAAATCCTCTTTGGGAATTTCACCTCTGTTCATTCTGACTTCACAGGCAAGGATTTCAATATCCTTCCATATCTCAAATTTGTTTTCGAGACTCCAGATTGCTGCAATCTCAGGGTTGGAATATCTGTCTATCATACTGATTCCAGTTCAGATCAGGGCAGATGAACGTCAAGGAAGGTTTTTTTACTGCTCCGCACAGAGAAGATACTGCATCGTATTGCAGTTCGGAGTTGTGGTCAGATCACGGACTGCATTGTAATATCCGGTTGAATCACTCAGTCCTATTCTTCCCTGATTTCCGGAAGAGCTGCTTGTCCAGTCAGAACAGTTCGTAGTGGAATAATTCCAGATAATTCCGGAAGAAAAACCTCCCCAGTAAGCCTTCTGAACCCCGGACTCAAATGAATTTGACATGGAACCTGAAGAAAGGAAAATCCCCGCAGCATTGGATGTAAACAGTGCAGTTCCGTCTGTTCTGGCATAATTCTTATTCGGCTTGAGCACCCAGTCTGAATTCTCAGAAGGATTCGTGCAGTCGCTCGTCGTTCCGCATCCGTAACGTCCTGAGGTTCCGACAAAAGCCTTGTATGTGCTCCCGTCATTCGGCTTGTTTGCATCAGAACTGCATTTCGAGTCCGCACCGGAAGCCCCGCCAAGATTGCCGTCATACAGTGATGATGTTATGAAGAATCTGTAAACATTATTTACCATCCGGTACACAGTGACTGTATACACTGATACAGCTGCAGAGTCCGATGCTGTCACTGAAACAGTCACTGTATTCGCTCCCGTATTCAGACTGAGCGAAGAAGAAGCTGAGCCGGAAGCAGTCGCCGTCCCGTTCACAGTGATGGAGGCATTTGCATCCGATGCAGTCGGCGTTACGGTAATTGATGAAACAGAAGACTGGACAGAAGCAGTATAAGATGTCACCGCAGAAGAAAATGAGGGATAAAGAGTGACACTGCTGACCGAGAGAAAACTAAGAGTGCTTATATTTGTAACTCTTACTATAGTTATTGTATATGTTCTAGAGGATGCATCCTGAGCAGTCACTTTGACTGTGACTGTATTTGAGCCTTCTGCAAGACTGATGCTTCCTGAGGCAGTGCCGGAACTCACTGCTGCTCCATTCACAGTAATGGATGCACCGGAATTTGCAGCAGTTGCGGTGACAGTAGTTGAGCCAGAAGAATTCGGGACGGAAGCAGTATAGGACGTGAGAGACGAAGAAAAAGTTTCCTTCAGGCTTCCGGCACTGATTTTTAAATCCGAAAGGGTACAGTCTGAAGACATAATGCTGAACAGTGCCTTGAATTTCATCCCCTTCTTGGCAGCACAGGACGAAAAAAAAAGCAGAATGAAAAGCATTGGCAGCTTCCGGAACATAGCTTAATATTTGACGGATAAGACAGGATTTTCAAGCAGAAATTATCGGTAAAAAATGGATGAGTGCTTCATTTAGAGAAAACATTCTGTTTTTTCGAATCTCAAAATAATTTTTTTAGAAACCTCCTAAAATTTCAATTTTTCACAGATTTGAAATTCTGTCCGGGTAAGACTTCAGATAAATGAAGCTGCTTAAACTCAGAATTTAAGGCATTGCGCTCCTGCAATATTAGAAAACTTGAATATTACAGAATCTCGTATCTTTCCCAAAAAAGTCCGTTAGGAACATTTTTCGAATCATTCACTGATAACCCTTTCCGAATTCTGCTGACATAGTACATTTCAACCTCACCCTTGTTCTTTGCATTGATTCTGCCTCTGTACTCGCAGTCAAAAAAGTCCTTCACGAATTCATATGTACTTCCGCTTATATTGATCATCCCGGGGGTCCCGCTGGATTCCATTCGACTTGCTGTATTCACTGTGTCGCCCCATACATCGTAAGCAAACTTCTTTTCCCCGATCACTCCTGCAACTAAAGGCCCGCTGTGAATTCCGAGTCTAAGTTCCCAGTACGGAACCTCAAGCATCATCTTGATGTCCTTCATCTGGTTCATAAATGACTGGATCTCCAGAGCTGCAAGAACTGCATCCACTGCATTTTTTGCACCGGGAATATTTGATTTTTTTGTCTTAGGTATCCCGCCGGCACACATATAGCTGTCTCCGATAGTCTTCAGCTTTTCCAGATGAAATCTCTCAGTGATTCTGTCGAACTGAGAGAAACATCCGTCAAGCTCCTTAATCAGCTCCTGAGGTGTCATATTTTCCGCAATCTTTGTGAAACCCTTGAAATCAGTAAACAGCACAGAGACGGAATCAAACATTACCGGTTCAGTGGAGCCCTTCTCCTTCAGCTCTGCGGCAACATCTTCAGGAAGAATATTTAAAAGGAGTTTTTCCGATTTTTCTCTTTCCTTTTCCGTAAGCTCATACAGAAACGAGCTGTTCACTGCAATTGCAAGCTGTTCACAGAGTGATTCAGTAAAACGGATTTCTTCCTTCTGCAGTTCCTGCAGTCCTCCGTACCTGTTGATATGCATTATGCCTATCACTTCATTCTGCACCAGAAGAGGAATCTGAAATGTTGCATTCAACTTCAGATCATTCTTCCATTTCCTGTCAAATACGGAAAGCCTCTCATCAGAAACTCTGCTGTTGTTTTTAAAATAGAATGTCTTTTTTGATGAATATGTTTTATATACACTTCCTGATTCAGGAACAAGCGGAATTTCCCACTGATAGTATATCTCATTAAAATTTCCTGAATTTGATGCAGAATAACATCTCGTAAAGAGTTCATTTTTCTTTTTATCCACCAGCTGAAGAATATATATGTCCGTTCCGAGCTTCTCAGTCAGCTCCTTGACTGCCTGCTGAAAAACAGTGTCCAGATCCTTGGCCGAATTGATCACTTTGGAAAACTCATTCAGAAATTCCACCTGCTTCTGAGCCTCTTCCGCTTCCTTCAGAAGCTCTGCATTCTGAACGGCACCTGCAATCTGATCCGAGACTTTCTGAAGCCGGCCTTTTTCCTCTTCTGAAATCGACTCAGGCGGAACGGGTTTATTTATGGAAAGAATGCCGATTGTATCTCCGTAGATAATTAAAGGAATATAGTATAAGTATTTCCAGCCTGCTTTTTCCATAATTTCAACATCTGAAGAATGCAGACCTTCTCCCAGCTCAGCCTCAGAGCAGAACACTGTCTTATGCTCAGAGAATGCCTCAAATATTTTCCCGGCATTTTTTCCGACTGACCTGCTCCAATTTCTGAAATATTCAGATTTCTCCGAATTGCCGTCAGGCGAAACAAAACTGAAGCTTTTGAATTTTTTCTTTTCCCTGTCTGCAAGAATCATCCAGAAATCTCTGTAATGGTAATTTGTCTCCAGATAATACATTACGAAACTCATAATATCTGTCAGGGATGAGACGGAATTTATGTTTCTTGTCAGTTCATTCAAGGACTCCATTTCTGCCTTGGCCTGTTCCATACTGCCTATCAGTATGGAATTGCTGACGGCACCGGCAATCTGATCTGAAAATTTCTGAATCCTGATTTTTTCATTCTCAGTTATAAATTCAGGCGGAACCGGTCTGTTTACTGAAATGATTCCGACTGTTTCTCCGTAAATGAGAAGGGGCAGAGAAAAGATATACTTCCATCCGCTTTTTTTAAATATCATTCTGTCAGTGTGAGATATATTCTCATTATTTTCATAGAATTCTTCAAAGACAAATTCCTGCGTTGAGAAGACTTCGAAAATTATTCCGGCTTTCTCATTTATGGGGGCCTGCCACAGTTTAAAAAACTGATCCCTGAGCTCTGATTTTTCAGCTGAAACAAAACTGAATGTATAAAACATTTTTCTGTCCTTATCCGGCAGAATCAGCCAAAAATCCTTATACTGATATTCAGTTTCCAGATAATACATTACAAAACTCATAATATCCGTCAGAGATGAAACTGAATTTATATTTTTTGTAAGTTCAGTCAGTGACTCCATTTCTGCCTTGGCCTCTTCCAGGCTTTTAGTCCTGTCCCTGACCGTACTGTCAAGATCGGCATTCAGAACACTGATTTCCGAGTACATTGAACTCAGACGGCTGATGACCTGATTCAGATGATATGCCTGCACTGAGAAATCGTCCGTTGCAGACACTGGCAGCTTGACGGAAAAATTTCCATGACTCACCTGCTGAAGCGTATCGTTCACGGAGGAAATTCCGTTCCTGACCGATATTCCCAGAATATATGCGACGAAAAGCATAGGAAAGGAAAACATTACAGCCAGCACAATTATATGCGCTGCAGGGTTTTCCACTGTAAAGTATCCCCTGTTCAGGGAATAGAGAATATAGCCGAAAAGAGTGAAGGGCATTGAAACCAGACCGAAAACAGTGAGAATGATTCTTGCATAATAATTGAATTTAGGAATCCTTTCAGGAGGGATCTCACAGAAGGCTAGACGGCTTTTTTTTATAAGTTCAGATACTGTATTTTCTGTGATAAAAAAGTAAGCCATAAAGGAAAGAGGTCCAATCATAAGAATTACAAAAGGAAGCATCTGAATGACAGGGTATCCCTTCTGAAATCCGATGATATATGCCGTATGAAATACTGCCGGAGCCGCACCGGCAAGCCATCTGAACACAATCACAGCCGCTTCCCTGAAAGGATATTTCATCATAGAAAGCTTAAGTTCCTGACACTCCGCAGTTTCCGGGCTGACTGAAGATTCGATCCTGTCAATTTTTTCAAATATCCTTTTCAGAAAAACATATCTCCAGAGTATGCCGAGTAAAAGAGTCGTCCCTGCCCAGGAAAAGCAGGTCATCAGCATAATCATCTGATTTTCCCTGTCCAGACCGGATGCCGCTGAACCCATATAAACCGCAAACGGAAGAGGCACTGTATGTGTAAAGAGTTCAAGACGGAATGTAAGCTTCCAGAATGTATTTCTGAATGACATTTTAATTATAATTCCTTAATGGAAAGATGATTCTGAACTCAGATCCTTTTCCTTCCTCAGAATCCAGTTCTATTCTGCCTCCGTGAAGAGATGCAATCCTTGAAGCCAGGTAAAGTCCAATCCCTACTCCGCTTTTTTCATACTTTAGAGAAGAGTCTGCACGGAAAAATTTTTCAAAGACCCGCTCTTTCATCTTTTCAGAAATTCCTATACCTGTATCCCTGCAGGAAAAAATGCATTCTTTTGCATTTTTCTGAAATGAAAGAACAACTGAACCTCCTTCACGGTTGTAAAGGATGGCATTTTTCATCACAGCATACAGCATCTTTACAAAAAGGTGCCTGTCACAAAGCACAGTATCGTCCTCCTCCGTATTATAGGAAATGCTCACATGGTTCTGCGTTGACTCCGATTTTAATGATAAAATATTCTCCTCCACTGCAGAAGCAAAGGATACAGATTCCAGATGAAGTTCCTTCATCGATTCAATATCAGTCATCAGAATAAGATCTTCCAGATAATCATTCAGTTTCTTTGCATTTCCGAGAAGTTCTTTCCCGTATTCAATGACAGTTTCCTGTTCATTGGGTTCTGTCAGCATCTCGGAATACATATAAATATAGGTCAAAGGAGTCTTCAGTTCATGAGAAAGGTTCGCAAGAAATTCATCCTTCATCCCGTTCAGTTTTTCGATCTCAGTCTTTCTTTCTTCTGCAAGCAGTCTCTGTTCCTCCGCCATGCTTCTGGATATTTCTGAATCCCTAAATGCTTTTGAAAATCTTGAGGAAAGAAGATAGGCCTGCGAAAAAATGAAAAAGAATACTCCGTGAGAAATATAATTCTTCGTAAATATTGCTCCCCTTGCATAAAGCAGATCATTGACGGCACAGACAGAAACAATCAGAATGCCTAAAGAAAAAATCAGAGAACCTTCTCTTTTCCTGATTACTGCAAGTATGATAAACGCAATGCTTGTCAGTACAGTCAGAATTACTCCAATGTGAAAAAGAAACAGAAGTTCGGTGAATATTTTTGCACTGAAGACTGTCGGAACTGCACATACTGCAATCAAATATGCCATACAGTAATTCATTGTTCTGTTCCTGAACTCAGACGGGAAGATCTCCCTGATATAAAGATAATAAAACGGAAGAGTCAGATAAAGAAGAATGTATTCCAGCCTTATCATATATATGTTGTATGGATAATTCAGAAGATCAGCGATTTCATGTTCACCGATAAAAATGGGTCTTAATGAGAAAAGCAGACATACCGCCGCAAAATAGAGGGCTGACCTGTCTGTTCTTCTGAGTGAATAGAGTCCAAGATGATAAAGACTCATCATCAGAAGTGCTCCAAACAGAAAGAAATCTGTCTCCAATGTTCTCCGTCTCAGTTCTTCCAGCTCCTTATACTGACCTATGTACAGAGTATTTCTCAGCCCGCCCCTCGAATGATCAAAATTGGAAAGATGAAGGACAAGTTCCAGCTCAGATGCTCCGTCTGGCAGCGGTACTAATTCAGACTTCAGCTCAAAAACAGATTCATCAGCAGATCTACCGACAGTTCCAGCCTGGGATACAGAATGACCGTTAATATATAAAATATATCCTCCATAAATTCCGTTCAATTTTACCGCATTTCCACTGCCGGTCAAGTTCCTTAAAATCAGCCGGTATGATCCGAATTCTTTATCTTTTGCAATATGATTATCCCAGTTTCCCGGAACCTTTATGCGGTCAGAGTTGTTCTGAGCAGACGGAGTGCAGGAAGTACCGCATGGAGCAATAAATTTCTCCCTGTAGAACTCCCAGTACCCGTCCAGCTTCAGAATCCCTTCCGATTTAAAATTCCAGCCCTTCAGATCAAGAACCCCGCTGACCGCTTGAGGCAGTTCATCTGAAGTCTTTCTGCATCCGGCACTGAAAGAACAGATCAGAATCAGGGGGATTAAAACTCTGATAATATGGAATGCCGAAATCATCGAGCCCAAGGATCATTCTCCCAGAATTTTTTTAATCTCTTCCACAATCTGGCTGGGAGAAAAGGGTTTTTGAATAAACCCGCTTGCGCCTCCGTCAGCCGCGGTCTTTGAGTCTGATGCTCCGCCCTTGGCAGTAATGATGAATATAGGGGTCTTCTCAAAAGCAGGCATTGCTCTCAGTTCCTTCAGGACTTCCCATCCGGTCTTCACAGGCATCATGATATCAGTGATCACCATATCCGGCCGAATTTCCACAGCCTTGTCTATTCCTGCCTGACCGTTTATTGCGGTAAATGTCTCAAAGTTTTCCTTTTTCAGGATATCCGAAAGGATTTTTGCCATCGGTGCCTGATCTTCTATAATCAGTATTTTCCTCATAATTTTTTCTCCTGATTTCATATTGGTATTTTAATGATAAAGACAGCACCAGATCCTTCGTACGGACTGTATGTTATGATGCCCTTATGCTGTTCCACTATCATCCGGGACATATACAGTCCGAGTCCGGTTCCCTTCGTCTTGCCTTCTGTCGCAAATGCCTCGAACAGACGGGGAGACAGGGTCTTCGGAATTCCAGGACCTGTATCCTCAACCCTGATTAGCACTGTATCGTCCTGCCTTTCCGCAGAAATCATAAATTTTCTTTCACCCTTCCACTGACTCATTGCTTCTCTGGAATTGTTCGCTAAGTTCACTATCACTCTCCGAAGCCTGTCACGGTCGAAACAGAGCCTGCCTTCATAGTCACAGTTTACCGAAAAGGGGATATCAGCATACTCAAAATCTATTTTCAGAAAACAAAATATTTCATCCAGAAATTCCGCAAAATTATGATGATCCAGATTCAGTGCAATGTTCCCCTTGCTGAAATCAAGTATCTCATATGCAATGTCTCCCAGTCTGTCAGTCTCACGAAGAATCAGATCCGCATACTCTTCCCTCAGTTTATGATCTGTCTCTGAATCCTTCAGCATTTCGGCAAATGCCTTCACCGTTCCAATCGGATTCTTTATGTCATGCACAAGGCCTGAAACCATCTCTCCCACTGCGGACAGCCTAAGTCTCGACTGAGCCAGCTTTTCCAGCTCTGCATTCGCATACTCCAGACTTCGAGTCCTCTCCTCCACCTTCTTCTCCAGGCTCGAATACAGTATCGAATTTTCAAGACTCACTGCTGTCTGGGCAGAGAGAACTCTCAGAAGCTCCACTCTGTCTGGAGTGAATGCATCCGACGTCAGACTGTTTTCCAGGTAAACTGTACCAATCAGCTTTCCCTGACTGCGCACAGGATAACACAGTACAGATTTTATATTATTCTTAATGATATATTCATCCTTGCCGAACATACTTTTTGAAGCATCACTGAGCATCACCTGACTCCCGCTCCTTGTCACATAATGGATTATGGTCAAGGACATATGTTCCAATGCAGGATGTCCCGAAGAATCCAAATCTATGCCTTCCAGAACATAGGCTCCGCGACCGGATTCAGCCTTTGCATATACCTTCCACACATCATCCTGCTTCAGAAGGAATGATCCTCTCTCTGCACCGGCATTTTCAAAGATAAGCTTCATCATCTTTTCCAGAAGACGGGAAAGCTGAATTTCTCCAGAAAGTGCCTGAGAGGCTTTCAATACAGTATCCAGATCCAGATGACGGGTATCGGTTGAACTGAAAGTGGGATTATTTGAAACACTGCTTTCCCTATGCTGCATTTTTTTAAGTGCACTTACAGCTTCGGGATATATTTCTTCCATCTGCCTTGTTTTTCCGAAAGCCTTCCATTCGGAATAATAAAAATAGGAATCCTGAAGAAAGCTCTGGGCTGCTCTTCTGCTCCCCCTGAAAAGAAAAAATCTTCCCGCAAGTTCAGCAGTCAGAGCAGCATCATTATTATAATTATATTTTATTGCATTATTCAGAGCACTTTCAAAAAGCTCAGTCGCCTCCTGCATACTGTTCAGCCTGGCCGAGTTGAGTGCTGATGCAAGCTGGAATTTATGCAGAAAATTGTCAGGACATATTTCTGACCACTGTTTAAGGAAATCCAGTCCTTGGGATATTTTTTCTTCATCTGCATTCTCTTTTGAAACTGAACAGAAGAAAACTGTCCTGAAAAAATAAAACTCGGAAAATGCAATATGCCCCGGAATTGCAGGAAAATACTTCTCCATTTCAGGAAGAACACTCAGGCACCCTTCATAATTATTATATATAAAATAAAACTGAAAGCGCCTCAGATAATAATATGCCATAGACTGACTGTAAGAACTGAATGCTTTGATGAAACCAGTCTCGTCAAAATTCGGAGAACTGAAAGAATTTTCTGAATCAGTTTTTCCTCCGAGTGAAAGAGAAATCTGCAGATGAGACAAAACAAGCGGCTTCAGAAAACTCAGGCTGTATTTTTCAGAAAATTCAACAGCCTTTCTGGATCCGTCCACAACAGTTTCCAAATCCAACCCTGCAAAAAAAGGGACAGCGCAATGGAACATTGCTGCAAAATAGCCTGAATACACAAGATCACTGTTCTTCATGGCAGTCTCATATCCTTTTTTTCCTATTTCAATATCGTGAAGAATATGATGTTTCCAATGATGAATGTTCCATCCGTAAAAAGCCAGGATTTTTCCCATTATTAAATCGCTTGGAAATTTTTCACTGTTCAGTCTCAGACTCAGCTGTCCGAATTCGTAACCGGATTCATATTCTCTGAATGCAAAAACACTGATCACTCCCCACATCACATACGATATCGGGGAAACTTCAGCATTTCCATATTCCAATGAAAGATTGACACCCATAATGGATGAGAGGCCTAAAAGTTCCTGTTTCATTGCAATGGCAATATCCCCCAGATTTGTAATGACGGATATGGCTTCTTTCATCCCTCTGTCCTGCATTTCAGGGAGTTCAAAAAGATCTGAAGGATGTTTTCCCTGCATCAGAGTCTTGAATTTTTCAAGCTGATGCAGAAACACAGACTGAACCTCTTCAGGACTGAAGATATCGGGAACTTCGATTCCCAGCTCTTTCAGAACGGAAAACCCGATGACGAAGGCCTCATCAGGCTTAAATTCACTGGCCTTCTGTCTGAGCTGTATATGAATAATACTGATTTTATCATGAATGTCTGCAGCCTTGGGAAGAATTCTTTCATAAAGAATGTCCGCAGCCCTGAAATTGCCGGCAAGATACTCGCACTCGGCAAGTTCAGTCAGAACATCCATGCACAGCCTGTAATTCTCCAGCCATTTTTTTTCGGTCAGAAATTCCGATCCGGTTTTCAGAAAGATCAATGCCCTGTCATAAGCAAGCGATGCCTTTGCCTTTCTTCCTGCCTGAAGATTCAGTACAATAAGTCTTTGTTTTTCCTCTTCGGATTCAATCAGATGCCTGCTCGGATTCAGCTGCGCCAATATCGTAAAAATATTTTCTTCAAGCATTTCGGGAGGAGAAGTTTCCAGGATTTTTTTACCTAAAATATAATGATTCTGCATTTTTTTTTCAGAGGGAATAAGAGAGTATGCTGCCTCCCTTACCTTGTCATGAGAAAATTTAGCACTGTACCCTTCTGCTGTAATCATTCCTTCGTCAGCAATTTTTTTCATTTTCTCACTGACTGCCCTGAGAGACAGTCCTGAAACAGAGGCAAGTATCTCAAAATCAAACTTTATGCCTATGCATGATGCCAGAAGCAGGAGATCGGAGCTGTCCGAAGGAAGATTTCGGATCTTGCCTGCCATCAGATCAACCACATTCCCCGTAATGTTCACTGATCTGATCTCTGCAATATTCCATCTCCAGGTTTTTTCTCCCGCAGAAGGAGGAATAAGCATTCCCTCAGAGTAGAGTGATTTCATAAGTTCAATTACAAAAAATGGATTTCCTCCGGTTCTGGAATGGACAGTTTCCGCAATCTCTCTCACTTCATTTATGCTGCAGTTCAAAGTATCAGCTGCCAGTCTTCCGATATCATCCACGGAAAGAGCGCCTACTTTCAGACTCTTCCAGTTCTGTTTCTCCTTTTCCAAGTCTCCAAGCATGACTGAAAACGGATGAGAAGAATCGATCTCATTTTCTCGAAAGGAACAGATCAGGAGAAAACTCTCGATAGACGGATCAGTATACAGGAATCTGATCAGACGGACAGAAGAAGAATCAGCCCATTGAATATCATCCAGGAAAAGCGCCAAAGGGTGACGAAATTTCGCAAACACCCCTACAAAGGCTCTCACTGAAAAAATAAATCTGTTCATTGATTCCTGTGCAGGCAGATCATTATTTTTTTTAGGCTGAACTCCAATCAGAAGTTCCAGTTCAGGAATCAGTTCAGTAAGAACAAAGGCATTTTCTCCTGCTGCTGCCAGAATATCAGCCTTCCATCTGCTCACTGAAATATTGTCTTCTGTCAGTATCTGCGAGACCAGTTCACCGAAGGCCTGTATAAAAGCATTGTAAGGAAGATCTCTTTTATACTGATCAAATTTTCCCTGTATAAAATATCCTTTTCTTCCGGTCACAGGCTTGTACACTTCCTGAATCAGTGCAGACTTGCCCATCCCTGAAGCACCCGAGACAAGAATCATTTCATTTTTTCTGTAATTGTACATATCATTGAAGCATTCTATGATTCTTTCGATTTCCTTCTCTCTTCCATACAGCCTTTCGGGAATCTGAAACTTTGATGAAAAGTCCATCCTCCCTATCTGCACTTTTCGGGATCTGCCTTTCTCAAAATTATCACGAATCTCCCGAATATCATACAGTATCCCTTCTGCACTCTGATAACGGTCTTCTGGATTTTTCTTCATCAGCTTCATTACCAGATCAGACAGGCTCTCCGGCACTGATTTTTGCCTCTCCTTCAGCGGAACTGGATTCACAGCTATGTGAAAATGAATCATTTCCATTATCTCATTGGATTCAAACGGAAGAACTCCCGACAGCATCTGATAAAAAGTTATCCCCAGTGAATAGTAGTCGGACCGGTAATCCACTGTCCGGTTCATGCGTCCTGTCTGTTCAGGGGATATGTATGCCGCGCTTCCCTGAAACTGATTTACGTTCAGGACCGACTGAGATTCACGAAAAAGAAAACTCGCACTCCCGAAATCCAGAAATTCAAGCTCACCTTTCTCCCGGCTGTAATTCAGATTCTGAGGCTTGAGATCACGGTGTATCAGATTCACTGAATGAAGCTTCTGCAGGACTCCTAGGATCTTCTCAGAAACCGAAAAAAATTCTGACAGAGAAAAACTTTTCTCTTCCGACAGAATCGACGACAGCGCCCTGCCCCCTCTGTCTCTGAAAAGAATATACAGACTGTTCCTGTATTTTTCCAGACTCACTGCTTCCACGACTCCAGGCATACGCACCTGGCAAAGTGTCTCGAATTCCCTTACAAAATTTCTGTATATATCTGTGGACGGATAATCATAATTCAGATATTTCAGTATGAAGCTCTCGCCTCGCCTCTGCACCCTGAACACTAGAGAATGCCTTCCGGAATGCAGACTTTCCATCGTATCCAGTCCTGGAAATTGAATCACCTGACAGTACCTCCCGGAAAAATTGATAATTGGTTAAAATGCATCAAAGCCGTCTGCAAAGCATTGTACTTTACAGTTTTCAGTAAAGTATGTTTTGTCATTCCCGGATCTGCACTGAAAGAAAAGATTTCACTGGACAGTACCGCTTCCATCATAATTTTTTCTCCTGATCCTGTATCGGAATTTTAATGATAAAAACAGCACCTGAGCCTTCATACGGACTGTAGGTCAGACTCCCTTTATGCTGCTCTGCAATCATTCTGCTCATATACAGTCCGAGGCCGGTTCCCTTCTGTTTTCCCTCCGTGGCAAATGCCTCGAAAAGTCTGTCAGCGATGCTTTCAGGAATGCCCGGTCCCGTATCCTCTACCCTGAAAATGGCAGAATCTTTCATCTTTTCCGCTGAAATTGAAAAATGCCTCTCACCTTTCCAGGCAGACATCGCCTCTCTTGAGTTGTTCGCAAGATTCACTATGACTCTCCGGAGTCTGTCCCGGTCAAAACTGAGCTCACCTTCATAATTACATTCTACATTAAATGAGATACCGGCATACTCAAAGTCTATTTTCAGAAACTGATACAGCTCATCCAGAAATCCGTCTACCCTGTGATTTTCCAGATTCAGGCTTATTTTACCCTTGCTGAAATCCAGTATCTCGTATGCGATATCTCCCAGTCGATCAGTTTCCCTGAGAATCAGATCTGCATACTCTGAACGGGTTTCTGAATCAGTCTCCGGATTCTTTATCATTTCTGCAAACGCTTTCACTGTTCCGATCGGATTCTTGATGTCGTGCACAAGACCTGATACCATCTCGCCTATTGCAGAAAGCCTGAGTCTTGACTGAGCAAGTTTTTCCAGTTCCGCATTTGCATATTCCAGGCTTCGTGTACGTTCCTCCACTTTCTTTTCCATACTGGAATAAAGGATGGAATTCTCCAGGCTGACCGCGGTCTGTGCAGAAAGCATCTTCAGAAGTTCAACCCTTTCCGGCGTAAATGCATCGGAGGTCAGGCTGTTTTCAAGGTAGACAGTTCCGATCAGCTTTCCCTGGCTGTGAACCGGATAACAGAGAACCGATTTTATATTATTCTTTATTATATATTCATCATTGACAAATATGCTCTTGGAAGCATCGTTCAGCAGAATCTGATTTCCGCTCCTTGTCACATAGTGAACAATATTCAAAGCCATATGCTCCAGTGCAGGATCATTTTCAGAATTCAGATCAGTCCCTTCCAGAACATAAGCCCCTTTTCCGGACTCTGCTTTGGCGTATACTTTCCAGACATCATCCTGCTTCAGAATAAAAGTTCCCCTCTCTGCACCTGCATTCTCAAAAATAAGCTTCATCATTTTTTCCAACAGTCGGGAAAGCTGAATCTCTCCGGAAACTGCCTGGGATGCTTTTATGACCGTATCCAGATCCAGAAAACTGGTATTTGAAGAACTTGAAGAAAGACTCCCAGGCACTGCCGCTGTTCGGCCAGAATCCGAAAGTTCCTTTTTCAGAAACGGGAACTCTTTTTCCATCAGTGCAATGATCAGTCCGCACCCCCATTTTTTGCATGCAAAAAGGGCATCCTTCAGATGAATTTCTGCATACCTTTCATTCCCGCGCCTGTGCCATTGTTCTGCAATCAGCCGGTTCCCCAGGTAAGATTCAAGAAAGTAATCATTGGAATCGGCGGATTTAACTGCTTTTTCATAAAACGGAAATGCTTCCGATTCCTTTCCTGAAATTTCAAGAAAAAGACCCATCATTATATAATATTTATGGCTGTAGTTTTCAGGGCAGTTTTCTCCCCAGACCTTCATTTTTTTGAGATTCTTTTTCAATTTTTTCTTCAAATGATTTTTCTGAGCATTGCTGCTTCTGTTTTTTATAAGTTCATATATAATAAGTGAATTAAAAAAAACATGTTCAGGAACAGTCATCATGCCCATTACGGCAAATTCAAAAGAATCTGCCTTCAGTGAATACTGATATGCGTTTTCAAAATCTCTGCAGAAATAGTATATCTCCGATTTGAAGGTATAGTAGCTGAAAAGAACTGTTTTATTGTCAGCCTGGGTCCACTCTGCAAGACAGGCTTCTTCATCCAGTTCACTGTTCGTAAAACTGAATATATTCTCCGATTCCCCAGATAGAATCATCGCAAAACTTTCATTCAGAAGATTCAGAAGAAAGGCATCATGCTGCTTCAGTCTTCTGGCAGCAGGCTTTAAATTCCTTAAGTCATTCAGAAGATTTTCCAGATTGTTTCTCATCAGAAGCGACTGGATATTGATATGATTGAATGCATATGATGTATATACAATATCTCCATATTCCTGCCCGGACTGAATCGCACGGAAAAGCAGCGGTCTGGAATGCGATGCATGAAATTTCCAATGCTTGACCATGACTGCAAACATGAACAGTGTCCTGCATTCCATTGGTTTTGCAGTTTTCCCCAGATGTTTCAAAAGTTCAACTGCAGTCTTCCCATAATCATAACCTTTCTGATAATCTCCCAGTCCGGACCCCTGAATGATCCCAAAAGCGGAAAAAGCAAAAGGACTGAGATAATTTAATCCCATTTTTAATGATAAATTTACCATTTTCACTACAAGCACCGGAAAAAGAGCCGGCTTCGCAATAAATGCCGGTGCCAGTGCGACGTTCAGAAGTTTCATAATGATCTGGGATTTTCTGTCCTGCATCTGAGGAAGGGAGACAAGGGAGTGTATGCTTTTATTTCTCATACGGATCTTATTTACAATAATTTCATACAGAGTGGACAGCTCTGAAGGATTTTCCGGAATACTCATTCCAAGAGAATTCAGAGCCTCAGTCAGGAACTCAATAGACTCTTTTATCCGGTTCCAGCTTGTATAAATTGCAGCTCTCAGTTCATATACAATGATTCTGTCCAGAACAGTTTTCGCATTCTGGAAAATAAGGTCCAGGGTGGACTCGGCAGACCCGAAGTCCTTTGACAGATACTCGGCATGAGCCTTGTCCGAATAAAAATCAAGAGCATCTGCATAATTCAGGTTCCAAAAGTCTTCTGGAAGCAGGCTCTCTGCAATCTTAAAAAAAATGCAGGCAGACTCAAACGCCGGAGAAGAAAGAAGTTTTCGGCCGGCAAAGAGATTCAGTTCCAAAATTCTCTGTCTTTCAGCATCATCACGGATATTTTCAAGACCCTTGTTCAGCTGATTGACAATGATAAATACATTCTCAGAAAGTTCATTTTCATTGTATATATTATAATATATATTACCTATTTTATAATGTATATATGAACGGTCAGTATCCGAAATCAGTGAATATGCCGCTTCACGGATCTTATCATGAGAAAACTGCACAGAATCTCCGCTGATGATGAAAAAACCTTCATTTGCCGCCTCGGTCAGAATCCTGTCAATGTTTTCCTCAGAGGAATCAGTGAGCATATAAATAATCTGTTTCTGAAAAGAGTCTCCGATACAGGCAGCGTATTTGAGAAAACTGACTGTTTCGTCCGGCATACCGGCAATTTTTTCAACCATGAGTCCTGCGGCATTCGCAGAAATCTCCGAAGATCTTATCCCGGAAATATCAACCTTCCATTTCCCTTCTTTCAGGAATACGAGTCTCCTTTCATAAAAAGTATTGATCAGCTCCCTGATAAAAAACGGATTCCCCTGGGTCCTGTCCAGAAGGACTTCTGCAATTTCAGAAGCGACCTGCTCGGAATCAGAGATCACATCCCTGACAAGAAGAGCAATGTCTTCAATGTCCAGCGGCTTCAGTTCTATCTGCCTGTGAAAATTTCCAGTTTTATTCAGTTCGTTCAAAAGCAGGTAAAGAGCATCTGCAGGGAGAACTTCGTTATCTCTGTAAGAGATCATTATAAATAAATATTTCGAATCGAAATTGAATATGATGCTCTCCAAAAGTTTTATGCTGGGAAGATCTGCCCACTGCATATCATCCAGAAACACGGCAACCGGATGTTCTGCAGTGCATATTGAATTTATGAAGGCCTGCAGCACCAGTTCGAAACGGTTCAAAGATTCTTCCGGGGGAAGGATCTCCGTTTCCGGCTGCTCGCCTATGAGAAGTGCCAGTTCCGGAATCAGATCAGTCATAATTTTTCCGTTCAGTCCTACTGCATTCAGAACGGATTTCCTGAAAAAGGAGACTGTTTCCTGCCTTTCTGAAAGAATCAGCCTGATAAGATCTGTAAAAATTTTTATAAAAGCACTGTACGGTACGTCCTTCTTGAACTGGTCGTATTTTCCGAAAACAAAAAATCCTCTTTTTTCATTGATCGGCCGGACAATCTCATTTACAAGTGCAGACTTCCCTGCACCCGATTTGCCGAATATGGAAGCTGTTCGAAGACGGCCGGAGGCAGATTCATTGAAACATTCAATAATCATTCCGATCTCTTTTTCTCTTCCGTAAAGTTTTTCAGGTATCTGAAACTTGGAAGAAAAATCAACCGCACCGATCTGAATCAATTCCGATTTCCCGTTCAGATAATTCCTGTGCAGCTCATTCAGATCATACAGTATCCCTTCCGAACTCTGATAGCGGTCTTCAGGATTCTTCATCATCAGCTTCATCACCAAGTCCGACAGACTTTTAGGAACAGACTCAACCCTTTCACACAGCGGAACCGGATTCACGGCTATATGAAAATGAATCATCTCCATCATATCCCCTGATTCGAAAGGAAGACTTCCTGACAGCATCTCATAAAAACTCACTCCCAAAGAATAGTAGTCGGTACGGTAGTCCACTGTACGGTTCATCCTCCCCGTCTGTTCAGGGGAAATGTATGCCGCACTCCCCTGAAACTGATCCGTGTTCAATGCTGACTGTGATTCACGGTTCAGAAAACTTGCGCTGCCGAAATCCAGAAATTCCAGTTCTCCTGTCTTCACGCTGTAATTCAGATTATGAGGCTTGATGTCCCGATGAACAAGGTTCGCAGAATGCAGTCTGTTCAGCACTCTCAGTATCTTCTCACTCAGCTCAAAAAAATCTCTCACAGGAATTCTTTTTTCCCGGTCCAGATACGAGGATACCGAACTCCCCCCTATATCATTAAACAGTATATACAGGCTGTTCCGATATTTTTCCAGTGAAACCGCTTCTGCTACCCCGGGCATCCTGACCTGGCACAGCGTTTCATACTCCCGGACAAAACTTCTGAAGTTTTCTGCCGACGGGTAGTCATAGTTCAGGTATTTCAGAACATAACTTCGGTTCTCTTTCAATACTCTGTATACAAGTGAATGTCTTCCCGAATACAGAATCTCTTTTGTCTCAAATCCTGGAAAATGAATCAACTGAAATTCCCTCCTTCAGGAATATTCTCTGCTCACGCTAAAATACAGACTCTGATACTAACACTTATTACAGTCTTCAGTAGGGCAGTATTTGCGAAGCGGAAAGAATTTGACAGTATATAAAATTTAAAATTAAGTATTTTTGCGTAAGAACTCTAATTACAGTAATGAATTATCCGGATTGCTCAGAGCAAAAGAACTGCAGGCGTAAAAGCTGCTGTCCTTGAAGTGCTAAAACTCCTTATAAAAGCAGGCAGTGGAACCTGCAAAGCAAATCAGTACCAGGTTTGCAGCAGATGCCAAATCTGCGTTCATTTAAAATGGCCGAAGCAGCAAAGTTGGCTCAGGGATTAAAGTACTGCCGCCAATGACCGGCTTCCTATATGTATATTTTCATTATAAATCCGTTTATCATCTCTGAGTTCCGGTACTTTTCAGTCAGTCTGCAGGAGAGACGGGTATTTTATTACTTGTATCTGTACAGCAGAGGAATATTACTGCAGTGAGGTCGGCATTATTATGAGAATCAGCAGTGTTATTTCCGTCCAGAAACTCGGATTTCAGTGGGGAACAAAGAACCCTTTTCTTTTCTGTGTTCATCATGAAGACCATTTTCCAGAGGGAAACTCAGATCTGGGTCCAGACAAATCAGAGTTTAAAGGCAGAAACATAGGACAGGATTTTGAACCGAGGGACGGGTGGAGAATGTATCATGGAGAAAAAGTTCCCGGTTTTCCGCACCATCCGCACAGAGGGTTTGAAACTGTCACAGTTGTTCAGAAAGGTTATGTGGATCATTCTGATTCACTGGGAGCTTCCGGAAGATACGGAATGGGGGACACACAGTGGATGACTGCAGGAAAAGGCGTACAGCACTCGGAAATGTTTCCTCTCCTGAACAGAGAAAAAGACAATGCAATGGAGCTTTTTCAGATCTGGCTGAACCTTCCCGCAAAAAAGAAATTTTCAGAGCCTTTCTTTAAAATGCTTTGGGCAGAAAAAATTCCAAAGTACAGTCACTCAGACAGCAACGGAAGAAAAACACGAATTGAGCTGATTGCAGGCGAACTTGCCGACCGAGAACCGATTTCTCCTCCTCCTGACTCCTGGGCAGCGGATCCTGAAAACTTTGTAGCAATCTGGATCATTGAAATGGAACCGGAAGCTATATTTGAAATCCCTGCGATTGAAGCAGGAATCAGCAGAACCGTTTACTTTTTTAATGGAAAAAATATATACATTAATGATACAGAAATTCCATTTTATCACTGTGCCGATCTGGTATCGGATATGGACGCAGAAATCAGAAACGGAAAGGAAAAGTCTAGACTGCTTCTTCTTCAGGGCAGACCGATCAATGAACCGGTCGTACAGTACGGTCCGTTTGTCATGAATTCCAGACAGGAAATCCAGGAAGCATACGATGACTATGTCAGAACCGAATTCGGGGGCTGGCCATGGAACTCCGGTGAACCGGTTCACGGGAATGAAGGACGATTCGCAAAATACCCTGACGGGAAAAAAGAAGTTCCTTAGAATCAGGTAAAAGCTTGCTAATTTCATTCTTTTGAAATATTCAGGAAGAATGAAATTTTCCGTATCAGTCCTTCTCCTTGTCGGTCTGCATCTGCCTGTATTCGCAGAAAGAACTGTCAGACTTTCTGAAAATACCAGGAAGGCTGAAATTGGAAAAAAAATGAATTTCCTCTATCAGGAAGGAAAAGATTTAAATTTTACTGAAATTTTTTCCCCGGAAATCCAGAAACAGTTTATTCCCAGTGTGGACACAATACTTCAGCTGGGATTCAAAAAGGACCCAGTCTGGATTGGGTTCAAGGTATTCGAAGAATCGGAAAAGCAGAGGGACTGGGTTCTCAGCATAAGTTTTCCCATACTGGATCATATCGAAATCTACACACAGGAAGGAACCGAATATAAAAAAAGAACTGCAGGAGACAGTTATCCGTTTTACTCCCGTGAGATAAATCACAGGAATTTCATAATACCCATGAACTTTGCACCGGGAAAAGAAACTTCTGTATGGCTGAAAATCCATTCTTCCAGTTCCATCACAGTTCCCCTCACCCTATACACTAAGGATGAGCTTCGTACAGACGGAATGCTCACCGAAGGTTGGCATTTTTTATTTTATGGAGTACTTACTGTAATGATTATATACAATGCATTCATCTGCATTGCTTTCCGCAGTCTGACCTATCTCCTGTATTCTCTAAGTACGCTTCTGTTCCTGGTTTACTATCTCTGCTTCAACGGTCACGGATTTCAGTATCTCTGGCCCGACAGTCCTAAGTTTCAGAATTATGCAGTTCCGGTCTTCGTGCATTTCTCATGGATTTTCACTGCAGAATTCACCCTGCGATTTCTGCATCTTAAGGAGCTTTCACCGGCCCTTCACAGGACTGTGAGAATGATGGAGGTTATCACATCACTCTCACTTCTGGCACTCTTTCACTCGATTATGACGGCACTGATACTTCAGAGCATATTCGGAGCTCCAAGCGTTCTCCTTCTGCTTTTCTGCGGTTTCAAATCATGGAAACGAGGCAATAAGTCTGCAAGATTCTTTGTGATGGCCTGGGGTGTTTTTTTCTGCGGAGTCTTTATGGTACTTCTGCGTTCACTCGGATTCCTGGGAATGAATCTGGTCACTCACTATACAATGCAGGCAGGAACCATGATAGAGCTTGTCTTTCTTTCACTCGCGCTTGCAGACAGATACAAATTCATACAGGAAGAAAATGTAAGAGTGCAGAAAACACTCCTCGAAACCCAGATCAGACATACAGAAACACTGGAAGAAAAAGTGCTTCAGAGGACAGAAGAACTGAAAAGTACACTTGCCACAATCAGGCAGGATCTTTCCCTTGCAGGCAAGATTCAGCAGGGACTTCTTAATATACATTACAGCATAATGACAAAAATGGATATTGTACCTCTTTATATCCCGATCTCGGAGGTAGGCGGAGACTATTACAGCATCAACAGACTTGATGAATGGAGATTCCGATTCTTTCTTGCAGATGCAACAGGTCACGGTGTTCAGGCCGCACTCATCACAATGGCAGTGAAGGGAATTTATGACAATATACGTGAATTCCATCTGGGGACTGCAGATATTCTATCCATATTCAATAATGAATTTACGGATAAATATTCCTATTTGAACGCCCTTCTGACCTGCATCATCATCGACATAGACTTGCAGAATCAGAGAATTACATATGCTTCTGCAGGACACCCGGCTGCAGTCATAGTGAGAAAAAACTCCAAGGATCTTCTGGAAAAAACAGGTTCAATGGTCGGTCTGACGAAGAATGTAAAATTTGCATCAAAGGAGCTGGAATTCACAGCATCTGACAAAATTTATGCATTCACTGACGGAGCATTTGAACAGTTCAATTCTTCCGAGGAAGAGTTCGGCGAAGAAAGACTGTATGCTATTCTGATGGAATACAGAACAATGAGCATTGAAGACACTGTCAGGGCTGTAAGGAAAAACCTGTACTCCTTTTTAGGGGAAAGGGAAAGACAGGATGACATCACAGTTATAGGAATAGGATACAATAAGGTTTAATATTATATGATTGAAGACACACTCTGGTTCATTGACAAAAAGAAAGAGAACTGCGGAATCTGCGGCGCAGAAGAGTCAGTCCGAATTGAATATTACAACGCTGTCAGGCTTCCGCTGGACAGCAATAGTGAATTCATAACCAGAAACAATGTCCGAAAAAAGACAAAAAAAGTCTGTGAGAAATGCAGTCATACAGAAGAGAGCTGGGAAGAATGGGTTGAGACCAGATATCCTAAAGGATATGAGTCCGATTTTTTAAGAAGACGAGCCCTTTACTTTATGGAGCACGTCCCGTCAATGGCCGGAGAGGGTTTAGACGATCTGCTGAAAATCAGACCTTATGATCTGGAAATGCTCTATGAATATGCAAAATTTCTGATTCGGAAAAAGGATCTGGTTGAAGCCTATCCGATACTGCAGAGAGCTGCAGAGAAAAAGAAGGATTTTCTTCCAGCTGTTGAGACACTGAACGATCTTCTCTATTCTCTATTCATAGCCCAGAACGAGTTCTGGTATGAAAAGAGACTCTATTACGGACGGTTTGTAAAACTGTTCTCCAGCTTCATTGAACTTAGGAACAGACTGAACGAGAATCTGCGTTATCTTCTGGATTATCATAAAAACAATCCTGCGATTCTTTCCAAATACTGCCTTCAGACAGGAAATCTTCTGGAAGACAGACGGAACTTCAGCATGGCGCTTCAGTATTACGAATATGTTCTGAACAGTTCTCAGGATTCCTGGCAGAAATCAGAAAGCTGCATAAGAACAGCAATTGTGCATTCTGTTCTTCAGGACTATGAAAAAGCTTTTGAAATAGCGCGCAAGCTAGGCTTGTCTTCTCTGATTAAGTTTCAGGAAATCAGCCGACGGCTTTTACAAGTGAGAATCGACGGTCTTAAAAAATATGAGGAGAGAGCAGCAACCGCGATCGCGGCGACGGCACGTTGAGCGGAGCGTGAGTCATGCGTTCGGCGAGCGCCAACGAGCACTTCGAGTGCGCCGATGACGGCGACTCCGGAAAAGAGCATGACGGCACCCGCGATCAAGCACGCGATAAAAGGAATCAGAACGCCGTGTTTGCGAGGAGGTATCGCGGCGGATTCTTCCTGACTCGTCTGCTTCTTGTCTCGCAAAAGAAGCCACCCGCAGAAAAGAAGCAACGGGGCGACGGAGCCCAAGATCAAATAGGTCGCGGCGGCTGTACCCGAGGAGAGAGCCGAAGATACGGCGTCTGCGCCGTCGTCTCCGTCGGGAGGCCATTCCCCTCTA
>DAORDI010000057.1:0-23187 GCA_035345895.1 Leptospiraceae bacterium
CTTACGCGCGCAAACTTGAGAGCCGCTGCTGAGTTAATCCTACCGGAGGTTTCGCAAGCTTTGAAGTCGCTAAGGGACTATCGTCCCTTGAAAATCCCTATTTAGCTCCTAATGAAAGATAATTTCTTGATTTTTTCAACAACTCTATTATTATAAAAATTTTTATTAATGTGATTTGCAGATAAAACCCGAAATCCCCGAAGGGATTTCGGGTGCAGGCTGTTTATTTTTAATCGTTTCTTTCCGGAGCCATTGCCCATTTTTCAGGGGAACGCCAGAGGCTCGAAGTGATCAGTTCTTTGATGTATGTAAACTCTTTTGGAAGTCTGTCATACAGCTTGGAGAACAGTTCATCGTGAGAAGAGATTTCTTTCTTCCACATTTCTCTGTCAATTTCCATTACTTCATTGAATTTTTCTCTTGGGAAATCGATTCCGCTCCAATCCAGATCTTCGTACTTAGGAACCCATCCGATCGGAGATTCCACTCCGAATGCTCTTCCGTGAACTCTGTCTACGACCCATTTCAGAACGCGCATATTGTCTCCGAATCCAGGCCAGATGAACTTTCCGTTTGCATCTTTTCTGAACCAGTTGACACCAAAGATTCTTGGAGGGTTTGGAAGTCTGCGTCCAAAATTCAGCCAATGGTTGAAGTAGTCAGCTGCATGGTATCCCATAAAAGGAAGCATTGCAAACGGATCTCTTCTCACAACTCCCTGCTGACCGAAAGCTGCAGCCGTTGTTTCAGAACCCATTGTGGCAGCAAGATAAACACCGAAATTCCAGTTGAATGACTGATACACTAAAGGAACAGTAGTTGCTCTTCTTCCGCCGAAAATGATTGCTTCGATAGGAACTCCCGCAGGATCTTCCCATTTTGCATCAATGGAAGGACACTGAAATGCAGGTGCAGTGAAACGTGCATTTGCGTGTGCAGCAGGCTTGTCGCTTCCTTTCACATAAGGTTTTCCAGTCCAGTCAATCATTCCGTCAGGAACTTCCTTGGTCAGACCTTCCCACCATACATCACCGTCTGTTGTCAGTGCGACGTTTGTGAAGATTGTATTTTTTTGTAATGATTCCATTGCATTCGGGTTTGTATCATAGTTTGTTCCCGGTGCCACTCCGAAATATCCGGCTTCAGGATTGATTGCACGGAGCTGTCCGTTTTCATCCATTTTCAGCCAGGCAATATCATCGCCCACAGTAGTCACCTTCCATCCTCCCATTGCTTTTGGAGGAATCAGCATTGCAAAGTTCGTTTTTCCGCAGGCAGAAGGAAATGCTGCACTGACATAGGTTTTTTCACCCTTAGGACTTTCCACACCGAGAATCAGCATATGTTCTGCAAGCCAGCCCTGATCGCGTCCCATTGTGGAAGCGATACGGAGTGCAAAACATTTCTTTCCGAGAAGAGCGTTTCCGCCGTATCCTGAACCGTAGGAAATGATCATATTTTCTTCAGGGAAATGGCAGATATATTTTGTAGTAGGATTGCAAGGCCATGTCACATCTTTCTGACCTGCCTGAAGTGGAGCTCCCACAGAGTGAAGGGCTTTTACGAATTCACCGTTAGCACCAAGCACATCATACACTTTCTGACCCATTCTGGTCATAATTTTCATATTCACTGCAACATAAGCAGAATCAGAAATCTCGATCCCGATATGAGCAATAGGAGAACCGAGAGGTCCCATACTGAAAGGGATGACATACATTGTTCTGCCTTTCATACAGCCGTCAAAAAGTTTGTTCAGAGTAGCTTTCATTTCTGAAGGCTCTACCCAGTTGTTTGTGGGGCCGGCATCTTCTTTTCTTCTGGAATTAATATAAGTTCTGTCTTCCACCCTTGCCACATCGGAAGGATCGGAGAATGCGAGATAACTGTTCGGTTTTTTAGCTGGATTCAGCTTTTTAAAAGTGCCAGCAGCAACCAATTCATTGCAAAGTCTGTCATATTCTTCCTGAGAGCCGTCACACCAGTAAATTTTATCTGGCTTGCAGAGTGCAGCAGTCTCTTTTACCCAGTCAATGAGAGCCTTATTTTTTACATAGGGAGGGGTTGTAACTTCCATTCTTATTTATCTCCAGACAATTATTATTGACAGTCAAAAGCAGATGACTGTCCTTTTGCTCCTTTCGCTCAAAAATCCGACAGGAACTGTATCAAGTTAATTATAGTTTTCTGTAATGTATTGATCCGGTCAAGAAAAAGAATGTCGTTTCATTGACCGCGGACTATGATAAAAAGCAGGTTCATTCCAAAATTCTTCAACCTTCGACAAGTAGGTAATCGATAAAGGAAATTTTTTGCTTTATTTCTGATTTGTCTTTTGTTTTCTAGATTCAGTCTGATCAAATATATAAAAACGGAATCACCCGGCAAAATCTGTCGGCAGACACAATGGAAGGAACTGAATGAACTTTGGAGAAATTCTGGACTGTATTTGGAACCCTCTGTCTCTAAAACAGAAATTGAATGAGATCGGGCCAAAAGAAGACAGGGATGCCTTCCTGAAACTGTCGGAGCTTTTTGAGAACTGCCTCAAATACAATTATGAATCTGACGCAGAAGCTCTGGAAAAATTCGAAAATCCTCTGGGATCGGATATCAGTCTTTATTCAGAACTCAGTTTATACAGCCTCGGTGCCGTCGAAAATAAGAGTTCTTATCAAAACAAACTTCTAAGCCTTCTGAAAAGGCCGGAAATTCTGTCTGATGTGGACCAGATTCTGCAGTGTGTCTTTCTCTATTCAGTCTGCAGTTCAGCCAAGGAAGAATCCTTGCCTGGTCTCCCCCTGCCCTCGCCGGAAAAGAACTGGAAAGCTCATTTTATTCATCTGTTCCGGCAGCTCCAGAAAGAGGAGAATTGGAAATATATTTCAGAAATTGAAAAGCTGATTGAACAGGTATCCAATGACGGATTTTTCTTTCATTCCGGTCTGATGTCCGCTGCTATGATGCGCAGACTTCTCACTGCCGGCAACAGTATTTCTGCGGACGGTTTTTTAAGAAATGCCAGGATCTGCTTTTCGAACGCAGGCTCAGATGTTCTGGGTGCAAGACTTCTGGATGAATACAGGGAACGGTCTACTCTCAAAAATTCGTTCATATACAGAAAATATTCCAATCCCAAAATCAGTCAGTCCGAACTGGAAGCGGAGACTGCCATCCCTGAAATCCTGCAGATTCTGGAAAATCTTCCGGTAGGAATCGTTGTATTCAACAACAGGAGAAAACTGATCCTGTCAAACAAACAGTGCAGGAAACTGCTTGGCCTCATTCCGGTCGAAACAAACCTGGGAGACTTTGTTGAAAAGGCAGGATTCATTCAGTCTGCCTCCGGTTTTCCCTACCGATTGAAAAATTTTCCAGTGTTCAGATCGCTTGAGGGCGAATTTATCAGTGCAGATGATATGGAAATTTATAAAGCGGGAAGAAGAGTACCTGTTCAGATTTTTTCCAGTCCCATTTTTGACTCAGAGTCCAGAGTAGTCTTTGCAGCCGCAGCCATTGAAGATGTTTCAGAAAGAAGAAATACGGAAAGACTGCTTGCAGATTACAACAGGGCTTTGGAGACTCAGGTATCCGAAAGAACAAATGCACTGAAGGCGGCAAAGGAAGAAGCTGAAAAGGCGAACCATTCGAAGGCTGAATTCCTGGCAATGATGAGCCATGAGATCAGAACTCCAATGAACGGGATCATCGGCATGGCAAGACTTCTTCAGGAAACAGCTCTTTCAGAAAAACAGAAAGTTTATGCAGACACTCTTTCCAAAAGCAGCGACAATCTTCTTACAATCATCAATGATATATTAGATTTTTCTAAAATAGAAGCCGGCAAGCTGGAACTGGAATTTGTTCCATTCAATATCCATCTTTCTCTCAAGGATACTGTGCGTATTTTTGAACCTAAGGCAAGATGGCAGAGCCTGAAACTGAATTATCATATCAGTCCTGAGGTGCCAGAAATTCTACTGGGCGATGAGACCAGGCTTCGGCAGATTCTCTTCAATCTTTTAGGCAACGCATTGAAATTCACTTCCAGGGGAGAGGTAAGTCTGAATGTAAATCTGTACTCCGCTGAAGCAGGAGAATACAGACTTCTTTTTGAAGTGAAAGATTCCGGGATTGGAATCACCGATGAGAAGATGGAAAAACTTTTTCAGCCCTTCACTCAGGCAGACTCTTCCACTTCCAGAAAATACGGAGGAACAGGTCTTGGACTGGTCATCTCCAAAAAACTTGCGGAACTGATGGGCGGCACAATCTGGGCATACAGCAGATTCGGGGAAGGAAGTTCCTTTTACTTTACAGTCAGAATGAGAAGCACTTATGTTCTGCAGAATACAGAAGAGACTGAAGAGTCCATCAAAGGCCTTCCTGAAGATCTCTCCATTCTTCTTGCTGAGGACAATGAAATCAATCAGATTGTGGCTGAGAATATATTCGAAACCCTGGGATATAGAATTGACATCGCTTCAAACGGAGTGGAGGCAGTGCAGATGTCGCTCAACACATTTTATCATGTAATTTTCATGGATATTCATATGCCGGAAATGGACGGAATAGAAGCGGCAAAACTGATACGTGAAAGAAAAAAATCACTGCACTGCCCTGTCATTATTGCATTGACAGCAAATGCAATGCATGGGGACAGGGAGAAGTATATGAGAGAGGGAATGGATGATTATATCAGCAAACCTTTCTCCAAGTCAGATCTGATCGGAAAGATCAGCCTTTGGAAGGAAAGATTTCCTAGTCCTTCCATTTAATCTTGACTTTAGGAGTCATACCAAGTTTCTTCAGTACCTCCTGAAGATCACTCCAGATATCTTTCTGAACCGCACTGGTCTCTCCTCCGTTTCTCAAAACATAACTGGGGTGATATGTAGGCATTACTGCAATTCCGTTAAACTCCTGCCATTTGCCCCTGAGAGCTGTGATTCCCTGTGCTGTCTTCAATAGAAATTTTGTGGACGGATTTCCAAGTGTGACAATGACTTTTGGAGATATGATTTCTATCTGCTTCATCAGATAAGGACTGCAGGCATCTGTCTCTTCCTTGTCTGGAGGCCTGTCCTTCTGCATTTTCTGATCCACAGTGGGTCTGCATTTTACGATATTCGCAATATACACATCCGAACGTGAAAGTCCCATTCCCTTTTCAATGAGTCTGGTCAGAAGATTTCCAGCCTTGCCTACAAACGGTCTTCCAGTCTGGTCCTCGGTCACTCCAGGACCTTCTCCGATAAACATCAGATCAGCATCAGGATTTCCTTCTCCGAACACAACCATTGTTCTTGTTGCGGCCAGCTTGCATTTCTGACAGACGGATGCTTCCTTTTCCAGTTCCTTCAGCTTTTCAGAAGATTTCATTGAGAGTGTCCTTTGAGGTTTATTTTATTTGTCGGAAAAGTCAAGTTCAGAGCAAATTAATTTTTTGAATTTTTCAGATTCATCCCTGCATCATTAGAGTTTCAACAGTATAATCCCCAATGTTCCGATCCTTAAACTCTGCTCCGATCAAAAAAATCGGTTTGCCTTGGTTCCTATACTTTTCATAATACTTTTCTGCTTTGATCTGAGCCAAGGGTTCTTCCTTAGCGCTTCTTCCGATATTTTCTCATTTTTCAGCAAATGCTTTTATATAATCCGGAAAACATTTCAGAACAGAGCGCATTTCTTTGGCAAGTGCCGTTTTATCCAGCCAGTCAATGATTGATTTGTCGTATGCATCAATGAGAATGACTGTCTTGTTTATTCTGTGCGATTTTAATACCAGCTCCTCAGACTGTTTATGATACCCAGATTTCTAATGAAATTTTTCCAGAGAAACTGAATATTCTTTTGCTATATATTCTAATTAATTTGCAATGATAGCTCTCAGAGCATCAGGTGTCTCCGCATCTCTGTTTGCTGAGATGCAGATGAATGACAGGATGTTTTTCCCAACTGTAATCGGATTGATAAATCCAAAGCCCCTTAAAGAGTTCTTTATTTCCTGAAAATATTTCTTCCAGAGGAAATCGGAAGACTTTTGCCGAATCTTCTGGGACGAGACAGAAAATAGACACCCTTTTCCGATGCTGAACTAAGGAACGAAAACCCGCAATAAAAAATTCTGCAACTGCCAGACTTTCGGCCATACCGTCTATTTATGTGTTCTGGTAAATACTCCGTCCCAGTCCACAGGCGGCGGAGAATTCAGATACTCCTGACATCTTTCTGTCAGTATTCCGCAAGCTTTATCTTTCTCTCCTTTTGTTTTCTCTGCCGATTCAAATTTTTCAATGGCCTCTTTCCAATTACGGTTTAAATAATACTGAAGTCCATCTTCATACTGTGATACAAACTTCTTCATTTTCTCTTCTGTTTCATTTTTCATACTGATAACTTCATACAGTACGACCGGTTCATTTTTTCCTTTTACACGCACATAATCGAGCCGTCTGGCAAATACCTTGTCTTTCACCAAATCATATACATTCGATGGAATAAGATTCCATACACCATAGTCTTTTCCTGCGGCTTCCAGTCTTGCTGCAAGGTTGACTGTATCTCCCATCATCGTATATGCAGCGAGTGCATCTGTTCCCATAAACCCCACTTTAGCTGATCCTGTATTCAGTCCGATCCGAAAATGCATTTCGTGCACTTCCGGGATGTACTTGTTCTCCTTTTTCCAGGCCTGCTTCATTTCAGTCAGTTTCTTCTGCATTTCCAGACTTGCTGTAACTGCTTTCAGACAATGGTCGTTTACATCCAGAGGCGCATTGAATATTCCCACAATTGCATCACCGATATACTTATCCAATACACCATCATGTTTTTTCAATATAATTGTCATTGCAGAAAGATATTCATTCAGGAGGGCTGCAAGTTCGAAAGGTTTGAGTTTTTCGGAAATGCCTGTAAATCCTGCAATATCGGAAAAAAATGCAGTGATGTTTTTTTCACTTCCCCGCTTCAGTGCCGCCAGATCCTTCATTGCTTCACCTACAACCACAGGATCAATCATGCTTCCAAGCACTGTCCTCATTTTTTCTCTTTCTCTGAGTCCTGTCACCATCTGGTTCAGGGAGACTGTCAGATGACCGAACTCGTCATTGCCCGCATGTTCAAATTCTACATTCAGATTTCCTTTCCCTACTTCCTCTGCACTTCCGATGATTCTCTTGATTTTCTGAACGGCTATGCCAGAAATATAAAAAGCAAGAAGTACTGAAAAAGTACAGATAATTAATGCTCTATATAATAACTGAAATATATTTTTCTGAATAAGCTCTTCACCTTCTGTTCCGTCTATAAGTGTCTGAACCACCCCGGAAAAATTGCTCTGAAGTATTCTCTGACTCAATGCAGGGATTCCATCCTCTGCAAAAAAAGGAAGACTGTCCATCTCCCACATAATCTCTTCCGCTTCAGATCTGGATTTGATAATTGTTCCGTCAGGAAACAGTTTCTTTAATTCAGGAGAGGGCATCTCAGAGTGCCCTTCCATAATCCAGTCACGGATCATTTTCCAGCGTGCCCTCATTTCTGCATTTTTTCTGGAATCAGTATAAAAGAGTGAGAGCTCAGAATCATTTGTCTTGTGCCGCAGAACAATTCTGTCTTCCAAGGCAGAATCTCTCATACTGTCCATGGATTCAAGCTGGCGCAGAACATACCCTGCACCTGGATCCTTCTTTGAAATTTTTTCCGACAGGCCGGTTTTTAATGAATTATATGATTTATATCTGGATAATAATTCATATTTATATTCGTTGTACAGGCGCATAAATTCAGAATCCTTTTCCGGAACAACCGCAACGGCAGCAATCTCTTCTTCAATGAACTTTGAATTATGATCTTTCAATCCGGATTTCTGAGAATGACTGCTTCCTTCTTTCCTCTCCGGATTCCCGTTCTGTGATTCAGCAGACCTTCTTACTTTGACAGTTTTTTTCAGTTCTCCAAGACGTTTTCTCAGCTTTTCAATGTGCCCCGTCAGACGTTTTACGTGCTGTCTGTCATCTTCTATATAACTTCCGAAACCGGAAAGCTTCTGAAAGGACATAAATTCCTGAGCATGGGCGGTAGAGTTCTGATTTCTGAAATGAGGAGAGTAGACTGTATGAATTGTCCTTTTTGTTCCTTCCTTTTCCTTCCAGGATACCGTATCCGCATCTTTTGCATCAGAATAAGCGGACGCTCCGAATCTTTGGAATGATCTGGCAACAGACGTTTCAAAAGCAGGAAACTCCTTATAATTAAGCTTGGAGAATCCGGAAAACGGATCAATGGAGGCAGAATCAAAAGATAAGGAAATATCATTATTTCTTGTCTTCTCAAATATCTGAATTCGGATCAGTTCTGTATTCAGTCCCATCTCTTCAAGCTTTCTTTTCTGCTGCTGAATATAGATTTTTGTAATTTCTTTATTTAGGGCCGCTTTCGATTGAGTGTATTTATTCTCCGCCTCAGCTTTTTTTCCTTTAAGCTGATTTGAGTCTTCTTTCCTGCTGTCTGCAGGCTTCTGGATCTCATTCTCAGCCTGGGAACATTCAGCCGCAAATGCTTTAAGTCTCTTCCATTCATCATCAGTGACTGGACGGCCAATTGAGTAACTCAGCTGAACTCGTATTCTTCCTTCCAGCTGAGCAGCATCTTCTGAATTGTAGTACTGAGAAAAATATGTATCTGCCTTTACTGAAAAGGTTTCCTTGCCTACTATATTCCCCAGCATTCCCCCAGCCTTTATTTTCATCCCTAAAAAATTATATTCTTTTTCCTTTGTATAATACTGTACGGTCTGATACTTCTGAAGCTCCTTCTTTTTTGCTGAAATATGATTTCTGAAGATTTCTATCTGAATCAGATTTTCAGAGACAGTGTCTATTTCGCTGACTGCACTTTGAATGGAAGAACGGGCAGACTCTGTCTGCTTTCTGTAGCTTTCAGTCAGAATTTCTCTTTCCTGCACTGAAATAAAATAAGAAAAAATAAGTACAGTAAATGCAATCAGCGAGCCTGTGAGCCAAGAGAGCTTGGCACGGATTCCCGTCCAGAGTGTTTTCCAGATATCTGAAGCAAAATTCCTCATCACCGCCCCTCCTTTTCTGGAAAGCAATTATACTCTTTTATCAGATAAAGTCAAACACAATTGCTTCCTTTTTCATTCTTCAGCTCAATTCGTAAATAGTACAGATAATCAAATTACAAATATTTTGCTCTCCCGACTGAATTACCGATTCAGAAATCGGATTTTTCAGAATAAAAAGCTTGTGTTTTTAAGACGGAATTCAATTTAGCATAAGAGCATGAACAGAACTGTTTTTAAGATCAGCAAAATGGACTGTCCTTCCGAGGAAAACATCATTCGAATGAAACTGAGCAGTGAGAAAAACATTCATTCTCTCGAATTTGATCTTCAGGATAGAATTCTGGAAGTATACCATAGCAATAATTATAACAATATCTATAATATTCTGGAAAGTCTGAACTTTGACACTTCGTTTGTGAGTTCGGAAATTTCGGACAGAGATATTTTCAATGCAGACACTGTTCAGGAAAGAAAACTTCTGAAGCAGGTTCTGTTCATAAATCTGTTCTTTTTTCTTCTCGAAATGGGTGCAGGATTTTTGGCAAATTCAATGGGTCTTTTGGGGGACAGTCTGGATATGCTCGCTGACAGCATTGTGTATGGGCTTGCTCTTTATGCAGTCGGAGGGACTGAACTCAGAAAAAAGAAAATTGCCGGTATGTCCGGATACTTTCAGATGTTCCTTGCTCTGCTTGGACTGGGAGAAGTGATACGCCGTTTCATTGAACCGGAACCTCTTCCGGGATTTCTGGTGATGATCGTGATTTCTGTCCTGGCTCTCATCGGAAATGCTCTCTGCCTGTATCTTCTGCAGAAAAGCAGAAGCAGTGAAGCGCATATGCAGGCAAGTATGATATTCACTGCCAATGATGTCATTGTCAACATAGGCGTAATTATCGCCGGAGGACTTGTCTATCTGACCGATTCCAAGTACCCTGACCTGCTTGTTGGAATCATCGTATTCCTTCTCGTCGGACAGGGAGCACTCAGAATACTGAAGCTTTCGAAATAAATTTTCCCTGTTTCCAGTCAATGAACCGAAAATATTCTGCAGTGAATGCCAATTTGAATACATTTGGATTCTCATTGACTTTCATATGTTTCCGGCAAAGATAGACCTGTATGCAGCCCCTACCTATTGGAATCCAGACTTTCCGCGATTTACGGGAAGGAAATTTTCTTTATGTTGATAAAACAAAACAGATTTATCCTCTGATTGAACACTCGAAAGGCGCCTATTTCCTGTCCCGTCCGCGCCGATTCGGGAAAAGTCTCACTCTTTCTGTTCTCGATGAAATTTTTTCGGGAAACAGAGAACTTTTTAAAGGACTGTGGATTTACGATTCTGTCTGGAAATGGAAAACACATCCAGTGCTTCGGTTTGATTTCAGTAAGCAAAAGGCAAAAAACAAGGAAGAACTAGTCAAGTTTTTATTTTATCAATTGGAAGATGTTTCGAAAAGGTATGGTATTTCACTGGAACGATCTACTTATTATGACCAGTTTCAGGAACTTATCGCAAAACTGGGACAGAAGGAGAAGGTCGTAATCCTGATTGATGAGTACGACAAACCCATTATCGATCATTTAGAGAATACGGAACTGGCAGTCGAAATGCGGGAAGTAATGAAAGGATTTTTTACGGTTCTGAAAGGCTCTGATCCGTACATAAGGTTTCTGCTGCTGACAGGAGTAAGCAAGTTTTCCAAGGCTGGAGTATTCAGCAACCTGAATCATCTGGAAGATATTACTATGGAAGACAGTTTTTCTGATTTGGTCGGAATTACCGAAGATGAACTTGTAAATAATTTCTCTGACTATATTTCGGAGTTTGCAAAAGAAGGAAAACTGAATAATAATGAACTTACTGACAGAATCCGGGAATGGTACAACGGGTACAGGTTTTCTCCCAAAGGCATTTCCGTGTACAACCCTTTTTCCACTCTTCTTCTTCTTAAGCATAAACGGTTCGAACACCACTGGTTTGAAACAGGAACACCTGAGTTTTTAATTAAACTGATAATTAAAAACAATTATAATGTAATGGAAATACCTTTTAAAGCAGAAGCCGTCCATTTTTCCAGCTATGAAGTTGACCGTCTGAGCATTACACCGCTCCTTCTGCAGACCGGTTATCTGACTATCAAGGAATATGACCCTGCCGCTGGCGTATATACTCTGGATTATCCGAACTATGAAGTAAAACAGGCTTTCTTAAATTATCTGTTCGGTTTTATGAAAAGGGAAGAAACCGGTTCCATAATATTCAAACTGTACACTGCTTTTTCGGAAGACCGCCTGGAGGATTGCATCGACATCCTGAGAGAGATTTTCCTGAGCATCAATTACGACATACAGATCAGACAGGAAAAACACTGGCAGACAGTATTCTATCTGATATTCACTCTGCTTGGCTTCCGCATTCAGGCTGAAGTGAAAACCAATAAAGGCCGAATTGATGCCGTTGTAGAATCAAAATCCATTTATATTTTTGAATTCAAACTGAACGGAACAAAGGAAGAAGCACTTGCTCAGATCAAAGATAAAAAATATTATGAAAAATATCTTTCCATTGGGAAACCTGTTATTCTAGTCGGTGCTGAATTTAAGGACAGAAACATAGGAGATTATCTGACTGAGGCAGTTTAGTTTCATACTCCTGCCTGTACTCAGGAATACTGCCGGTCACTGACAGCCGGTGAAATTATTTTCTAATCGCTTGACGAAAAATGAGTAATGTGAATGATCGTGTCCCACGAGGTGATTATGAAAAAACGAGTATTGATGGGTATTCTGCTTGCAGCGGCATTGGTGAGTGTATCTTTATATGCAGCCGGAGATATGTTCGGATCTCTTGCATTCAATAAGGATACTGATGCTTACGGCTGGGCAGTCGATTTTGAAACACAGGGCGAAGCGGCTGCATTAAAATCCTGCGGTGACGGATGTGATGTAGTCATACAGTTCCAAAACACTTGTGCTGCGTTTGCACTTGGAGACAATCACTCCTGGGGTTGGGTGCACAGTGTAAATAAATCAGTAGCTCAAAAAAATGCTGTGGCCAAATGCTCCAAATATGGAACAGGATGCACAATGAAAGTTTGGGGCTGCACTACCAGACAGTAAAATCAAAAAATAAAGATCTCCAGTTATCTTTAATATCTCCAGCAGATGCGAATACTTCCAAATGATGTATTGCGCATATGATTCATTTTCCTCCTCTATATCAGATTCACAATGACACCGGCAGATTTTGAGTATCCGATTTTAGCAGGCCTGTTTTTTCTTTCTCTTATTCTGACATTGATCTTGACTGTCGGATATGCTTTTCTCCGGGAGCATTTCGAGAAGCAGCTGAAAAAGTCTGGAACAGTTCTCTCTCTATGGCTCACTGTGTACATTATATTTATAATATATTTCACTGGACCTGAGGATCTGAGTAAGTATCCTCCTTCTGATTTTTCTCCGTACAAGCTTCCCTGGAGTGCAGGAGTCAGCCGGTTTACTGCACAGGGAAACAAAAGTTTTACGAGCCATCGCGGACTTCATAGTTATGCCTGGGACTTTGTTATGCCTATCGGGACGGAAATCCTTGCAGTGCGAGAGGGGACAGTTTCTGAAATTGAAGACTCCTATGACGGGATTGGATTCAGATCAAATTTTCTGAAAATCAGACACATTGATAAAACAGAGTCTGTTTATGCACATATAAAGAAAAACAGTTCTTTAGTGAAGCTGGGTGAAAATGTAAAGCAGGGTCAGGCAGTCGCATTAAGCGGAATGGTTGGACAGACAATTTTTCCGCATTTACATTTCTATGTCACAGGAAAGGACGGTAAAGCCTCTATTCCTGTTTCTTTCCTGGAAGGTCTGCCTCTGGCCGGTCATTCTTACATTTCAAAAAATATAAAGATAAAATAATGATTTTTTGCAGCATATTTACAGGCCCCGAGAATTGAGAACCTGCGGCCTCTCTATATCTGACTAAAACCTCCCTCCTTTCCAAAAATAAAGACTTGCAGCGAAACTGTCAGAGTTCAGAACAGTTTTATGGGCAGGCAGTTTCGTCCGGAAGGATATTTCCTTGAAAATGGACTCCGTTTTCAGGCAGATGCGCCGGACATTAAAAAAAACAGAACCTTGGTGTATTTTGACAATGCCCATTCGCGCATACTTCTCTCCGAAAAATCAGATAAAGCACCTGCACAGACCTGTCTGACTGTCAGCCTGAAATATTCAGAGAAGAGAGCTTCCTGCAGAAAAGATTGGACATAAAAAAGGAGAACTTATGAAATCAAAGAAAACGGCAGTAAAGAATACAAAATCAGTAAAAAAGCATGATCCCTTCATTCACAAATCAGCGACTGTAATCGGAATGGTGAAAATGGGAAAGGACTGTTCCATCTGGCCCGGTGCAGTTCTCAGGGGAGACACTAAAGAAATTATTTTAGGAAACGCAGTGAACATTCAGGACAACTGCACTCTTCATACGGATTCTCAGAACCCGATCAGGATCGGAGACTATACACTGGTAGGGCACAATGCAATTCTGCACGGATGCACAGTCGGAAAAGGATGTCTGATCGGAATAGGAAGCATCATCCTGGACAAGGCTGAAATTGGCGACGGTGCAATGATTACTGCGGGATGCATGATTCGAGGCGGAATGAAAATTCCATCCAGGGCAATGGTTGTTCAGAAGGACGGAAAACTGCAGATATACGAAAACAAGGCAAAGGTTCAGCTGACAATAGCAGGCTGCCTGGAATACATTGCTCTTGCAGAGCGTCACAGAAAGAAAATATTCAAGCCCTTCACTCCGGCAGAAGAAAAACATTTCATTGACCGAGCGGAAGAGATTATGAAAGATCTGGGACTTGACAGTTTTGCTGTTCCGGCTATTGAATAATGATCTGATCTCCTTTTTTCATTATCCGGAATGATTTTTTGGAAGATGTGTCCAGCTTGAGGCTGAATGAGATTGTCTTCAGTGTATTGATGTATGCATTGTGCTTTTCGTCCCAGAGGGAAGCCCTTTCCGGATCAAAGTCTGAGTAGATCTCATTTCTTTTTTTGAGATCATATCCTTGATAAAGAATGCAGTATACGGAATGTGTTCCCGGTAAGGTCTTTGCACGGATAGGATTTTCCTTCAGAACTGACTGATTTATATATTTGCGAAGAGAGAGTCCTGTATCAGACTGTATGTGAATGAAATTTCCCAAGAGGCTCTGGTCAATAAAAACACTGTATTCCTGAAGCGCCTTGGAATATTCTTTTTCTCTGATTTTTTCGAGAACATCGGTGACAGTCTTCCACTCATTCAACCATCTGGAGCTCACCTTTCTTCCGCTCTGTGAAACTTCCGCATTTCCAGTCTTCCAATGCACAGAAAGGGATACACCGTCATAATCGTGAATCAGACCGTCTGTGTAACCTATCCTGTCAATTTTGTTTTCCTGAAGAATTCTGTAGACAGCCTTCAGTTCATCTTCCGAAAGACTGAAATCAAATCCGTTTGATTTTTGAATTTTCGTGTCTTCATACCGGCATCCTTTTCGCGTCAGCTCCATTGAAAAACCGGACCCTGCATGTCCTAAGGGTTTATAGTATTTTATTACAATATCATCAGGCATAGGATCGGGAAGTCTGTCGGAAGAATACAAAGATAATGATAATAATAAAAATGATATTTTTAGAAAAAATCTCATATCATCCGTATTCTTACTTTTTCCTGAGTTCCCTTCCGAATGGGAAAAGTGCCATAGGAATCAGTTTCATATGCTGAACCGCAAAGGGAATTCCCACCACGGTGATCGCAAGAATGCCGGCATGAGCAAGATGAGCAAGGGCAATCTCCCATCCGAAAAAAACCAGCCAGAGGACATTAAATATCATCCTCAGCAGTCCTGAAGAGGAATCAGTGACAACATTTTCCTTTCCGAAAGGAGCCATAGTTGCAAAGCCGATTTTAATCGTAGGCCATCCGAAAGGAATTCCCACAATTGTAAGACAGGTGACAATCCCGCCCAGTATATAACCGAGACCGGACAGAAAGCCTCCGCAGATCAGCCAGATAATATTCCCAAGTAAACTCATAAATCTCCTCATAAACAAAAAATAAATATACTTATAAACTGTATTCTTTATAAATACTCAGATTTCTAATCTCGCTACGCTCCGCCCTTCGGGCTATTAGAAATCAAAAATGGTAGGGATGCCTACCGGCAGCAGCTTCCCAACTTGCGTTGGTTTAACGGGGCTTAAGCAGCCCCTTCGCTAACATTGAAGCCGCTAAAATCCCCGCCCTTGCTAGCCTGCAAGGCGACACTCAGTGTCGACCAGAACTGATTTTAAACCAATATTTCATTGATCCTATATAATCTAATTAGAATTCTGGGAAATACTAGGATTTCCAGCAGCGAAGCAGCGAAGCGGCATTCGGCCCGACACGATTCTAAATCGGTGAAACCGAAAATCAGGACTCCTGAATCCATCACTGTCCATTGCAGACCGGAAAACTCTTTTTCCAAATTTTACTGTATATCTGTCCTATTAGACGCAGTTTCCGTCTCTCTTGATAAAAAACCGGTTTTTAATATCAGTCAACTCTATTTTCCAAAACTGCTCAGACTTTCAGAAGAAGCTCACCGGATTAAGAGTCTGTGTCACACTTGCAAATATACATTTTTCAGAAATTTGCTTTTCAAAAAACAGTAAAAAGTCAGAAACTTCCAGAAGGTTCAGCTGTTTTATATAGACTCTCTTACAATATATTCACTGCTGTGCAAAAAAAACAGTGAGAATTCCCAAAGTTTTCCTTATTGGCACAGAAATGCACCCTTCCAGAATGCCATATGTGAACACTTAGGCAGGAAATACCGTATGGAAGAATCAGATCTCGAAAAAGCAGGCAGTTACAGAGAATGGCAGGCAATTGCATATGAACTGGATCTTCAGGACGACAAAATAGCCTGGAGAAAGGATGATTATTCGGAGCTGTTTCATTCTCAGCTTCTTCAGGAGCATATTTTCCTGATGAAGGAATACAGAAGGACTCATCAGGGAGTAAAACTGATTGAAGCGGTTCAGGAAAGTCTTTCCAGACATTCCTGGGAACTGAATTCACCCAAACTCTATTCAGAAGCGAGATCTGGAACAAAATTCATCATTAAGGAATATTTTGAAGAGATTGAAAAATCAGTAAACTTTGTGTGTGAGAATTCTTTTAATGGGATATCGGATCATGATAAACTGAGAATACTTTCTGAAGGAAACAGGGTCCATGGAAATACTGCACTTCTTCTCAGCGGCGGGGCCTCATTCGGAATCTATCATCTGGGAGTCGTCAAAGCACTTCTTGATGAAGATCTTCTTCCAAACATCATCACAGGTTCAAGCATGGGAGCAATTGTTGCTGCAGCTGCCTGCAGCAAGACTGATGAGGAACTGAAAGAGTTTTTTTCGGATCTGACTTCGATTCACAGGACAGCAATCCGCACGAATGATTTCAGGACGATTCTGAGTGCAGGTTCTGTCATGGATCCGGAGCAGCTGATTGAACACATTGAAAGCAATATCGGAAATTTTACATTCAAGGAAGCATTTGAAAAAACAGGACGTGTTCTGAACATCTCTGTTTCCGCAACCAGAGTGCGCCAGAGACCCAGGGTACTGAATCATCTGACTGCTCCAAATCTGCTGATAGGACAGAGTGCTCTCGCTTCCTGCGCAATTCCGGGAATTTTCCCCGCTGTCACTCTGATGATGAAGGACAGGAACGGGAAAACAGTTCCGTACATGGAATCGGAGAAATGGATAGACGGATCGATTCACCTCGATATCCCTATGCAGAGAATCATAAGACTTCATAATGTAAGCCGTTCAATAGTCTCGCAGGCAAATCCTCATGTGATTCCGTTCGTAAAGGAAAAAGAAAATGATAATATCATTACATTCATAAAGGATTTAATTACTGAGGCCGTTCAGGCTCAGGCACTGAAGATTATGGATCTGGGAGTGAATCTTTCTGAAAAAATGCCCTGGCTTTCCATTGTAGACAAGATCAGATCCATGATGGATCAGCAGTACAGAGGAGACATCAATATCTATTTCCCGATGACTCTTGAATCAGTGACTAAAATTGTATCCAATCCTACCCAGGAAGAGTTTGAAGAATATATCCGGAAAGGAGAACTCGCCGCCTGGCCCAAACTTGAATTTATCCGTGACCAGATGAAACTCAACAGAGTCCTTGAAAACTGCATACGCAGAATTCAGGACAAACTCAATTGGAAAAGTTATGAATAATGATGAATTCATTATTCATAACTGCTCTCATCTTTTTCAGTAAGAACTATAAAGAGTACTGACCTCTGCTGCTGAAAGAGAGGCACTGTATACTCTCAGTTCATCCATCTGACCTGAGTATCTGTCAGCAACCGATGAGAAGATTGCTCCTATCCGGTGAAGAGGATAACCCAGTCCAATTGCACTTGCTGTGTTGAGGCTGCTGTTGAAAACACCGTTTATATAAAGTTTTACTATCGAGCCGTCCGAGGTGACTGTGATATGAGTCCAAGTATTCAAAGCCAAAGCTGTTGTACCGAAAGAATCATCCGCCGCTTTGGTAATTCCTATATATCCCGTACTCTGTTTTGCCTTGATGCTCCACCAGGCAGATGAACCGGCAATAATTGCCTGTGAAGGATCTCCTCCGGAAATGGGATAGACCCAGACAGCAACTGTCCAAGGAGGAACCTGATCCTGCTTTGCAGTGACTGTGGAACCGGAAAGATTATAATAAGTTGTTCCGTTGAAAATGAGCGAACTTCCTATACCATTGTAACCGGTAGAATAGGCAGTCGTGCCGCCTGCCAAAGTCAGTGAAGCAGTTCCTACACCGGGAGAGAGGCTGTTCTCAAATGCCCAATGGAGAATCAGACTGGCAGTGCTGGAACAGCCTATTTTCACATTCGTTACATTCGCAGATGCGGTGCCGGTTCCATTTGCAACGGAACATAATAATCCGCTTGGCTGTGTCTGTATTGTAATATTGTAAGTGGATCCGGATTCCACCTTTGTATTCATAGTAAACGAGGTCGCTCCTGAACTGACAGTTGTGGGATCTCCTCCGTTATTGAGAAGAACTAAGCCGCTTCCGCTCAGACCAGTGACAGTACCTGCTACAGTGAGGGAGGCAGTACCGTAACTGATAGGAGTATTGTCCACAAAACTCATCAGAGTGGAAATCTGAGTTGTATCAAAACTTGCGGTAACAGCACCTGAACCGATATTGAGTTTGCCGCCTTCCTGAAAATAGGACTGAATGGACGGAATCAGAACTGTGGTGAGCGGTGTGGAAGAAAGTGTCAGCTGAGATGCTCCTGAACCCACAGTGATCGACTGACCGTTTGCATCTTTCCCGTCAAAAACTCCGTCAGCAAAATCACTTGCCAGTGCATCCATAATTGCATCCAGACTGTCAAGGGCACTGCCGGATTTATACTTGTTTGCCAAGTAGGAGAACCCCATCAGAATGGAGACAAATTTTGCAGAAAGTGAACTGGACGGATTCTGCAGATCAATCAGAATATCTTCCAGATCGGAAACACTGGCGTCATTTGTGGAAAGTCCTTTGGAAAGTCCCTTGTTCAGACCGAACCGGATTACAAGTTCCCTGCTTGCTCTGGTATGCAGCTGAGAGACATCCGTTCCCGCACCGCTCTTCATCAGGTACTGAATCCGTTTTGTAAGCATTCTGGAAAATGGGGAAAGCAGAAAATTGGATTTTTTATTACCTGTGATTTTACTTTCCGGGTATATTGTAGTGATCTGAAATTTTGAATCTGCAGGGATGGAAACTTCTGTTCCTGTCTTTTCATCGTACATTTTCGTCGTTCCCTGTGCATTTGGTCCGACAGTCAGACAGTAAGCTCCGCCTTTTTTACCGAATGTGAGTGTATAATCTCCGTCAGAATTTGTAGAGTCCGACTGGAGCAGGCTGGAAGAGCAGGTTCCGTCAGACTGCACGGAACTCACTGTGACTTTTCCGTTTCGAATCAGTCCTTTGACGGCTGTACCGGAAATTGTCTGACGACTGGATCTGACAGCAAGCAGCCCCAAATCTGAAAAAACACTTTCCTTTTCAGTCCCAAGGCCTATCTGAGTGCATTGGTATTGTACTGCCGTCAATATGAGGAGCATAATTTTCTTTTTCATCCGAACCATCCCAAGAAAGTAGAAAATTGTATTTTCTAATTTAAGATAATATTGAATTAGAACTTATTCTCTAAACATTTCTATTCATTTCTAAGTTTAAGGAAGTTTTCAAGTCTGTCAAGAAAACCCTCAGATCAAAATGAGAAATTTATTTACAGAATTCAGAATTTCCTGATATAATTCTGCGTCTCATCCTCAGCATAACGATGCAGGATGAGATTGTTCTGTCTGATTGCAGACTTCAAAAACCGGTACGAGGGGCGTGCAAAAGCTCAGTTTTTTATGCTTTTACACAGCCCCTTGAAAATATTTTTTCTAAAGACTACTTCAGATCAGGAGGAAGTACATCTCCTCTGGAATTTTTTACAATAAACTTTCTCTCTTTGAAAAACCTGCTGGAATTGCTGTGATTCTCCAGAAGAGCGACAATTCCGGTGTAATTTTTGGCCTTTGCAAATCTCTGTGCATTCCAGCCGGAAACTTCTACCAGAGGATCGGCATGATTTTTGATAAGCTCTTTTACTGTTTCTTCATGACCAAAATATGCCGCGAAAAGAAGAGGAGTCCATCCCTTGTACTTTGTGTCTACCTCTGCGCCCTCTTTCAGTGCCGCAGATGCTTCATCTGTCTTGCCTGATTTTGCTGCTTTTAAAAGGGTCTCGTTCAGTTTTGGCAGATCCTTGTTTTCGGGAACAGGATTTTCTGTTTCAACAACATTTATCTTATTCACTGCATATTTTTTCTGCACTTCCAAAAGTTCCTTTCCTGAAAGCGATCTGTCGTATGCAACCATATCTCTGACATAACCCTTCAGAAGAGATCCGTTCCCGGCCATATCCAGTGCAAGAATCTGATTTCTGTAATAAATTCTCTTTTTATAAACATCTGTATAATCTGCGCCTAGATTTATGTCCTTCAGCCTTTTTCCGTTTACAAGCACTGATGCTCTGCTGTTCTTAAAATCCATACTGACAGTAAAATTGTGCCATTTATTCAGTTCGATGTTTACATCAGAAAATTTGTACGTCGCCTGAATCCATCTCTCCTTTTTGTTCTTTCCGCAATCTTTGCAGAATGAAGATGCATGAACCTCAAGCTGTCCGTTTTTTCTGTTTCTGTAAAAATCCAGGTTTCTGTATCCTCCGCTGAAAAGAAGCTGCTGACGTTCATCCTTTCTGTCTTCGGGTTTGACATTCAGTGAAAATGAATATCCGTCTTCGGGAGCATCAGAAGCAAAACTGATTGTTCCCTGATCATAAGTATACCCATATATACCATCCATATAATATGCCTGATTTACAATTTTATTCTTGCTTCCAGGCGTAAATCTTGCCTTGCCGTCAACGGCGTTTTTCATATCTGAAGTGAGCGGAAAATGTGCGACAAGTCCTTTTGTAATGTCCGGAGGCGAGCTGTCCCTGATCGGTTCCAGAAAATCCGGTTCAGGCTCTTTCATTGTGAACTGAATTTTATTTTTTTTCAATGCATTATATACCCATTTTTTTGCAATATTTCCTGCGATAATGCTGTCCTCGGCATCTGCATCCTTCGATGTATCCAGAATTTTTCCGTCTTTTACTAGAAGAATATCTCCAATTTCCACCGAACCTGCAGATTCAAACAGGCGATTTTGGTAAATATCATTGATATCAGCCCAGCCGATTTTTACTCCCTTAAGATCGTCCAGATTGGACTCATGTGCCATGACATACCCCTGCCCCATATCGCATCCTAAAGATGTTATAATGAGAATAGGCGACGCACTTGCGGAAAGCAGATTCGCTTTTGTAATCTTTTCTGCAGCGTAAGTACTGCTCAAAAAGAGAAAATTCAGAAACAGGAGAAGAAAAATCTTCATAATGACCTCGTTTAATTCATTGTCGGACTGAAAAACCAGTTCATCTTAGACTGAAGAAACTGAAAAGAAAAATCAAAAACTTTTAGATAAATTATTTTACAGCAGTTCTGTAACACAATTAAAAGCAGACCGAAGGGATGCGATCTATTCCGAACAGGCATTGTTTCAGAGGTTTTATGCTCTGCAGTAATTCTGATAAGTAACTCACCTACGGCTTCAGGTGGGGCGGTTTTGCAAACTTAGAAGCTGCCGCAAACTTAGAAGCTGCCGCAAACTTAGAAGCTGCTAAAGGCTCTGTCCTCGCCGATATCTGAAACCGGCTGCCAAGCTTTATGAAAATGCCTGCCTGTTTGGAAGCTGGCTAAAATCCCGCAAGCGTGGAAGTTGCTGTTTTTACCGATTCATTCAGACTTCCCAAATGCTTTCTGAAAATTACGGCATCTAGACAGCATATCGTATTTGTGTAAGGTGAATTACTCATTATAAATATTAAAATTGAATTCCCGGATTCTTCGGAGATCAGGAAAACAGCGTCCTGTCTGTCAACTTCTGAATTTCGCTTTTATTCAATGCCCAGTCAGTCCTGTCTTATTCGGACGTAAAATGAAAGCTATCAATGATCGTCATATCTTACAGCACCTTCTAAGCCTTTTGCTTGGTGTATACAAGCGGACTCAATACTTGAATATACTGCATAATGTTCAATTATATATACTATATATATAAAACTGCAGCCGAACGACTCCTGGGATTTCTGCCGAGATGCGCTGAATTCCTTAAAATGAATATACAAAAGTCAATCAGCACTGAAAATTTATCCGACACCGGCTGTTTTTATAAAAAGAGGAAATGCATGAAATATCTGATCGGAGCACTGCTCCTTATAACCCTTTCTGTCTATGCACAGGAGAAAAACACTAAATGCAGGGATGAGCTTGCAAAAATCTGTCCAGGAAACAGAGGAGATGGAAAGAAAATCGGGGACTGTCTCAAAGACAGAAAAAATCTGGAAAAACTCTCGGAAGACTGCAGACCCAGAAGAGTGGATATGCACAGAATCAAAGAAAGATGTGCTTCGGAAATCACAAAGTTCTGCGGATCAGCAAAAGCAGACGGAGATATTTTTATGTGCCTGCGCAGAAAAAATGATGCTCTCTCAAAAGGATGCAGGGAAGCTTTCTGACAGAATGTCTTAGTCCATTCTGCAGGCCTAATCATTGACTTTTCGTCAAACCCAGAAGGCCGGTCCTGAGCTCTTCCGTAAGATGCTGCAGAAAAGGCCGAATTCTCACCGACTTCCAGAAGGGGCACTTAAGCCCCTTCGCGAGGTTCCTGCTTTCGCCGCTTCGCTATCGGAAATCCGGGCTATAAAAGAGAAATAAATAATGAAATCATTATGATTTCATTACAAATAAAGCTTTGTAGCTTTCCCTATTCACATATGCCAGGAATGAATTCGCAATGACAAGGAAAACAGCTGCTGGGATTCCTTCAGGTGCAAGAAAGATATGAACCAGAAGTATGTTCACAATGATCGGTGCAATGATTACGCTCGCCAAAGGAACGTACAGTCCGGATACAAATGCAATTCCGCAGATGAGTTCAATGACTTTTACAGTCGGCATCAGGTATACAGAAGCATTCAGACCGTCATTGAATACTTTCATTGCACCGACCTGTTCGGGAGGGGTGATCAGCTTGAAAAGATAAGTTACAGATGCAAAGATAAACAGAAGTCCCATCAGTGTTCTGAGAACAATTGCTGCAATTTTCATAGGTTTCTCCATTGATATAAGTACCAAACTTTCAAATTGAGACCCAGTGTCAACATCAAATAAAATATACAGACAGGTCATTCCAGTCTCAATCTGGGAAGGAAGACCTACCCCTTGTTGAACCTGGAAAAGTACTCATCAATCTCCGGACGAAGTTCCAGCCCGACTCTTTCAAATACATCCAGCAATACACTGTATGTTCCGGTTCCTCCCAAAAAGTCCCAGAACTCTTCTGCAACTTT
>DAORDI010000058.1:0-23037 GCA_035345895.1 Leptospiraceae bacterium
TGAGTCTTTTATGGACTGGGTCAGGGAGCGAAGAAAGGAAGTGCCTATGTTCATTTACGACAAGGAATATGCCGCCGAGAATAAGATAGAAACACCGGATGAATCTTTCAACTTCAACAAGATACAGCAGGAAAAATGAAAATCACAAAGAATTTTGCACCTTCGCTTGCGGCTGTCTTTCTGAATGAAAATCAGAGGACAGTAATGAAGAAAAGCGCCACAGAAAACCTTCTGAAAGTTTTCAGAAGAAAACTGAAAGAACTGTTTCCTTACATCTGTTCAGAAAGGAAAGTCTTTTCCAATGTTGATTTTTCATCGGAGGACTTTGCCGTAACCTTTATTCAGTCGGATACTGAACTTGAATTCCTCAGGAAAATTGCACCCTCACTTCCGCCCTCGGTTCTGAATGATCCTGATATTGATGAAGTGTATTTTGCATATTTTGAAGGAATATTTCCGATTCTTGAGAAGACGCTTACCCTGGAGCTTCTGGAAAGACATAATAAGTATCTGTCACAGTATTCTTATGGAGAAAATACTCCTTCAGGACTTGTTCCTGTCTTCATATCCAGAGAGTTTCTTTCCAGCCTTTCCGAAACCTGGCAGGGACGTGTTCATGATTTTTTCCTGAAAAATATAAATCATTATGATCCGGAGATTTTTTACAAGTCTCCTGATCTGAGACAGTTCAGACTGGATTTTACTCTCTCAGATGAAAGATCCTTTCTTCTCAGCAGTGCATTGGCGGCTTATAATGAAAATATATCTTATGAGGAAATTCTTCCTGTTCTCAAAAAGAATCCTGCTTTTTTCAGATCATTCCCTTCCTATATTGAGATCGAAATAAACAGGTCCTGCACAAACAGATGCATTTTCTGTCCTAGGGAAACTCTCAGTCCGGAGAATGACAATATACGGATGAGTGCGGAATTTTTAGAGGATCTTCATGCAGGGATTTTTCATGCATTTCCTGTTCCTGCAGTCTACTGTCTGGGAGGCCTCGGTGAGCCGCTTCTTCATTCCGAATTTGAACGGATTGCAGTGTATCTGCTCAGATCTGAATACGTAAAAGAACTGATAATAGAAACAGCATTGTTTTCAGGATTTGAAAGACTGATTTCTGTTCTTATGACAGTCTCAGAAGAGCAGAAGAAAAAAATCTGCGTTATTGTGAATCTGAGTACTCTTCAGGAACCTGCATATAATGATCTTTACAGATCTGAAACAGATTTTAATGAAATAAAAAGCAGGATTATTCAGCTGAAAAACTTTCTTCCGAATCCGGGATCTCTGTACGTGCAGATGATCAAAATGAAGGAAGTGGAAACTGAGACTGAAAACTTTTTCAATGAATGGGAAAAACGGGAAATGGGAATTATTCTTCAGAAGTACAACCGTTTTGCAGGAAGACTTGCCGAGAGAAGGGTCAGTGATCTCACGCCTGTCGACAGAGATTTCTGCTGGCATCTTGCCAGAGACCTGTACATAAATGCGGACTGCACTGTCGCATTATGCCGGCAGAATGAAAAAATCATTATCGGGAATCTCGAAACCGATTCAGTTTCAGAAATTTGGCAGAAAGGGGAGGAGAGTTTTCGATTCAGTCTGAACGGAGAATATGAAAAACTGATGTCCCCCTGCACTGTCTGTGATGAATGGTACACCTTCAATGCCTGAGGTATTTGCATTTATACAGGCAAGGAGTTCTTCAGAGAGACTTCCTGAAAAAACGATTCTTCCGCTCGATTCAGAAGGCACTGCTATTCTGGATCATATATACAGAAGACTGTCTCAGGTAATGGATACAGAGAGGGTTGTTTTTCTTGTTCCTGAAAAGGATGAAAAAATCATCTCGTTTCTGAAAAAAAGGAATTACCGCTTTTTTACCGGCGATGAACATGATGTGCGATCCAGATACAGAAATGCCTCTCTTCATTTCGGTGCTGAATGGATCATCAGACTCACTGGCGACAATCCGATCCTGGATATTCCTCATATGGAGCTGCTTATCGAAATGCTGAGAATGTCGTCAGAGTTTGACATTATTTCCTATCATTCTCTCCCGATTGGGATGGCGGGTGAAATGTTCAGCCGGGAGGCACTGATGCTGGACGCAGATGTTTCACTGGAAAGACACAGGGAGCATGTCACTCTTCATATAAAAGAAAACCCTGACCGGTTTAAAATCATTAAATTGCATCCGTTTATCATGAAAAAAGACATTTCTGGAACTGCAGAGATCAGAGTGACGGTCGATGAAGAAAGGGATTTCAGAATGGTTCAGGAAATTTTCCGCAGATTTTCGGACAGTGAAAGTTTCGGTGCGGATGAGCTTCTGAAGCTGTATGCTGAAGATCCGGTTTTTTTTCAGATCAACAGGGATGTGAATCAAGTCAGCTTTTCTCTCCCTATGCCTGTTCTCGGTCAGGAGAAAAAAAAGGTGCACATTCATTTTGGAAATCCTGCTAAGTTCGGTTCAGGTCACAGGGAGAGATGCAGGATACTTCACTCCTGTCTGCAGATAAAAGGCTGGGATCTGAGTCTATCCGATGACTGGAACGGTCTTCCGGAATCTGCTGATCTTTATATAATAGATTCAAGGGATGCGGAACTTCCTGATTCCCTTATAGATAAAAAAGTTCTTATACTGGACGGTTTTCAGGAGCTTAAGAGAGATTCTCATCAGGTTTATTATTCCCTGCCTCATTTTTCCTATCCTTTGGAAAAGATAAGGAACAGGATACTTTTTTCATCTCTTCTTGAATCAGATTTTAATGAACAAGAAATACAGGGAAGAATACTTGTTTATGCTGGAAATATCCCGGAACTTCAGTGCAGGATGCTTGACAGAAAACTCTATGAAAGCAGCTTGTTTTCTGAAATTGTAAGGATAGGAGGTTCAGCTCCTGAAATGGGATCTGTAAAATTTTTCTCCAGAAGGACCAGGTTTCAGTTCTATTCTGAACTGAAGAAGTCGGAATTTTTCCTGAGTTATTTCGGAATATCTCTGCTCGAAGCAGTTCATCTTGGAAAAAAAATCATCAGTTATCCATTGACAGAATATCATGAAATGCTTTCGGAAAATATTTCAAAAGAAATTAAAATTCATGATTTCAGAAATTTGAATTCCCAGAAGTTTACTGAACACAACAGAGGTGTATTCGGATCTCAGGGTTATGAGAATCTGATAAAAAAGATAGGAGAAATTTTAAAAAACTGATGTTGGATTAATCCGGAGGAATGACCTGATGCATTTCTGCAAGTTTTCTGTAATGTTTGTAATTGTACTTGAAATTTTTCCTCAGTTCGTCCGGACCCAGGCTCTTGTCTTTCATTTCAATTTCAAACATTTCTCTCTTGGAAATATAATCCTTATGAAGAGGAATTTCTATTTTAGCAATTGTCTCGCCGTATTTTTCACTGGAATAAAGACTGAAGCAGTGTTTGCTGATTCCTGACTGATCCAGAAGAATGCCGACCATTGTAATCCCCATACCTGCACCTTCTGTATTGTCTCCATATTCCATAAAGAAATCAATCAGGCTTGAAAAGCTGGTAGCTTTTCTGAATTTGTCGCGGATTCGTTTTTCTTCCTCTTCGATCAGCGGAAAATTGTTTTTTACCTTAATATTGATTACATCTTCATTGTAATAAAATGTTGCAGTCACAGGCAGATCGTATTTTTTGAAGTCCTGTTTCATCGTGGTGATTTTATCCTCAGTCAGACTTTCTTTGAACACTTCAATTCCCTTTTCATAGTCTTCCGGATTCTGGATGTCCAGATTCAGCTGACGGAAAAGGACTCTTTTTACATTGGCCTTTGTTGCATTGATGACAAGTTCTTTTGCCGCGGAATACATAATTTCCATGAGATCAAGTCTTGTAAATTTCCTTAAAATGCTCTCAGAAATGATTTTCAGAATCAGCTCGCCATAATCACTCAGAAGGTACGTCTTCATTGATATGATCGTGTTTTTTTGTGTACCTTTGTCTATAATGTCCCTGAGTTCTGTTTCCGTGTATTTCAAAATTTCCTCTTTTGCTCGCAAACAAGGTAATACGAATAGATTTTCTGTCAATTCCTTTGCGTAAAAAATAGCTTTTTTTGAGGGAATCTGTACGACAGTTGAACAGGTGTAACGTTTGCAGGCAGACCCAGGCCATATTTTTCTTGAATTAAACCGGCCGGAAAATAATTCTGGCATTAAATCATTAGGAGAAACTATGAAAAAAATTTTTACAACTGTTTTAGCTCTGGCAATGGCACTGAGCCTCACTTACTGCTCTTCAGAAGAAAAAAAAGCTGAGACTGCAGCACCTGCAAAAGAAGAAGTTAAGGCTCCTGCAGTTCCTGCTAAAACTCCAGCACCAGCTAAGAAAAAATAATTTTCTTGGATTTTACTGGCTGTGTAAACTGTGATTCTGTGAATATACGCGGATGCTGTTTACACAGCCTACCTATTGACAGGTCTCTATTTCCCATACCATTTTATTATCAGTTCTGATATTTCATTGATCTTAAACGGTTTGCTGATATAATCCTGCATTCCTGTTTCCAGACACTTCTTTTTGTCTTCTTCAAACGCGTTTGCAGTCATAGCAAAAATTTTAGGTTTCTTTTTGATTTTTGGAGAGGAGAGGATTTTTTCCGTCGTTCTGTACCCATCCATAAACGGCATTTGTATATCCATAAAAATAAAGTCAAAATCCCTGTTCTCGGATGCTTCCAATGCCTCTCTTCCGTTGGATGCCAGATCAGCTGAATAACCGAACTTTTCAAATATCCTGCAGATCAGTTTCTGATTTGCCAGGTTATCCTCTGCAATCAGAATTCTTGCAGGATACTGATCAGCAAAGCCCGCATAACCTGCAAAAGAAACAGAGCCAGTCTGTGTTCCTTCTTCCATATTCTCCGCTCTTCTGCACTTTACTGTAAAAGTGAATACGGAACCTTTTCCGATCTCGCTTGTCACGGAGATTTTTCCCTGCATCAGTTCGATCAGTTTCTTTGTAATGGATAGTCCGAGGCCTGTTCCGCCGAAAACCCGTGATGTAGATTCATCAGCCTGAGAAAATGCCTCAAAGATCATTTCTATTTTTTCTGCTGAAATACCGATGCCTGTATCCGTGACCTCAAATTCCAGTGTAAGAGTTTCACCGTTTTCTTCCTTCAGTTTTCCGGTAAGAGTGATCTTTCCCTCAGCAGTAAATTTTACTGCATTGCTCAGTATGTTCAGAAGAATCTGTCTGATTCTGATTTCATCTCCTGAAATGAATTTTGGGAATGTTTCCGTAAACTGAATGACAAGCTGATTTTTTCTGAGCAGTGCTGCTTTTTCAAGAAGGTAGTAAAGGTTTTCAATTGTTTTCTGAATCAGAAAAACTCTGTCTTCCAGTATGACCTTTCCTGATTCTATTTTAGAGAAATCTAATATATCATTGATGAGTGCAAGAAGATTTTCGGAACTTGAGTAAATGATTTCCAGATATTCCTTCTGTTCTTCCTCAAGTTTTGTTTCCAGCAGGAGCTGGCACATTCCCATAATTCCGTTCATCGGTGTTCGGATCTCATGACTCATATTTGCAAGAAAAAGTGATTTTACTCTGCTGGCCTGGTTTGCCGCATTTTCTGAAACTGCAAGGAATGAATTTGTTTCCTGAAGTTTTTCATTCATCAGGAGGAGTTTTTCCATTGTTTTCTTGTGATCACTGTTCAGCTTTTCAGCCATTTCATTGACTGCCGCCGAAAGATCAATGACCTCATCCTGAAGCCTTGTTTTTTCAAGTTCAATCCTGGTTTCGAATTTGGATTCCTTAATATCTTGTACAGTCCTGCGAAGCATATTGAATCTGGACTTGCTCCATCTGGAATAAAAATAAGCGAGTGAAAGAATTACAGGAAGCATAAACAGAAGTATTCTGCCTGCAAAACTTCGGATTCTGTCTATATCACTGTACGCCGCCTTGTTTTCATTCCCGTAAACCATGACTACATTCAGAAATGAAAGCTTCTGAAATACATTCAGTGTGGAGGAGTCGGCTGATTTCATGTTGAAACTGCCGCTCTGAAGTTCTGAGCCTATGTTCTTCAGGTCTTCCGGATGAATGCTGATCTTCGAGCCTTCCTTTGCATACGGTGTGTTCAGATTCAGGAAAACGTATCCCTTTTTATTTATAAAAAATACAAATTCTCTTTCCTTTACTGCTGAATTAATTATTTTTTCCTGAAGAGGAAGCATTGATATCAGAAGTTCAGAACCGGAAACCGTTTTCATGAAGAGCAGGAATGCTGCTTTTGATTCGGAATAATGCAGGCCTGTCTTTTCTGCGAGCGCTTTTTCTGCGGGAGTAAAATACTCACTGGAATTTATTTTTGTGACATAGAGTTCGTCACATATTGATTTTTCTGAACACTCTTCAATCTTGGTTCTGTAAATTTCCATTTCAGGTTCCGTTCTTTCCAGAAAATCTTCTGATTTTTTCAGATAGGATTCAAGAATTTCGCCTTCAATGATTTCCTGTGCATACTTTGAAAAAAGAGTCAGGGATACGGAGGCAGAGCTTAAAGACAGAATGGCTGCTAGTATGAAGAATTGAGCAAATATGGAAAGCCTGATCTTCACGGTAAACTCTATTGAGAATCGTTCAGATTCAGTATTGAGTTTGTTTTTGTTTCTGCAGCAGTCAGGTCAAAGTAAAACTTTTCAGATGAGAAATTTTCTGCATGATCCCAGGCTCTGATTTCGATAATATTCAGTCCGGGAGTGTTCAGTTCAATTTCTTTTTCCAGTATTTTGAAACCTCCGTTATTCACGGAGTATTCGGCATATTTGATTCCAGTCAGTTCATCTTCCACTTTAGGGAAAAATTTATCACCGACTGACCAGCTCTTTTTCATATTAGGTTTTGGAAAAATTTCTATCTTGGGGGGTGTAAGATCATGACGAAAACGGTATGTCTTTTCTGTCCTGTTTCCTGCCTGATCATAGGCAAGTGCAGTTACAAAAAACTGTTTCCCGGCAAATATTTCGGGAATCTTCTCTTCGATTGCGTTTATCTTTTCTACAAAGTCATTGCCCGACTGGAAAAGAAGTCTCGTTTCCCGGATTCCGCTCAGGCTGTCACTTGCGGAGATCCTGATTCTTGAGGATGGACCTGAATACATTACCATTTCATACTGGAGTACATTGGTAAACTCGATTCCTACGTCGGGCGGCGTGTTGTCTACATCCACAGACAGAGATTTGATCGGTTCTTTTTTTCCCGAGGCATCCATTCCAAAATGATAGATTACCGTCCTGCCGTCTTTCTCGATTGAGATCGGTTTTGTATACAACTTCCATTTAGGTGAATCGGACTGGTAGAATATGGATACCGTATCCCTGCTTTCTGCAACAAGCTGAACGGTATCCTGTCTCGTAAGAAATTTTCTCTGAGGTTTCTGAACGGGAGGCTCGGGGATCGGTTCGATCTTTACAATTTCGGGCTTAGGTTTTACTATTCTTGTCTTGATTTCAAATATGTCTGAAAACTGACCTGTAATTCCCTGAGAATCCACACCGGCAAGTCTTGCAAATTTATACCTAGGATTCGGCGGAAGCTTGATCAGTGTATCTTTTGTCTTCTGAGAATGCAGAATTTTAGTAAAATCTCTGTCCGCTGCTATCTGAAGCACGTATTCCGTTCCGCCTTCCACCGGTTCCCATTCAATATGAATGTATGACTCACCGGCCTTCCTTTCTTCTGCATAGACAGGAAAGCAGAAAAAAAGAAGCAAGACTAGAGCAAAATTACGAATCGCATTTTTCACGTTAAATCCTCTGTTTAAATTCCCTGTTTAGGATTATTTTCTCACCATGGTACAGGTGTCCAGTCTATCTTAGTCGGAATACATATCTGTATTTTTCAGTTTTCTGTATCGTCTTCCTTGATGATCGGCTTAGGTTTGACCTTTTCGAGGAGCTTGTAAGGTTTGACGGGTTTTTCGCCTTTTTTGACAGAGGTTCCAAATCCTGCAGGTACCTTGACTGTTTCTCCCTGAGCACTGACCTCTACCAGACCTTCAAAGCATCCAAGTTTTGTGGACTCTTCTTCATCGACTGCCACATTAAATTCCGTTCCTCTGACTCCCGCAACGGCAGATGGACTGGATATTTTGAATTTGATGTCATTGTTTTTTCCCGGAAGGGTTTTGATGAGAGCCTCACCCATACTGATCAGAAAACCCTTCACTTCCTTCTGCCTTTCAATCTTGATGATGGATTTTTCACGCAGCTGAAGAGTGGAAACAGGATTGTCCATAAACTGGATCTGTGCCCCCGATTTTTCGGAAGTCTTAATTGTATCATTCAGAAAGAATGTCTGTCCTTTTTCCGCGTTCTGCCAGTCTGTGGAATTTTCTTTTTTGAATTTTACATTTCCGAAGGCCATATCCAGCTTTGCCATCGGCTTTTCTGCCGGTTTGTCTTTGGCCAGATAATCAGGAACCTTGAGAAGAAGTCCCGGTTTGATCAGATTCGGATTGCCGATCTTATTGTACTTTAGAAGTTCATTCCATTTCCCTGGATCACTCAGCTTTTCCTTGGCTATTTTGCTCAGTGTGTCTCCGTTCTGCACCTTGTATTCCGTAAAATTTTCAGAAAAAACTGCACTGAAACTGATAATAAAGGATAGTATAAAAATTTTCATGAATGCCTCCTGGAGGGCTGCAGAAGCCGAAATTCTTCCGGCTGGTTTTTAATATTTCATGATAAAATCGGAATGTTTTTGTTTCAAGCGAAATACTTCACCGAATCTCAATTTTAGAAGGCCGGTTCAGTTCCTTCGGAACCGGGGGAGGGGTTCTGTTGTTTGTGTCTCAGTCCCTGATCATTTCCTGTTTAATGATAAAATCTATAGGAAAAATGCGATTTTCAGAACCTCCTCAAAAAAATCTGCAAAGTGGACCCTGATGCCTTCCTTCAGGAATTCCGGAAGTTCTTCAAAATCTCTTCTGTTTGCCTTCGGAAATATCAGTTCATAGACTTTTACTCTCTTTGCCGCAATTGTCTTTTCCCTTACGCCCCGATCGGCAGTATCTTTCCTGTAAGTGTCAGTTCTCCTGTCATCGCCAGTCCCTTTTTTACCGGAATGTTTCCGGCAAACGAATACAGTGCAGTCGCAAGAGTGATTTCTGCAGAAGGACCGTCCTTGGGTGTTGCACCGGCAGGGATGTGAAGATGAATGAAGTGTTCATCGAAGAATCTGTTTTCTCTGATTTCCTTCTCATAAAGTTCTTCGGAAGCAAATACAGGCGGTCCGAGAAATTCCTGAATATTCTCAGGCGTGACTTCTGCGGTTTCCAAGTTCTTCTCTGCCTGCAGAAGAGCCATTTTTCTCATAATCTTTTTGATCTGATTTTCCATGCTTCTGACTCCGGACCCCCTCGCATATTGATCGGCAATTACAGAAAGCACCGAATCGCTGATTTTCAGCTCGCTGTCGCGGATGCCGTGTTCTTTCATCTGCTTTGGGATCAGATAACGTTTTGCTGTTTCCGCTTTTTCTTCCAGAATATATCCTGATAATTTAATGATCTCCATTCTGTCCAGAAGCGGTTCAGGAATTGTATCCAGCTGATTGGCCGTTGTGACAAACAGGATATTCGAAAGATCATAACGTACATCCAGATAATGATCCAGGAATTCATGATTCTGTTCGGGATCGAGTGCTTCCAGAAGTGCAGCAGCAGGATCTCCCTGATAACTTGTGCCTATCTTGTCTATTTCATCGAGCATAATCACTGGGTTTGAAACCTCTGTCCTCTTCAGACTTTGGATGAATTTGCCCGGCATGGCCCCTATATAGGTCCTTCTGTGTCCTTTTATTTCCGCCTCGTCTCTCATTCCTCCGACCGAAAATCTGTAGAATTTTCTTCCCAGAGCGTCTGCAATTGATTTTCCAATGGAAGTCTTTCCCACTCCAGGAGGACCGACAAGGCATACAATGGATCCGGAAACACTGCCCCGTTTTATAATTGTGCTTATGAATTCCAGTATTCTCTGCTTTACGTCTGCGAGTCCATAGTGCTGTTCATTCAGAATGTCCCTGGCTTTCAGAATGTCGAAATTGTCTTCTGAGAAGATTCCCCACGGCAGATCAGTGAGCCAGTTGAGATATGTCTTAGTTACATTGTATTCTGAAGAACTGCTTTCCTGTGTTTTCAGTTTTTCCAGTTCTTCATTGATGACTCTGGATGCCTCTTCTGTCAGGACAAGTTTTCTGATTTTTTTCTATAATTTCAGCTTCCGAATCCTTGTCTTCCTTTTCCAGTCCAAGTTCTTTTTTTATGGCCTTCAGCTGTTCACGCAGGAGAAAATCTCTCTGCTGTCTGTTCAGTTTTTCCTCAATCTGCTTTTCTATTTTTTTATGGATCTGGTTCAGTTCAATTTCTTCCTTCAGCAGAACAAGAAGAAGTTCACTCCTTTCATACAGATCTCCTGTTTCCAGAATCTTCTGAAGTTTTCTTCCGCCGGATGTGAGAAAGGAGGAGATCAGATCTGAAAGAAGTCCCAGTTTCTCTATTCCGACCTGTGTGACCGTCAGCCGGATCTGTTCCTGGAATATAAGATTCATTTTAATTAATTCTTTAACAGAATTAATGATAGCAGGCGAATATGCCTTCAGCTCAGAAGTGATTTCCTTTTTTCCTCATATTCAAAACTGACCTGCCAGTACTGAACTTCTTCAGATGCGGTCTGCTTCTCAAGATGCACCCTCGTGAGAACCTGTGCGAAGAAACTGATGTTATCTTCCGTCCTGCTGATGATTTTCTGGATTCGGATGAGAGATCCTGTTCTGAAAAGCCTGGACTGAAGATATTTTCCTCATCCTTTTCTTCAATCAGTGAGACAGCAGCATACCCTTTGTTTTTTTCAATGCAGAGCTCAATATGCCTCTGCGTAAGCGGTCAAAAAACGGTACAGTTCGAATCTCCACCTTTTTTAGGATCACAGGAAACTGCAGCCATAGATTGATTTTTTACGGTAAAACACTCCTGTCTGTGCATTCCAGGAATCCTGTTTCAACGGAATTTCCTCTGAAAAGAGATGGAAAATGCAAAGGTGTTTTTCTGTTTTTTCGGTCAATAAAATTTTTCAAAATCTCGCAATTGCTTGTCGGTATTATTCGCATAAAAACCCTTCACTTTTTTAAATTTTTAATAGTGAAAAAACTCAGTTTCCGGCATACTGTCATGAGACATAATTGCAGAGGTGCCATCTTTTTATGAAAATTAACAGATATTTTACCACAGAGGAGACTCCCCAGTATCCAGGAATTCAGTTTACCCGCAGAAATTCCAAGATTATGAATACAAACGGCTCAGCGGTATTTGAGGCAAATGACATCATGATTCCGGAACATTGGTCACAGGTGGCGACAGATATTCTCGCTCAAAAGTATTTTCGAAGAAGAGGCATTCCAAAGTATCTGAAAAAAGTGGCAGAGGACGGGATTCCTGAGTGGCTTCAGCGTTCTACTGCAGATGAAGAAAAACTCTCGCATCTCAAAGAAGAAGACAGATATATAGGAGAAACAGATTCCAGACAGGTTTTTCACAGACTGGCAGGATGCTGGGCTTACTGGGGTTTCAAGCACGGTTATTTTTCAGACGAACAGAGTGCAAAAATCTTCTACAATGAAGTGATTTTTATGCTGGCGGCACAGATGTCTGCACCAAATTCTCCTCAGTGGTTCAATACTGGTCTGCATTGGGCCTATGGAATTGATGGAGTTTCTCAGGGGCATTATTATGTCGATCCAGTCACTGGAATTCTCACCCGTTCTGCTTCTTCCTATGAACATCCTCAGCCTCATGCCTGCTTTATTCAGAGTGTTTCCGATGATCTGGTCAACGATGGCGGGATTATGGATCTCTGGGTCAGGGAAGCCAGACTGTTTAAATACGGTTCTGGGACTGGAACAAATTTCTCCAATATCCGTGCGGAAAATGAATCACTTTCCGGGGGAGGAAAAAGTTCAGGACTGATGAGCTTTTTGAAAATCGGCGACAGGGCAGCCGGTGCAATCAAGTCAGGAGGAACGACCAGAAGAGCGGCCAAAATGGTCTGTCTGGATCTGGATCACCCCGATATTGAAAGCTTCATCGACTGGAAGGTCGAAGAAGAAAAGAAAGTGGCTGCACTTGTGACAGGATCGGTTCACAATAACCGTGCACTGAACAAGGTAATGAAATCAATCCATGATTTTTCCGGATCGGAATCAGACAGATACAATGTTCAGAAAAACTCTGCCTTGAAGACGGCAATTGCGGAAGCCAGAAAAGTTTTTGTTCCTGACAATTATATCAAAAGAGTGATGGACCTGACAAAGCAGGGATACAGGGAAATTCTGTTTGAAGAGCTGACCACTGACTGGCAGTCGGAAGCATACAATACTGTATCCGGTCAGAACAGCAATAACTCAGTGCGGGTTTCCAACGAATTTATGCACGCGGTCGAAAAAGACCTTGAATGGAATCTTTACAACAGGACAGAAATTGCAAAGGCAAAGAAATCCGGCAGAAAACCGAACGCTGCAAAGGTCATCCGTGCCAGAGATCTTTGGGAAAAAATCTCTTATGCTGCTTGGGCGAGTGCAGACCCAGGTACACAGTATCATACAACAATCAATGAATGGCATACCTGTCCTGAGGACGGCGAGATCAAGGCTTCGAACCCCTGTTCGGAATATATGTTTCTGGACAATACTGCCTGCAATCTGGCTTCTGCAAACCTCCAGAAATTCCTGAAATCAGACGGTACATTTGATGTTCATGCATTCAGATACGTGTGTATGATCTGGACCCTGATCCTGGAAATTTCTGTGACAATGGCTCAGTTCCCTTCTAAAGAAATTGCAGAACTGTCCTATCAGTTCAGAACTCTTGGACTGGGGTATGCAAATCTCGGATCCATTCTGATGCTGATGGGAATTCCTTACGATTCCAAAGAAGCATTGGGAATGATCGGTGCAATTACTTCGATTATGCATATGACTGCGTACAAGACATCGGCTTTGATTGCAAAGGAGCTCGGAACATTTCCCGGTTATGCAAAGAACAAATCCCATATGCTGAAGGTGATGAGAAATCACAGAAGAGCCGCATACAATTCGAGTCCTGACGAGTATGAAGGCCTTACTGTCAAGCCGATGGGAATTGACTCTGCAAACTGTCCTGCTTATATGCTTCAGGCTGCCCGTGAAGATGCGGATGAGGCACTGAGACTCGGTGAGGAATTCGGATACAGAAATGCACAGGTCACTGTGATTGCTCCTACCGGTACCATCGGTCTTGTCATGGACTGTGATACGACCGGAATTGAGCCGGACTTTGCTCTTGTGAAATACAAGAAACTGGCAGGAGGGGGTTATTTCAAGATCATCAACCAGTCAGTTCCAGCCGCTCTGAAAAAACTGGGATACAGTGCATCCGAAATTGAAGCAATCGTAAACTACTGCAAAGGGTATGCTACACTGAACGGAGCACCCCATATCAATCCTCAGTCTCTGAAAGAAAAAGGATTTACTGATGAACTTCTGCAGAAGATCGAAAAGGAGCTCCCAACAGCATTCGATATAAGCTTTGCATTCAACAAGTTTGTACTTGGGGAAGACTTCCTTTCAAAAACTCTGAAAATTCCTAAAGAAACTTACGATTCATTTTCATTCAGTCTTCTTGAATATCTGGGATTCACCAAGGAGGAGATCCGCAAATGCGGCGACTACGTCTGCGGAACAATGACAGTGGAAAATGCTCCATTTCTGAAGGAAAAAGATCTGCCGGTATTTGACTGTGCGAATAAATGCGGCCGTTACGGCAAGAGATATCTTTCCTATGAATCTCATATCCGTGCAATGGCGGCGGCTCAGCCTTTCATAAGCGGTGCCATTTCCAAGACAATCAATCTTCCGGAAGAAGCCACTGTGGATGAAGTAAAGAATGCATATCTTCTTTCCTGGAAACTGATGATCAAGGCAAATGCTCTTTACAGAGACGGTTCAAAACTTTCCCAGCCGCTGAACTCTGTTTTGGATCTGATCAGTTCGGAAGAAACCCCTGAAGTGAGCATTGCTGAGCCGACAAATTCTCAGATGAAGGCCGTGGAGAAAATTGTATATAAATACATCTCCAACAGAAGAAAACTTCCTTCCAGAAGAGCCGGTTATACTCAGAAAGCGTCAGTCGGCGGGCACAAGGTTTATCTCCGCACCGGGGAATATGAGGATGGACAGCTGGGAGAAATCTTCATTGATATGCACAAGGAAGGAGCTGCGTTCAGGAGTCTGATGAATGCATTTGCGATTGCAGTTTCACTCGGACTTCAGCATGGGGTTCCTCTGGAAGAATTTGTAGAAGCATTTACATTCTTCAAATTCGAACCGAACGGAATGGTGCAGGGAAACAGCCATATCAAGATGAGCACTTCCGTAATTGATTACATTTTCCGAGAACTGGCAATTACTTATCTCGGAAGATATGAATTGGGTCAGGTGCTTCCCGAGGATCTGAGAGGAGATGAGGTAGGGCCGGGGGAGTCCCCGAAAAGCGAAATTGAAAATGATGAAATTCAGGAGCCGAATCCCCCTTCACTGATCAGCGGATCGGCGGCAAAGGAGACTAAGCCTATCTCTATGACTCAGGTGATGACATCGAAAGCAGCGGTCGGAGCATCAATGAATAAGAGAGAGGCTGCAATTATTCAGGGATACACTGGAGATTCCTGTTCAGAGTGCGGATCTTTTCAGATGGTGAGAAACGGTTCCTGTCTGAAATGCAACTCCTGCGGAACAACTACCGGGTGCAGCTGATCCTTATATGAGTCTGATGAAAATTTCAGTTCAGAAAATTCATTCGGACTCAGTCCTCCCTGAATTAAAGACAGTCGGCTCTGCAGGATATGATCTCTTTGCATATGCAAAAGATGGTATGACTGCTGAGCCGATGAAAGTATGCCTTGTTCCTACAGGACTGCGGTTTGAAATTCCTTCCGGATTTGATTTTGAAATCAGACCCAGGTCGGGACTTTCCACAAAACATATGCTCCTGATTCCAAATTCACCGGGAACAATTGATTCTGATTACAGAGGGGAGCTGTTTATTCCGATTCTGAATCTCAGTCAGGAACCCTTTCAGATTACTCATTCTATGAGGATTGCACAGCTTCTTATAAGGAAAACGATCCATACAGAATGGATCGTTTCCGACAGTCTTTTAGACACTGAAAGAGGAGCGGGCGGATTCGGTTCTACCGGGATTTAATTTCAGCAATTCATTTCTCTTATCCATCCTTATTGAAAATTTAATTGCTTTCTATTCAGCCTTTATAAAATGAATAGTGTTCACCATGCCAAGTCAGCCAGGAAACAAATTTATAGAAAAATTTCTGTTCATTCCGGAAAATGCAAATCCGGTTAAGAGAAAACTCATACTTGGAGTCAGGGTTCTTTATGCCTCCCTGAAAAGATTCCTGGAGGATAACTGCCTGATGGTTGCCTCCGGGATTTCCTATACTACAATTGTTTCTCTTGTCCCTACGCTTACTGTTGCTCTGGCTCTTCTGACAATCAGTTCGGGTTATTCTGAAAAGCAGGAACTGATTTCTGAAACGATCACTACATTTCTTCAGAAAAATGAAATTAAGATAGATATCACTCCCTATCTGGACACTCTCAAGGATATTGTGAGTTCTGCGACCCAGATCGGGGCAGTCGGATTTATTGTTCTGATTTTTTCTGCAACTGCAATTCTCAGAACATTCGAGGCTGCATTCAATCAGATCTGGAGAGTGAAGGTGCAGAGGCCATTTTCAGACAAGATCATATTTTATTTCTTTATACTTTCGATAGGCCCGCTTCTTTTTGTGATCATCCTTGGATTTGCATTAAAATTCTCTGATTTTGTGAGACATTCGCATTTATATTCAGTTTCCATGGATTCCAAAAACTATCTGTGGATTGCGGGAGAAAGAGGCACACTTCTGAAGATAGATCAGTCCGGTAAAAAATATACTAAACTTTCTGATCTGAAAATTGATTTTGAAAATATGGAATGTCTAGATATCAAGGCAGAGAAACAAGTCAGTGCCTGTGATGCTCCAAATCTTCAGAAAGAAGACTTTATCAAACTGAGAAGCAAGTCAAAAGTTCTTTATGCTGCATCAAAAAAGGGAATCCTGCTGATATCCGATGATGCAGGTGAGTCCTGGAAAATTTCCCAGTTTCTGAATACAGAGTTCAAAGATGTGGCGGTGTCGGACGATAAAAGGATCTTTATCATTACTGAATCAGGCGAAGTGGTCCGATATGCCAGAGATGGGCTTTTTGAAAAAATAGTTCTGAAGACAGCAGAAGCCAATTCTTATGCCCTTCGAGTCAGTATCCAGGACAGGAAACTGGGATTCATTTTGGATAATTCAGGCAGAATCTGGATTTCCAGGGATGGAGGAAACAATTTTGAATCCAGGAAACTCTCTGACAAAAGACTTGAGGATATGGAAGTTCTGGATGAAAAGACGTTTATTGTCGTTGGAGAAAAGGGCGGAATATTCAGAACAACAGACGGCGGAGAAAACTGGGAAAATGTATCTCACAGGAATATTACCTTTACAAAGGTTTGGCATTTTTCTGACGGCAAGGACAGACTTCTTCTTGTTCTGAATAATTTTGACCAGATTCTGGTTTCCACTGATTTGGGAGACAACTGGAAAAAGTCCTACAGTCCTGAAAACGGAAGTCTTCAGGGAATTACTGCCATCAATCCCAGATTGGGTTTTAAAACAGTGAACCCGGAAGAAGAAGGGGGCCTGATTACCAATATCCTTCAGACTGAAGGTGAAAAGTCGCAGGAAAAAGTTAAGGAGGCAGCAGGAGATCTTCTTGCTGTCGGAGAGTTTAATAAGATTGCAGTGGGAGATATTGTTGACGGACAGGTTGTGTGGAAGACTCTCAGCGGAGGGGATAAAATGTTCTCCATGTATTCCATTATTCGTTTCATTATCCCGCTTGCTGCGATCTGGACATTTTTCTTTACTCTTTATTCTCTTATTCCTAATGCAAAGGTTCCCATTCGTCCTGCAGTTGTCGGTTCATTTCTTACAAGTGCAATATTTCTTCTGTTTATTTATGGATACTCCATTTATGTAAGATCTTTTTCCGATTCGACACTTGTAATTTACAGGGCTCTTGCTGCAATTCCTCTTCTGCTTCTTTCCATTTACTGTATATCACTTATTATTCTGCTGGGTGCCGAGATTACTGCCACTCTTCAGTACAGAGACAGATATGCAGACGATGCAAATTTTCTGGAAGCAGAAGAACAGGAAAAAAATTACAGCTTTTACAAATCTCTGAAACTTCTCCTGATTCTGTATGGAAATCAGAAGAACAGGAAGCAGCCTGTCAAACTGCATTCACTTCAGCTTGAGCTGAAAATGAGCGGATTGGATTTTTCTAGAGTATTGGAAGCGCTTGAGAAGGAAAAACTCATTGTAGTCGGGGATGAAAAAGACGTTGTTCCTTCACTTTCTTCAGCAGATCTGGATGTATATGAAATCATGAAAATTATAGCAAAAACTTCCATGGATATTCCTCCGGATGAAGTTTCAGAGAAACTTGCCGGCATCCTGAAAAATGAAATTGTAAAAATCGAAAATTATTCAAAAGAAAACCTGAAAAAAATCAGACTGGCGGATCTTGTTTAAATGGAAGAAAGAAAATACGACTATGACTATATTGTAATCGGTTCCGGTTTCGGAGGAAGCGTGTCCGCTTTGAGACTCGCACAGAAGGGATACAAGGTGGCTGTACTTGAATCGGGAAAACGATGGAAGTCGCCTGAGCACCCAAAGACAAATTTTAATATTCGGAAGTTCTTATGGATGCCGAACCTTTTCTGCTACGGCATCCAGAGACTGAATCTTCTGAACGATGTGCTGATTCTATCAGGTGCAGGCGTAGGGGGAGGAAGTCTTGTATATGCGAATACGCTCTATGTCCCTCCTCAGAAGTTTTTTGATCAGGAAATTGTAAAGTCTATGGGCGGAAAGGAAGAACTTCTTCCTTTTTACGAAATTGCTCAGAAGATGCTCGGTGTTGTGGAAAATCCTAAGATCTGGGAAGTGGATGAATATATGAAACAGACTGCTGCCGAATTCGGTGTGGAACATACATTCAAGAGAACTCCTGTAGGTATAAATTTTCATGATAAGGACAAGGAAGATCCTTATTTCAGCGGGGAAGGTCCTTTGAGAGACGGATGCAATTTCTGCGGCGGGTGCATGATCGGATGCAGAAACAATGCAAAGAACACTCTGGACAAAAACTATCTGTACTTTGCTGAAAAACTGGGAGTCTATGTTATTCCTGAAACAAAAGCCGTCGAAGTAAAGCCGCTCAGTGAGGACGGATCGGAAGGTTATGAAATCAGAACCAGAACAACGACTGGACTCTTTGGATTTCCCAAAAGGAAGTTCACTGCAAAGGGAGTCGTTTTTTCTGCAGGAGTTCTCGGAACTATGGGACTTCTGATGAAAATGAAAGAAAAAAGAACTCTCCCTAAACTTTCTTCCATGCTCGGTAAGATAGTCCGAACAAACAGCGAATCGATTCTGGGAGTGACTGCATTAGACAGCAAGGCGGACTATTCCAAAGGAATTGCAATCACTTCAAGCATTTATCCTGATGAACACACACATATTGAACCTGTGAGATACCCTGCAGGATCAGATGCAATGGCGGCACTTGCAGTAAATACCCTCGTGGACGGGGGGGGAAAGGTCCCTAGACAGTTCCGGTTTCTGATATCATTCGTTTCCTCTTTCATCAGACATCCTTTGAGAAATCTCCGTTTCCTGATTCCTTACGGTTTTGCAAAACGTTCCATCATCCTTCTTGTAATGCAGACAGTGGACAACAGCATTGATATTGTCAGGAAGAGAAGACTCATCTGGCCTTTCTGGAAGACACTCTCCTCAAAGCAGAAAACGGGTGAAAAGATTCCTACATACATTCCGATAGCAAATGAGTTTGCGAGAAAACTTGCCAAAAGAATTAACGGTGTGGCAAGAAGCTCGATCAACGAAGTGCTTCTGGATGTCCCCACTACAGCACATATTCTGGGTGGTGCCATCATCGGAGAAACGGAAAACCAGGGAGTTGTGGATCTGCAGAACAGGGTTTTCGGTTATAAGAATCTGATGGTATGCGACGGGTCAATGGTTCCTGCAAATCTGGGCGTCAACCCCAGCCTTACCATCACGGCACTTTCAGAAAGAGCAATGTCCTATGTTCCTCCCAAGGAAGGAAAAGAGCAGAAATTCTTTCAGTATGAAAAATCCTGGAGCATTACTGATGTTCTGAAGAGGACGAAATCATCTGTTCAGATACCATTAAAATCAGAGACTGTCAGTATTACTGATAATAAGAAAACAAAAGAAAAGAAGAAGGCTGTTTCCGGAAAAACTGCAAAGAAAAAGACTGCTTCAAAATCAAAAACGAAAAAGAAATAATCTTCTGAATGCGGCATTCCTTGGGTTTTTAAAGGGATGCCGCGTCTGTCTGAGTTCTCCTGTCTATGTTGAACTGATTATTTACTCCTGCAGAAACAAACGGTGTATTTTCGGTGTTTTACTGAGATTGCGAATTTACGTGAGCATATTCCCGCAGTTAAAAAATCTTTGTTTACCGGATACTGAATCATATTTAAATAGGGATATGGCATATTCCACTTTATCACTCCTGTTTCTTTTTTCAATGAATCTTTCCGGAAACAGTCTTAAGTTTCCGAAAGAATCTGATCCGGACATAAAGAAATTTGTGCCTGCCGGTTACGTTCTCACAAAGGAGGCGACAGGCGATTTGAATCAGGATGGACTGGAGGACAAAGTTCTCGTTCTCGAAAAATCACCGAATGAAAGCAGGGTTCTCGTCATTCTTTTTAAGGATATCACAGGAAAATTTTCTTACTTTACTCATTCAGAAAAACTGATCCTTCCGATGTCGGAGGGAGATGCATTCGGTGATCCATGTTCGAGCGTAACAGTGGAGAAGGGCCTTCTTGTGATCAATCATAATGCTGGAAAACTTCAGAGGTGGGGGATGAGATACAGTTTTCAGTTTCAGTCGGGTCATTTTTATCTTACCAGTAGGATGACAGTTTCCTTGAGTCTGAATTCTTCCAGGGAAGCGAGGAAAAATGAATATTTCCCCCAAAGCGGAGTCAATATAGAAACAATGACTGACGCTTCCGGAAAGGAAAAAAAAATCAGACTCAAAATGAAAAAAAGACCGCATCTTCTTCTGAGTGAGTTCAAAGGTTATTCAATCCGTGTAGATGACGAGTTCTAAGAAATTTTCAGTTTAAAGAAAAAAAATTTACATTTTTGGCCTGATTATTGCTTTGTATTTTAGAACGGTTAGATTAGAGTTTATACAGGGAAACTGCTTAAAAAATAGGAGCAATTCGCTGTATATGACTGCAATCTGCTAATATTCTAAGAAAGGATTTACTATGGGTAAGAATGCCAGACAGGAAGCAATTGCGAGAATTTCGGAGTATCTTCCAGAATCTTCCAGCTTTGATCCGCTGGAAACTCCAGTTACAGAGCTTTTCGGAAAAAATGTCTTCAATGACAAGGTCATGCAGGAAAGACTTCCGAAATCAGTATACAAATCTCTGAAAAAAACAATCAATGACGGAAAACCTCTCGATCCTGAGGTAGCAGACATCGTCGCCAATGCAATGAAAGACTGGGCGATCGAAAACGGTGCTACGCATTATACCCACTGGTTCCATCCATTAACCGGTCTTACTGCAGAGAAACATGATTCTTTCATCAATCCTACTTCCAATGGAAGCGTGATTCTTGAATTCAGCGGAAAGGAACTGATCAAGGGCGAGCCTGATGCTTCTTCTTTCCCTTCAGGAGGAATCCGTGCTACTTTTGAAGCGAGAGGATATACTGCATGGGATGCAACATCTCCTGCTTTCATCCGCGATACTACTCTCTGCATTCCTACGGCTTTCTGTTCCTACACAGGAGAGGCTCTTGACAAAAAAACTCCTCTTCTTCGTTCTATGGATGTTCTGTCCGGGCAGGCTTTAAGAATTCTCAGACTTTTCGGAAACAAGACTGCAACCAGAGTGACCACTACTGTAGGTGCTGAGCAGGAATATTTCATGATTGATAAGAATTTTTATAATCTGAGACCTGATCTTATTTCGGTAGGAAGAACTGTATTCGGTGCAAGACCTCCTAAAGGTCAGGAATCCGAAGATCATTATTTCGGTTCCATCAAGGAAAGAATTCTTCAGTGCATGAAAGACATTGAGGCTGAACTCTGGGCACTCGGCGTTTCTGCAAAGACAAGACACAACGAAGTGGCTCCTGCACAGTTTGAAGTTGCTCCGATTTTCACTACAACAAATCTTGCGATGGATCATAACCAGCTTGTAATGGATGCAATGAAAAAAGTCGCAAACCGTCACGGTCTTGCAACTCTTCTTCATGAAAAACCTTTCAAGGGAGTCAACGGATCAGGAAAGCACAACAACTGGTCAATGGGTTCCAATGACGGTCATAATCTTCTTGAGCCTGGAGACAATCCGCATGAAAATGCACAGTTCCTTGTATTCCTGGTTGCAGTGATTAAGGCAGTGGATACTCATGCTGAACTTCTGCGTGTTGCTATTTCCAACCCTGGAAACGATCACAGACTCGGTGCAAACGAGGCTCCTCCAGCAATTATTTCCATCTTTCTAGGAGATCAGCTGACTGACATCATCGATCAGCTTGAAAAAGGAACTGCCACTTCTTCCAAATCAGGATCTCATATGGAAATCGGTGTGACTACTCTTCCTCCTCTTCCTAAAGATACAACAGACAGAAACAGAACTTCCCCGTTTGCATTCACTGGAAACAAGTTTGAATTCCGTGCTGTTCCTTCCTCACTGTCTCTCGGTGATCCTAACTGTTATCTCAATACAATGGTTGCTGAAGCACTTGATGAAGCTGCAACTGTTCTTGAGAATGAGGTAAAAGCAGGCGTTGTTCTGGAAAAAGCAGTGGAGAAATACCTCACTGAAACAATCAAAAAGCACAAGAGAGTCGTTTTCAACGGTGACAACTATTCTGAGGATTGGAAAAAAGAAGCCGCAAAACGCGGTCTCGCAAATTTCAGAACACTTGTAGATGCAATGCCTTCTCTGATTACAGAAAAGAGCATCAAACTGTTTGAAAAATATAAGATACTCAGCAAGAGAGAACTTGAGTCCAGATATGTGATTCAGCTTGAGATTTACAACAAGACAATCAACCAGGAAGGTCAGGTAACTCTCGATATCGGAAAACGTCAGATCCTGCCTGCCTGCATTCAGTATCAGAATGACCTTGCTCAGAGCATTTCTGCTGCAAAAGCAGTCATAGGCGAGTCTGATCTGAAGCCTCAGATTGATCTTCTTAAGACTGTTTCTGCATCCGCAAGCAAACTGAAGAAAGCCCTCGATGAACTTGAAGAAGCGCTTGGACATGACGGAGGAGGAGATGAACTCGGACATTCAAAACATTTCCGTGACAAGATCATTCCTAAAATGGACGAAGTGCGTGAGATCGCTGACGGACTGGAGACAATTGTAGACAATAAACTCTGGCCTCTGCCTACTTATGCGGAGATGCTTTACATTTACTGATCTGTTCAAATATTCTGTTCATAACGATCAGAGGAGATTTCGGAGAATTGTCCGGAGTCTCCTTTTTTTTATGCCGATCGTTCACTGATTTTCATTATGTTTTCTGAAAATTCCTGATTTGAAAAATCAAAAATCACAGTTTCTGCTCCGCTGCAGAATTTTTCCTGTAAAGTCTCTTCAGACCTGCTTTCAAATTTCTTGACTGCGGTATCTGATTCACACAGAGTTGAGCAATGAAAAGAGAAACGTCTGTTTTCGCCGCTTTCCTTTCACTGAATGGATTTCTTTCCATAAACTGCCTGTTTTATTCT
>DAORDI010000059.1:0-23032 GCA_035345895.1 Leptospiraceae bacterium
ATGCATAAACATTTAATCAATTCTTATTTATACTGCTATTCCGCAACAGACTCATAATGCATCGTCATCTCAAGTTTTATCCCGAGCACTCAATTCCAGTTACGGTGCTGCAATAGACGTTCTGATTTCTGTATTTAAATCAGAACCTTACAATAAAAAAGTGAAAAATGCTCTTAGAAACTGCGGACTGAGTACTAACACTGCAAAACAGGCTCTGATTGCACAGCATATTGCTGATTTTTTTAATAGGGACAGAGGATTGGCAATTGAGCTGATGCAGTTCTGGATAACACAGAAAATAGAATCTTCACTGTCCCTGTCCCTTTATATTGTACCTTATTTCGATAATGAAGAAAGCATTATCAAAACTGCTTTAGAAACTTCATTTGAAATTATTGAGAATAAAAAAGCCCGGCCGGAAGAATTCGGTCAGGAAAGCCTTCCCTTCCAGTTTTTCATTACATTAGTGCATTTAGCCTATATAGGACAGGAATCTTATTTGGAGAATTACAAAGAAAAAGTATTCTCCGGTTCGGGGGAAAATAATGAGAATCTCCAGCATTGTATGCTCAATGCAATGTTTTATCATCGAAATAATATCATAGAAAAAGATTTCTTCTGGAATACATTGAAACAGGCTTCAAGGACTCCTTCTTCAAAAACCTCATCTAGATTGCTCATCGGACTTTGTGATGAAGAGGTTTATAAAGGCAGGGAAGAAAAATGCAGAGAACTTATACTGCAAATATTAAGATCATCAGACATCAGAAAAGATTTTTACCAGCTTACGGAAAATTTCAGGAACCTTTCTGCAGGTGACGCTGACTGGGTAATTCAAATTAGCGAGATCTTTCTCCAGGAGTTTTCTTACGGTGTAAGAGAAATTGCGGAAGTTTTAACTGAATTCTATGAACAGCAGCCGAGTAAGCAGAAAGAGATTTTTCCTCTTCTGGAAAAATGCTTAGACAGAGGATGGGACGGATTTGACAGACTGTTGCAAATGGGAATATGAAGATGTACATGGAAGACTCAGACAGCTCTGAAAACAGGAGGGAATTGAATGAAATTTACCGTTTTTAAGACAGGAGCCGGAGATGCAGTGCAGCTTTCGGACGAGACTGCAGTCATTCATTCGGATCAGGATGCACTGGATCTGATGGCTGATGCAGTATACCGGTTCTGCTCGAGTAAAATCATTATTTCGGAAAAGAATCTGAATCCAAGGTTCTTTGATCTGAAGACAGGGTTCGCCGGATCAGTACTGCAGAAATTTTCCAACTATAATGTTCAACTGGCAGTAGTAGGAGATTTTTCAAAATTTGAAAGCAGAAGTCTGAAAGACTTTATTTATGAATGCAACAGTAAAAGGAGGATCTTTTTTCTTCCTGATGTTTCATCTGCGCTGGAAAAACTGGGGGAATGAACCGATTTCAGAATCCCTCTGATTGGAAGTTCGGGCGGGGTCTGTGGAAAAGCACGCTTGACAGACCGCCTTATTCTGCTGTTTACCGCACTTCTTCGGTTGTAAATATGCGCTCTGTCAGGCGATGAATGTTCGACTCAATGACGCACTCGTCTCACCGCGCAGATCAAGTATTAGAAAATTCTAATATACCTTTCCAGTATATTGAATCAGCTCCAGTTTAATGGAAATTAATGCAATATATACTTTGTGATCTTCACGGTGAAATTCAGCTTTTGCGCAACGCCCCAATAATGAAAAATTATCCCAGTGCCTTGATGACCTCGGGAGGTGCCTGAACCAGTTCTACAAGTACTCCTTCCGAGCAGAACGGAAATTCCTCATTTCCTTTCGGATGAATGAAGCATACATCAAAACCGCTTGCTCCCTTTCTGATTCCGCCCGGAGTGAATCTGACTTTCTGTTCTGTGAGCCACTGCACGCAGGCAGGAAGATCGTCTATCCAGAGTCCGATATGATTCAGCTTAGGTTCATGAACCTTCGGGCTTTTGGAAGGATCAATCGGCTGCATCAGATCCACTTCCACCGCATACGGGCCCTTGCCTATGGCGGCTATATCCTCATCCACATTCTCTTTTTCACTCTTGAATGTGTTCGTAATGTTCAGTCCCATCAGATCAATCCAGAATTTTTTCAATTTGGATTTATCCTCGCCTCCGATTGCTATCTGCTGCACTCCAAGTACTTTAAACGGTCTCATTCTTCCTCCCTTTCTGAAATCAATGCAAAATCAATGACCTTGTCTTCATCCTTGATGTTGACCACTCTTACCCCGACTGTGGATCTTCCTACCTGAGAAATTTCTTCCACATTCACACGTATTATCATTCCTGACTGCGCCATAATGATAATTTCATCATTTTTCCTTACAGTTGCCACTCCGATTGCAGGTCCGTTCTTGTCAGTGATCTTCAGATAAGTGAGTCCGAGACCGCCCCTTCCTTTCACTGCAAATTCAGAGTACTCCGTTCTTTTCCCGTAGCCTTTTTCAGTGATGACCAGAAGGTCGCTTTCCTTTTCGGGAATCGCCACGCCGATGAGAACATCATCATCTGAAAGTCTCATCCCGATCACTCCGCCTGCAGTTCTGCCCTGACTTCTGAGTTTGGAAAGATTGGTTCTGACTGCAAGTCCGTCACGGCTTGCAAGGATAATGTCGTCTTTCGGATCAATTGCATCTGCAAACAGGAGAGAGTCGTTCTCACGAAGTCCGATCGCTATGATTCCGTTTTTCTTCACATTGGAGAATTCTGCAATCTTGGTTTTTTTGATGATTCCAAGCTTGGTCACCATGACAAGCTCACCTTCAGAGAAATCCTTTACATTGCAGATGGAAGTGATTCTTTCTCCTTCCTGAAGATTCAGTATTGCACGGAGACTTTTCCCTCTCGCTTCCTTTGTGGCCTGAGGAAGCTCATATACTTTCAGCGCATATGCCTTGCCTCTGTCGGAAAAGAGCATCAGGGTATCGTGAGTGGATGCGATACGGATCATCTTGATGATGTCGTCTCTTTTAGTCGATCCTCCCTGAACTCCTTTTCCGCCTCTTTTCTGTCTTTTGAATGTGTCTATAGGAAGACGCTTCACATACTGGTCTTCAGTAATCTGAACGACTACATCTTCATCTGCAATCAGATCCACTGCATCAAACCCTGTAGTGTCCACGCTTTCAAGACTGATTTCCGTCTTTCTCTTTGTCCCGAATTTCTGTGCAACTGCTTCCAGTTCCTGAACTACAATTTCACTGACTCTTTCCGGTTTGGAAAGAATATCCTTCAGGTCTGCAATGACTGCCCTGATTTCTTCGAGTTCTTCCATGATTTTCCGGACTTCGAGAGAGGTCAGTCTCTGCAGTCTCATATCAAGGATTGCCTTTGTCTGCACTTCGGAAAGACTGAAACTGCTCATCAGATTTGTCTTGGCCTCGTCAGGGGTCTTGGAAGCACGGATGATCCGGATCACTTCATCAATATTGTCGAGTGCGATTTTCAGCCCTTCCAGGATATGAGCTTTTTCTTCCGCCTTGCGGAGTTCGTATTTTGTTCTTCTGACAATGACTTCATTTCTGTGCGCCACATAGGCGACGAGCATTTCCTTGAGATTGAATATCTTCGGCTTTCCGTCGAGAATCGCAAGCATCGTGATTCCGTAGCTCACCTGAAGCTGAGTCAGTTTCAGGAGCTGATTCAGTATAACCTGCGAATTATAATCTTTTTTAATATGTATTTCAATACGGATTCCCTTTCTGTCCGAAAGATCCAGGATCTCACTGATTCCTTCTACAGTCTTTTCGTTTACAAGTTCACCGATCTTTTCGAGCAGTGTCCTCTTGTTCACCTGGTAGGGGATTTCTGTGATGACGATCATATCCCTTCCCTTGGAAGTCTGTTCTATTTCCACTTTGGAACGGATTCTGATGCTTCCTTTGCCGGAAGTGTAGGCAGAGTGCAGTCCGTCTCCTCCTATGATGATCCCTCCGGTAGGGAAATCCGGACCGGGGAGAATTTTCAGGAGTTCCTTGACTGTGATTTCGGGATTTTTCACCACTGCGACGGCCGCACTGACTGCCTCGCCTAGATTATGAGGGGGGATATTTGTTGCCATTCCCACAGCAATTCCTGAAGAACCGTTTACAAGAAGGTTGGGGAAATTGGCAGGAAGAACATCCGGCTGCTCCTGGGTGTCGTCAAAATTGGGAGAGAAGTCGACAGTTTCCTTTTCGATGTCCTTCAGAAGCTCCTCTGCAACTTTTGCAAGCCTCGCTTCAGTGTATCTGTAGGCTGCCGGATTGTCTCCGTCAATGGAACCGAAGTTTCCCTGACCGTCAATCAGAGGCACTCTCAGAGAGAACTCCTGCACAAGCCTGACCAAGGTGTCGTATACTGCAGTATCTCCGTGAGGGTGGTAGTTGCCGATGACCTCACCTACAATTTTTGCGCATTTGACGTAAGGTCTGTCGCTTCTCCAGGCCCTCTCATTCATTGCATGAAGAATCCTTCTGTGAACGGGCTTGAGACCGTCCCTCACATCCGGCAGAGCTCTTCCCACAATGACGCTCATTGCATACCCTAAGTATGCATCCTTCATCTGGTCTTCCACTTCGATCGGAATGACCCGCACTCCGTTCTCTATTGCACCGGCTATATCCGGTCTTCCTGCTGTACTGAATTTCAGAGTCTTTGCTGATTCCGGCTCTTCCTGATTGGTCATATAAAATCAGGGTTCTGCAGAGGCTGGATAGGGGTCAAGCAGTTCCCTTTGACTGAAACAAAAAAGAGAACGGCTGAAAAAATGCACCAATTAAGATCCCGATTCAGATTTTTTTCCGCGCCAAAGAACAAAAAGTTAATTTCTTTTAGGAAAAGTCGATAGAATAGTAGGATATTTGCTTTACATATTTTGAATGTAAATTAAGGTATCCAATAACATTTGAACAAAGATTTGAGGTAGATAGATATTATGAGACTTTTCATAACCAGCATGATCTTCGCGTTTTCGATCGGTCTTTTTGCGCAGGGAGCAGCTCCTGCCACTGACGATAAAGATTTCAAAGCTCCTGAAAAATTAGAAAACTCAGAAGCAACTAAAAAGAGATACGAGGACTCACAGCAGTCAAAATCCAATAACTCTACAGAAGTTATTCTGGATGGAAAAATCAGAGATTTTAACGAAAGACTGAAGGCGCATTCTGTTCTTTTCCGTATGAAAATCAAGGCTCTCCCTGCAAAGACAATTTTGCACAAAGGTAAAGCTAATGCTGAAGGAACAAAATGCATCATCGCTGAGAAAGATGAAACTTCTGATGAAAACACTTGTATGAAACTCGAAGTATTTGATTTCCAGGATTCTGAATGGGGAAAGTCTGAACTGAACCATGGCTCCCGTGCAAAATACATTGAACTTTTCTTTGAAGGCGGTTCAAAGGGAGATGAAAGAGATCCAATGAAACAGCCACCGCGTGCTCTTAAAAAAGTTACTTTCAATACTGTAGAAAGAGATTTTGTTCAGAATGAAGTAAGATTTTCCAATATCGAAGATGGAAAACCTCATGAAGAACCGACCGCAGTAAGTGCTTACAAAGGAAGCAAACATGATGAAACTTATGTTCTCTTTTATCAGCATGGATATCCTGTTCTTGATATGAGCAAATTTCCGAATACAGATGCTCAGTTGACAGAAGCTACAAATGAAAGAGGAGTAGGTAAATTCCAGCTTTCTTATGTAGAAAATACAAGAACCCGTCCAAACAGAGTTCAGTACAAAAAACAGTTTATTGTAAAAAATCTGGACTATTTTGACAAACTCTTCAAAGCGATTGCAGATACAAATGAGCGTTATTCTCAAAAGAAATACAATTCGAATCGCGAATTCCTGAAAGGATCCCTCAAATACTAATGTTGATTCTGGGGCGTATATGAAATATATTCGCCCCTGCTTTCAGTGTGGCAGGGAAATACGGTTTCCAATAGACAAAGGGGCGATCTTAGTGACTTGTCCCTATTGTCACTCTTCTTTTACAGTTGACCCTGATGATACTTCAGTCTATCAGATCGGTAAGTTTGATCTTACATCTCATTCTTCAAGCGGAACAAGAGCATCCGAATTTTTCCGTCTGAAAAATTCTGAAAATCTTCCTGCAATCCAGAGAATCATTCCAGTCTTTCTCTTTATTATGCTTTTCCTGTACCTATGGAAAAGTTCAGTCTTCGGGTGTGTTCAGCAGAATTCAGGATACCCCGAAATTGAAAATAAATCCAGTCCTCCGAAAACTCCAGATCAGAATTCTGAAGATAAAAAGCCTTGGGTTGATATTTAAAATTGAATATCCTTCTGCTTCTTCCTGAAGAAAAAGTGGAAAGCGGCATTTTTAAGGTTTCGGACAGAAAAGCTTCTCACCTTCTTCAGATATTAAAAACTCAGGAAAATGATACAGTCAGGGCAGGAGTCTTGAATGACTGCAAGGGGCAGTTTCGAGTAATTGAAATTGACAGAGCAAGACGAACAGTTACGGGAGAATTCTGTGCTGAGTCATTGGCTGTAAAGTCCGCACTGAGTAAGATCATTTTTTTATCTGCATATCAGAGACCTCAGACAGTCAAGAAAATTCTGAACTCTGCTGCAGTCTGCGGAGTGGGGGGTATTTATTTCTTTCCTATGGATAAATCGGAAAAATCCTATGAAACATCTTCTCTTTGGAAAAAGGAAGAGTATAAGGAAGAGCTGTACCTTGGTCTTGAACAGGGGAGCAGGGTCATTCTTCCTGAAATCAGAACGTATGCCAGGAAATCCGATCTCCTTGCATTTATCAGTCGATTTACCGTTCTTCTTGAACCCTCAGGAAAGGTTATGATGTCTGATGCAGCAGAAATGCTGGAAGCTGAAGATAAACTTTTCTTTCTGCTTGGTCCTGAATCGGGGTTCAGTCCGCGTGAGACAGATTTGTATAAGAATATGAAGGTTAAAACGCTCAGTCTTTCTGAATCTGTGCTTCGGTCAGAACAGGCTTTTTTGTTTGCAATTTCTCAGGCAGAACTTATTTTGAGAAATAATTCTATAGAATAAGGATTGTATATGATCAAATACATTATTTTCATTCTTTTTATTTTTACTGGGATTGTCTCCGATGACAAGACGGTTCAGATTCCCAAAAAAGACTTTCTTTCTTATTCCTGGGCACTCTATGTCAGCAGGAATCCAGGACATTTCAGGAAGAGTTCAAAAGAGGAAGCCGTCAGTCAGTCTAAAACTTATTTCACAAAGGCCGTTGAACTGAGTAAAAAGAAAAAATACAAGGAAGCCAAGGCTTCATATGAAGAAGCTCTGGAGCTGTTTGCAAACGGCGAATATTATTATGAATATGGAAATACTTTATCAAACATTCCTGATTTAAAGGGGTCTGTAGAAGCCTATAAGATAGCAGAAAAACTGTCATATAAAAGACCGGAACTCGTACTCTACAATATCGCCTGTTCTTACAGCAGAATGAACAAGGCAGAGGACGGATACAAGTATCTTGCACTGGCTGTTGACAGAGGATACAATGCATTTAAATATATCCAGAAAGATCCCGATATGGAAAACCTCAGGAAACGTTCTGACTGGGAAGAACGTATTCAGGAACTTGTTCCTAAAAGTGTAAAATTCAAGGAAAAGGATTTTGTCGGGGCTCTTGAGGTTCCAGGACCAAGATCTCCGGATGAATATTTCCTTTGTTCAAACGGAACTGTATTGGAGAAATCAATCTGTGAAAAAGGATTTTACAGAGGAAAATGGAAGCTTGAAAACGGAGATATTAATGTGTCCTGGGAAGATGACTGCCGTGAGGTCGGGGTAGGGAAGATTGTATCTGATCTTGACTGCAGAGTTTACGAGAAGTATGTTTTTAAAGCCTGTAGAAAGCCTGATTCTGACAGGTCGGAGAAAACTTCAATTCTGGGGAAAACGGATATTTACTATATGAAAGGAATTTTGAAAAGCTCCGAAGAAGGATACGGCTCTCCTGTACTGAAATCGAATGTAAAAGAACCTAAAGTCTGCGACCCTGACTTCAAACCGAAGAATTCGAAGGAACTGTCGTGGTGAGACTTCTACTATTACTGATCCTTTCATTTCTGCTGTTTCGGTGCAATATGAAGATTGAACCGATGGATCCAAGCTCCAGACAGTCGCTTGAGGATCTTGTTACAGACAAGACAGAAACAAAAGGTCAGTCAAACCCCAGTCAGAATGGACTGGGGAGCTCTTCTGCAATACCTCAGGGAACGAACGGATCAAACTGGATCAATGGCAATGGAACAAGTTCAGGTTCTAACGGCCTTAATACCGGAAGCGGGATAGAGACTACTTTTGGGGGAACGACAGGTTCAAATTCCTTTTAATCGAGAGAAAGCATTTGATACTCTGATTCCACTTCTGTCTTAAGATCAGGTTTAAAGGTAAATCTGGTCTTGCAGGAAGGACAAGCATGGTTTCCTATGGACCGAATTCTCAGCTTGATTTCGCATTTAGGACAGTTGATATAGTACAGATCGCCCTTTTGAGTAAATACAGTGACTTTCTGGTATTCCTGTTTTGCTGCTTCTGTCTGAATCTGAGTAATGGAATTGGCGTTTTCCAAATAGACCTTGGCCGCATTTTTGTCAGAAAACACAGCAGGACGAAGACTCAGTCCCTGGAAAATTCTGGTCTGAAAGTCCTGGTTCATACAGGAGATGGCAAGTTTTTCGGAACCGGTTTTCTGAATTTCAATGATAATGTCCCTGAATTCCTGAATAGCCTTTTCTTCCAAGGTGGTTACTTTTTCGAAATCTAAGAGAATTGCAGCAGGTTCTGAAAGTATAGTTTTTATCTGTCTCTTCATGCTTTCTGTCAGAGACTGATTCAGTATTCCTGATAGGTTGATGACTATGAATCTCATATCGGTTTGGCAATTTTCCTGAAAATTCTAAAGATTTAATTGCAAAATTATTATCAGCTAAAAAATAATAAACTAAAAAAATACGTTTGCTGATTTTATTTGGAGGATTGGGAAGGGAATATATGAACAAAAGAGCATTTATCATGCCGATCGACGCCTCCATAATGGTCTTTTCTTATTTTTTTGCGCACTTTATCCGGTACGAGAGCCTGGATTTCCTGACGGAAGTGGAGAATTTTTGGATCGGGATGGCCATTGTAGTGGCTGTGCAGGTTCTGATTTTCTCATTTTCGAACATTTACAAGTCTATCTGGGCATATGCATCCATTCCGGATCTGGTAGAGATCATCAAAATCACCACAATTGCAGTCTGCACATCCACTGTAGCACTGGTTCTTTACAACAGATTCAATACATATTCCAGAATGGTTCCGATTTTGAATGGAATCCTTCTTTTGAGTTTTCTCTGTCTGAGAAGTCTGTCCTGGAGAATCTTCAGGGACAGTTACCTTGCGTCGAAGCTGGATTCCGGACGAAAGACTCTTTTAGTCGGGGCAGGCAAGGCGGCAATACTGCTTCTGAATGAAATCAGAGACAATACTCAGATGGAAATCATACCGGTCGGCTTTGCCGATGACGATGAATATAAGCAGGGGGCACATATTCAGGGGTATCCGGTGCTCGGAAGAATTGACAGTATTCGCGAAATCATTGCCAAGGAAAAAATCGAAAAGGTCATCATCACGAAAAGCAGTCTTTCTCCTAAAAAAATCAATTTTATCAAAGAAACCTGTGAAGAGATGCAGACTGAACTGAAAATTCTGCCTTCCTTTTCAGATATGATTCTTTCGCATACTTCTACGATGCGTCAGATCAGGGAAATTCAGGTGGAAGATCTTCTGGGGAGGGAAGCAGTGGATCTCGAGATCGAATCCATCAGATCCTATCTGACAGGACATGTGATTCTTGTCACCGGGGCAGGCGGTTCCATAGGAAGTGAAATCTGCAGACAGGTATCTCAGTTTCAGCCGGAGAAAGTAATTCTTCTTGATGCTGCAGAAACGCCTCTTTATGAAATCGATTATGAACTTCGAAAGAAATTTCCTGACATTCCCTATTTTGCTGCAGTAGCCGATGTAAAAAACCTTTCCAGACTCAGTTCCATATTTGAATCGTACAGTCCGTCTGTCGTTTTCCACTGCGCCGCATACAAGCATGTTCCATTGATGGAGCTGAATCCGGCAGAGGCAGTTCTCAATAATGTAATGGGTACAAAAAATGTTGCTGATATATGCAGACTTACCGGAGTAGAAAGATTTGTGCTGATTTCCACGGACAAGGCAGTCAATCCTGTCAATATTATGGGAGCTTCCAAAAGAACTGCGGAACTGTATATACAGCATATCTCTGCAAGTTCAAAGACTAAGTTCATTACTGTCAGGTTCGGAAATGTGCTTGGTTCAAATGGAAGTGTCATTCCCAGGTTCAAAGAGCAGATCAGCAGGGGAGGACCTGTCACTGTCACTCATCCGGAAGTCATCAGATACTTTATGACTATCCCGGAAGCTTCACAGCTTGTGCTTCAGGCAGGAAGCATGGGGAACAGGGGGGAAATATTTATACTTGATATGGGAGAACCGGTGAAGATATTGGAGCTTGCTGAAGAAATGGTCAGGCTTTCAGGATTCAAACCCTATCAGGAAATTGATATTATATTTACAGGTCTCAGACCGGGAGAAAAACTGTTTGAGGAACTTCTTCTGGATCTGGAAGGAATCAGGCCGACTCATCATTCTAAAATAAGGATTGCGGCTCCGATGGAAAATTACAATCAGCTGCTTTTTCAGAACAGATTATATAATTTATTCAGTCTTGCAAAGGCCAATAAAAGCAAGGAAATATATGATGCTTTCAAGGATATTATTCCTGAATACCAGAAACATCAGGAATATCTTTCCAGTGAAAATACAGCAAAGAGGATATAAATGGATACAGAGACTATTACTGCAGATGAAATAAAACTTCTCAGAGAATATAAATCGAGGCTTTTTGATCTGCACTGGGAAAAATTCGGGTTTTTCTATCTCCATGCACTTCCTCATCCTTCTCTCGAAATAGGAGGAAGAGGACTTATAGGAAAGGAAAAAGAATCAGGAATCGTGCTTGCTTTCGGAGCCTCTGCATGCAAGGAAATTTCTTCTCAGCCTGATTATCTTTATGCGGAACTTCAGTTTGGATTCAAATGGGAAAAACTGATTGTTCCCTGGGACTGCGTGTTTCGGATTTTCGACAAACCTCATTTTTCGATCACACAGCTGAAAGTGATTCTGGATGAACCTCTTTTTCCTAAGGAAGAGAAGGAATCCAAAAAAGCTTCTGAAACCCAGAAAAAGAGTGAACCTGATTCAAAGGTAATAGAAGTTGATTTTACTGGTAAGAAAAAATAACTGAGGGAAACAATGAGTAAAGTGAAGTGGTTTGTACCGGGAGACATAGACGGTCTCTTCGGACTGATGCTGGACAATCTGATTCAGCTTCTGGTGCTGGTCGGTTTGTGCATAGGAGTCTGCGGCTTTCCCGCAGAATTTGTATTTAAGGTAATTCTTCCGGGAGTTGCGTGTTCACTTGTTGTGGGCAACGTATTTTATTCATGGCAGGCCGCAAAACTTGCTGAAAAGGAAGGACGATCGGATGTAACTGCACTGCCTTACGGAATCAATACAGTATCCATGTTTGCATTCATCTTCTTTGTGATGATGCCTGTTTATATGAATACCAAGGACTATAAACTTGCATGGAAAGTAGGTCTTCTTGCCTGTTTCCTGAGCGGTCTGATTGAGGTTGCCGGTTCTTTCATTGCCGAATTCATCAGAAAGCATACTCCGAGAGCGGCAATGCTTTCCGCACTCTGCGGTATTGCAATTACATTTATTTCAATGGATTTTTTCATTAAGACATTTCAGAGACCGATTCTTGCATTTCTTCCTCTCTCCGTCATACTGATTCAGTATTTCGGAAGAGTAAGACTTCCTTTCGGAATGCCTGCAGGTCTGGCTTCAGTCATTATCGGTTCAGCAATTGCCTGGAGTATGGGGATCTGGTCGAAGCCGATGATGAACCCTCAGGCTGTCAGTGATTCATTCAGTTTTCTGGGGTTTCATTTTCCTGTGATTTCCATTCTGGACCTCTTCAGTGTAATGAATCAGGAAAGCATTAAGGAATATGCTGCAGTTATTATTCCGATGGGTGTGGCGAATGTGATCGGCTCTCTGCAGAACATTGAATCAGCAGAAGCAGCAGGAGACAGATTTGATACAAGAAATTCTCTGCTTGTAAACGGAATCGGCACAGTAGCCGGATCTTTTCTTGGTTCACCTTTTCCTACTACAATTTATATCGGTCATCCCGGCTGGAAGGCTCTTGGAGCAAGAATAGGGTACTCTGTTCTGAACGGTGCAGTTATGTCACTGATCGGCTTTTTCGGATTTATGAGTCTTATTTCAGCAGTAGTTCCAATTGAAGCAGGTATGGCAATTATTCTCTGGATAGGGATCATTATCGGTGCACAGGCATTTGAAAGTTCACCGATCAAACACGCACCCGCCATTGTGCTCGGAATTTTCCCTGCACTTGCAGGATGGGGAGTCCTGCTTGTCCAAAGCATATTCAATTTTGCAAACGGGAAACTGGGCGAGATACTTGCAAAAGAAAACATAGCAAACAAGTATGCTATTGTCATGTCAGATCTTTCTCCTGATATGATGCTCCTTCCTCCTTTTTCCTATCCGCTCCATGCTATGCTGGCACTCAATCAGGGGTTTCTGCTTGTTTCAATGTTCTGGGCGGCAATCTGCGTGGCTGTTCTGGAAAGACAGTTCATTAAGGCCGGTCACTGGTGTCTGATCACATCATTCTTTTCTGCGATAGGAATGATTCATTCTTACCGACTGCTTGGAAATGGAATTGCAAACAATTTCAGTTTTCCTGCATCGGGAGAGTTTACTGTCGCATACGTACTGATGGGAGGAGTCTTTTATCTGACTTCAGTACTGGCAAGGAATCAGGATGAGCTCAGCTCCCATTGAGTATCGACAGAATCCTGCCTTTTTGGAACTCGACAGGGAACTGACGAGGCCGATTCCCAACTTTAAGGCAATCAATGAGGCACTTGAAAAAGTGCCTCCGTTTGTGATATCGAATGCAGTACTGAATGATGTCGAATTTACATATCTTTTAGATTATTATCTGAAATATATGGAAAAATCCACTGTGCAGAAAATTCTTCAGAATCCTCTTTTTGCCACTGAGGCGTTGATGGAACTTTTTTACTGTCAGATTACTGCCTATCATAAGGCTATCCTTCAGAAAAAACCTGCACCAGATCTGATCTCTTCCTATTGGACATATCTGAGCAAGGCAGAATATGCAGTCCTTTTCAGAAGTCTCCTCGAAACAAGTGATACTGATGCAATTTCCATTATGATGACCAAAGTGGACATTGTGCATTTGAAGATGCTGGCCAAGAGCGGAAGCGAGATTTCAGACAGAATGCTCTCATTTTTCAAGAAAATGGGATCAGGAATCAAGGATATGGCCGCGAAGGATATGAGCATCTATGATTTTGCATTCAATCTGGCTGTAGACAAGTCTGATATGGAATTTCTTGCTATTATGGAAGAATATGCTTCCGTTTTCGTTCAGCTTCGAGTCGTATCCTTTTTTGTGGAAGAAGTGGAAAAAGAGATCAAGCTGAAGGGAATTTCACCGAATTATTTTTATTTTATGGAACTCTCTAACGCCATTCCCAAAGATACTCTGAAACTTACAATGGATGCATTTATTGAAAAAAAATGGATTACTGATTCCGAAGGAAAGACTCTGGTTGATTATTTTATCAAAACCTAGTACGTTTTGTCTGCTGTTTTTTTTTCTTTCAGGATGTTACCATCAATCCGGTAAAAAAATCGATCAGGGAATTCTAAGTTTTCTTCTGCAAAAAAAAAATCTGAAAATCCACGTTCTGGGAGATTCCATTGCACAGAGATCCGGTGCATTCGGGCTGCAGACAAAACTGGGTGATTCTTTTGAGGTAAAGGATTTTTCTGTGAGCGGGTGGAATTCGAATGACTGGATTGTAAATCTGAACACTGCATTTCCTTCCAGTCCTGATCTGATTATTATAGAACTGGGCACAAACGATGCGAACCGGGAATCCGGGAGACTTTTTCAGTCAGAGACTGAAACACTTCTCAAAGAAATACGTAAAAGAACATTTGCCATTACGGTCTTAAGTGCAGTACCCAGAACAAAGACCCTTCTTTCTTCCGTCATTCAAAAAAACAATGAATGGGTGCGTTCACTGGGGTATCCTTTTGCGGATCTTGAATCAGTATTCCTGAATTATCCAGGACCGCTTTCTCTTTATCCGGAAGATGACCCGATACATCCGAATATCGTTGGAAATGATCTGATCGGCTGGGAATATGCCAGACTGATCAGGCTCCAAATCGGATATCTGAGATGATCCAGCAGTCGAATAAAACCTTTGACAACGTCAAATTTACGCTTTCATTCCAATTGACAAGGTAACCTTGGGAAAAAAACTGGAGCTAAGAAGTTTGAAAAATAAAATTTTCTGACTGAAGGAACCGAAAATGCGTAAAAACTTGGTGTTTTCAATTTTGATTGTCTTGGCCTTCTGGCTGAAGACCACCACCGTAGAAAGCTCCACGAAAAAAGCGATTCGTGTAGACAACGATTATATTCATACCTACAAGAACAGACAGGGCAGATGGATGATTCCCTCTGAACTCCCCAAGTCCATTTCAATGTACATCAGAGAACTGGAAACAACTGAGGATGAAGTCCGCACCTTGAATGCATTTCATGATAAAGGGCCTCTTCCCGCAGGAAAGCCTGTATTTTTCCCGTTCGGTGAAGAATATGCAAAGGTACTGCTTTCTCAGGGCAAAGGAAGAGACATTGTCATTTCCGATTACAGGGATTTTCTCTGGCCTGTCGGAACAGTCAATGCAAAGCTCTCTTCGAAACTGGGGATGAGACAGAACTCAATGCATACCGGTATTGACATAGCTTGTCCGAACAGATCTCCGATTGTTGCAGCCGGGGACGGTAAGGTGACAATCTCAGGAAACAACGGGAACTATGGACTGTTCATTGAAATTGAGCATGAGGTCAATCAGCTCCATACAATTTATGCACATAACTCAGTGCTTCTTGTGAAGGAAGGTGATAAAGTGACAAAAGGACAGATCATTGCGCTTTCCGGCTCAACAGGTCATTCCACTGGTCCGCACCTGCACTTTGAAGTCAGATATCAGAATATCGTTCTGAATCCGGAGCACTATATTCATATCCCGGGTACCGGTTCTCCAATGAAACTAGCTTTTCTGAAGGAGTGAGTTTCCTGAAAGGACTGTGGTCTGAAGAGACTGCAGATTATCTGGAAAAAATCATCAGATCAAAGGCGGGTCGTGCCGCTTTTGATTTTGACAATACTCTGATTTACGGAGATTTCGGGGAATACCTGATGGACAGGATTACCGAAAATCTTCTTTTCCCTGTCTCCGAAGAAACACCTAAAAAATTTCAAGATCCTCAAAATGCATCTAAGATACTTTCAAAAGCAGACAGAGAAGAAGTATGTCAGCTTATTCAGAAAGAATATTCTTTTATGCTGAAAAGCTTTGGGCTGGAATCAGCATACAGATGGACCTCTTTTCTTTTTTCCGGCTGGACAGATTCAAAAATGCAGGAATATGCACAGAAGCACTGGGAAAGTTCACTGCAGTCCGGCATTGTCAGAGTGTTCGATGAAATGCAGACCCTGCTTGATTTACTCAGGCAAAACGGATGGGAAATCTGGATTGTGACAGCATCACCTGAGCCGGCTATCCGGGCAGTCGCCCATCATTTTCTAATTCCGGAGGACAGTGTATTCGGAATGAAACTGGAAAAAAACAGTGAGGGGTTCGGTACCGAAAGGATTTCTGAGCCTTATACATATGGAGATGGAAAAGTCAGACGATTTCTGTCCGAGACAGGCCATTTGCCGGATCTTTCTTTCGGCGATTCCATCAATGATTTTCCCCTTCTTCAGAATTCCAGGTCAGGAGTTTTCTTTGATCGCGGAAATGAAGAAACCCTGAACAGGATCAGAACTCTTAAACACATTCAGATTCAGAAGTCATTTTCATGAAATCTTCATTATATATTGTATCTGTTCCCATAGGAAACGATTCTGATATTTCTGCCCGGGCAGTGGAAATTCTCAGGAAGTCTGATCTTCTGATCGGAGAGGAGTTCCGGAATACTGCCGCCTTTCTGAAAAGAAACGGAGTTTCCAAAGAGTTTGAGCTGCTGAATGAACACAGTACATTTGAGGATACGGAAGTTCTTTTTCGAAAAATACAGAGTTCGGAAATCACCTCTCTTTTTTCAGATGCAGGCACTCCCGTCATTGCTGATCCTGGAAGAGATCTGATTTCCAGATGTGCAGATGCAGGAATTCAGATAAAGTCAGTTCCTGGTCCCTCGTCTGTGACAGCTGCTCTGAGCATAAGCGGGCTGAATGTGTTTCCTTTTACCTGTGCCGGTTTCGTGTCAAGAGAAGACAGTGTAAGGAGAGAGGAAATCAGACGTTTTCTGAAACTGAATCATACACTGATCTTTCTGGAAACACCGTACAGGTACAAGAAGCTGTTTCATGAAATCGACTCACTCCTGAAAACTGATCCCAGATGTTTTCTCGGGCTTGGACTTACTTCGGAGGAGGAAATCCAGTTCAGAGGAAAATGGTCTGAACTCAGAAAGGAAATTGACAGATACCCTAAACTTCCTCCTGTTCTGATTCTTGAGCTTCTCTGATATTTCTCTGAATCATTCTGAAACTGATTCTTTCCATTGAAGTTCCTGACTGGGCATCCTGAAAACTTTCCTCATTCAGAGATTCTATCTCATCCCTGTTCATAAAAAGAAGCCTGTTGGAAGGAATGAATTCAGGTCTTGTCGAGTAAGAATTTTTTTTCACTGCAACTGCATGATTCCATGGACATACCTCCTGACAGATATCGCATCCGTAAATCCATCCCTTTCTTTTATTTTTGAATTCCAGGGGCTGATCCATTCTTTCTGATTCAATTGTGAGATAGGAAATGCATTTTTCTGCATTGATTTTATATTCTTCAAAGAGTGCACCGGTCGGGCAGGCATCCAGACATGCTCTGCATTTTCCGCATCTGTCCTTGACTGGACTGTCCGGACTCAGCTCAAGGTCTGTCAGTATTTCAGAAAGGAAAAAATATGATCCTTTTTCTGAATTGATTAAATTGGTATTTCTGCCGATCCATCCGAGTCCTGCTTCTTTTGCCAGAACCTTTTCGGATACAGGGAGAGAGTCTGTGCCCATTCTGAAATGATTTTCAGGAAAAGCACTGGCAAGAAAATTCATAAGGGGCTTTCCCATTGTTTTTATGACTTTATGATAGTCTTTTCCGGCCGCATATCTGGATATTTTATAATTATTCTGAGATATAATCCTTTCAGTTTCAGCAGTATTGTACAGGACGCCCAGCACAATGACGGATTTCGGAGTGAATCCCAGATTCTCAAATTTCAGGCGAAGATTCATATTCTTCGGATACCAGTCCATTTCTCCGTAAAGACCTTTTTCTGTCCATTCAATGATATTCTTTCTGTCCTGTTCCGGAATCTCAGCTCTGCAGACGCCCGCCAGGTCAAATCCGAATTCGCGGGCCTGTGAAAGAATTTTACTTTCTGACATACTGCTTTTTCATTTTATTCAGATGTTTTCGGAGTGTTTCCGCTTTAGCAAGCAGAGAACCGTCGGTTCTTTTTTCAAGAACCTTTCTGAAATCAAATGAAGTCCTGTTCCATCCGATAAGGAAATCCAGAATCTCCTTTCCTTCAGGAGTGAAAAGTTTTTTCTCTGATTCGAGATCATTCAGAGAATAGTCGAGCATCAGTGATTCTGCAAGAAACCTGTATGCCGAATAAGAGACATCCTTTTCCTTGAGATCTGTATACTTCAGAGAGTTTGAAGTACAGATATGAAAGAAAAGCATTGAGCCCCATGTGAAAGTAAAACATGCATGGAGTATGGCATAAAGAGGACGCAGAGAATCTCTCCAGGGAGAATAAAACATATGCTCTGTTTTTTCGTTCCGCAATATTTTGTATTTTTTGAAGAGCAGATTCAGATGATGATGAGCATTTTCGTGAATCAGATCATCGATGACTTCAAAATAATTTCTGTCAATCAGATTAAAATAAGAAATTCCCGGTTCATGAAAATGAGTGTAGCTGACCAGTCCGTCCGATCTCATTATGACCGACTTGTAAGTAAGCAGTCTGTAAAGCTCAAATCCTTCCTTCCATACAGTTTCCAGATCTTCTTCCGCCTGTCTGAATTTTTTGATTACTGATTCGGGCGTTTTCTTTTTGACGAGTTCATTTCCCACTCCGGTCACTTTAGGACTTTTAACTGAATGCATATAATGCTTCAGATCAGATTCGGATCTGAGATAGTTTTCATTCAGTTTTTTCTGATTTTCCTGAATTGAACGAATGATGTCTTTGAGAACTGAATCCAGCTTTCTTTTATCCGCTGCTGTTCTTTCCCATTCAATGAAACGGAAATCTTCTTCCGGGAAATCATTCTGAAGACTCACTGAAGTCATTTTCTGAAACTCTTCAATTTTCTTTTCCGGTGTTTTTTCGAGTTCTTTCTGCATATCCTGAAAATAAGTCAGTTCTGCCTTTGAATTCAGATAACTTTCCATTCCTGCAAGTGAGCCTGCATCTCTGTATTTTTCAAACTGTGCCGATTTTTCCTTTGTCTTACTGTACTCTTCAATAAGGCTTTTTCTGTATTCTTCCTGAATCTGTGCGACGGATTTTAATGTAAACATAGTAAGATAGAAAATTGAATCGGCATCGACGGTCAAGTCTGTAAAAATTCAGCTGAAAAGAAATTAAGAGAAATCCTTTCCTGATCAGCATCCGGTGCAGACCGAAAATTTTTTGTGGAAAACTCTCCGGAACTTCTGAAAATGAGAATAATTTCAGGAGGCAGGTTATGATTTCGAAGGAATCTTTCAGGTTCAATATGCGGGTTTTCAAATTTAAACCCAGAAGGGCATTTTATGTAAATTCTTTTATTATCAGTTATTTTATTTTATCGGCTCTTGTTTTTACTGTTCATGGGTGCAGTTCCAGGAAGGATGAAACAGAGGATAAGGCAAAGTATCTTTCATTTTTTCTTTTCTTTAAGGCGGAACAGGCGGCTGAAGCTGCCAAACCAGTCAGTTCTTACGATAATATTCAGACATACTTTTCTACAATGAATAGTTTGGATGTGCAGGTCGTATATGAGCCGGGCGCAGAACCTCTTGCGGGTTCAGTTACCCTTCCGAGCAGTTCAGTCAAAACCCTCTGGACACTTCTCGAAGACAATCTGAAGGAAGTTTTTAAAAACAGATCACAGACTGTCACGGTGAGTGTGCCGAAGGAACTTTCCGGAATGCAGCAGATTTCCTCACAGGGAAAGACTTCCTGGACGAGCACAGAGATTCAGGCCCTTGCAGCTGCATACAGGACATCAAAATCCACATCCTCATCAGGGAAATTTTTTATCGCCTTTCTGAACGGTTATTTCAGTGAAAACGGTACTGTAAATCAGAGTGTAATAGGAGTCAATATTACAGGCACTCCCTTTATTGCTGTTTTTAAGCAGGTCGTAAATTCGACAGGCGACAGTTCCACTGTCCTCGGCAGAGCAACTAGGGCTTATGTGGAGCAGTCTACATTGATTCACGAAATGGGTCATGCACTCGGGCTTGTAAATAACGGGGTGTCCATGACTTCCTCTCATCAGGATACAGCAAATGGAAAACACTGTACAAATACATCCTGCGTAATGTATTATGCGAATACAGGAACTTCTGCACTTGCAGCTTATGTGCAGAGTATTTTTTTGTCAGGAACAAATGTAATGTTCAAGACGGAATGTCTGCAGGATACTCAAAATTATAAACCCTGATCCCTTTTTTTCCGTCTAAATCTGTAATAAAAAGGAAAAAGTATTTTTCTTGCGTATTTTGCTCAAAGTCTAAAATGGTGCCGGGTGAAATTTATCAGCAGGTAAGGTTTGGAAATACTTAATTTTTTAGTCGGCTTTTTTACATCGTACGGGTATTTTGCGGTATTTGGTGTTCTTATTCTCTGCGGGTTCGGTCTGCCGGTTCCCGAAGATGTTACTCTGATTGCAGGCGGTGTGATTTCAGCACTTGGGGACACGAATGTGCATTTTATGTTCGGGGTGGGTATGGCAGGGGGACTTGTAGGTGACGGAGTTGTCTTTTCTGCAGGGTATTTTTTCGGACCTAAAATCCTGGAGAACAAGTTTGTGAAAAAATTTGTAACTCCGGAGAGATACAATTCTGTTCAGAATCAGTTTGAAAAATACGGAAAATGGGTGGTCTTTATGGCCAGATTCATGCCTGGACTGAGAACACCGATATTTTTAAGTGCAGGAATCAGCAGAAGAGTGACATATGCAAGATTCCTTCTTACAGACGGGTTTGCTGCGATTATCAGTGTTCCTATCTGGATTTATATGGGATATTTTCTTGCTCATAATTTCAATGATCTGCTGGCTTATATGCACAGAGCGCAGGCAGTGATTTTCGGACTCTTGGGCGCTGCAATACTTTTTATAGTATATAAGTATTTAAAAAAAAGAAGAAAACGAGCTGAAGGAGCTTAAGAATGGACAAACTTTCTGAACCAGTATTGATTTTAAATTCATCTTATGTGCCTGTTTCCATACGCCCTGTGAGGGAGGCCGTCTGTATGATGCTTTCCGACAAGGCTGAGGCCCTGAAATCCTCAGACGAAGATTTCATACGTTCAGAAAAATTGAAAATTCCAGTTCCTAGGATACTTCTTTTATCCAATTATTATTCAGTTCCAAGGAAACTTCTGAAACTTTCCAGAAGTGCCATATTGGAAAGAGACGGGTATACATGCGTTTACTGCGGAAAAAAACCTTCTCCGGGAAAGCTCACATTGGACCATGTCATTCCAAAAAGCAGATGGATGTCCATTCCTCAGGATAAAAAACCTGTGGAATTCAATTCCTGGGAAAATCTGGTCACAGCCTGCAGGGAGTGCAATACGAGAAAAGGAAGCAAGCTTCTGGCCGAACTCAAATGGAAACTTCCTGAAAACCAGAAGATTAAACCTAAACAGCAGTATTTACCTCAGATCAGCAGTAATTTTGCAAAAAAATATGGTTGGAGTGAATACTTAGGTTCAGAAACTTGATTTTGTGAAAGTACTGTTTTACGGTCTGATTTTTCTTTTGGGCTGTACGAACTATTCTGTTTCCAGGACAGTTTCTGTGCCGCCAGTGCTGATTTCGGTGACGCCGATTGCTTCCGGTCACCAGATTCTGATGAGAGCAGCCAACCCGGAAATTTTTTTTCTGGGTTACAAGCTTTATGTGGGCACATCGGAAAATGATGCTAGGAATCCTGCCAGTTACACTGCCAGCGGGTACAACTGTGATTACAGAACTGTGATTCCGAATCTTCCAGTGGAATATTCTGCCGAGGTCAGCTCTAACTCAGGCGGCCTTTCCAGTGTTGCGGCCGGGGAAAATGCAAACCGTGTATGCAAGTTTGCCGTTTCACTGAATTCAGCTCAGTACGTATCCATCCGGGCAATGACATTCAGTTTTCAGGGAGGCAGAGCAGGGGTGCAGACAATCAGCTTTTCTGCACCTTCCAATGCCCTAGTCGTTCCCTGATAAAAAAACGCAAACCGTTTTTAAGAATGACAGTCAAAATAAGTAACCGGACTTCCGGTGAACTGCATCAGAATCGGAATTCGGACGCAGATTAATATGGGCTTTTGGCCTTAAGAATAAATAAAAAGAGGTAATAAAACATTATGAAAAGAGAGTATTGGAAATATGCAGGAGTCGCAAGTGTATTTCTCCTTCTTGGGACTTTCCTTACACCGATTATATTTCATACAATTTCTGTTCAGAAAGAGATCCATCCTCTGATCGCTCAAGGAAAAAGAGATATGTCTCCCGGCAAGTCTCAGGCAGTTCATATGGAAGATGCTTTTCAGGAAGTCTTTGATAAAGTGTCCCCCAGTGTGGTTTCCATTGCCACTGAAAGAACGGTGAAATTCAAAAGTCCGATGGGAAATGATCCTTTCTTCGATCATTTTTTCGGAGGAAACGGGGGCGGAAGACCTCAGGAGTTTAAGCAGAAGCAGACTGGTCTCGGTTCCGGCATCATTCTCAATGAAGAAGGCTATGTACTTACAAATGAACATGTAGTCAGAGATATGGAAAAACTTACAGTCAAACTGAAGAATAAGAAAACGTATGAAGCAAAACTGATCGGTGCTGACAAGGTAATGGATATTGCGCTTTTGAAGATTAAACCTGGAAATGATCTTGTTCCAGTGCAGATTGGAGATTCTTCGAAGGTCAAAGTAGGTCACTGGGCGATAGCAATCGGTGCTCCGCTTGGGTTTGAACAGTCATTTACAGTAGGGGTTGTCAGTGCAATTGCGAGAGGTGTAAACGATGCTTCCGGAGTCGGTTACATTCAGACAGATGCTGCAATCAATCAGGGAAACAGCGGGGGACCTCTTCTTAACATTCACGGGGAAGTGATCGGAATCAACAGGATGATTATTTCTCAGAGCGGCGGCTTTGTAGGGATCGGACTGGCAATACCGATTAATGATGCGAAAAGAATTGCTGAGGAACTTAAGACGAATGGAAGAATCAAAAGGGCCTGGCTTGGAGTTTCCCTCGACAATGTGACAGATGACGATGCAAAGGAGCTCAAGCTGCCGAATACAAAGGGAGCACTTGTAAAACAGGTTGTATCCGGATCGCCTGCTGAATCTGCAGGAATAGAACTTCAGGACGTAATAGTGAAGATCGGTGAAAAGGATGTTGAACATCCTGAGGATGTTGTTTCCTACATAATGGAAGCGAAAATAGGCAAGAGAGTCGAGCTGAAGGTTCAGAGAAAAAACTCTACACTGAAAATGCTTGTGACTCC
>DAORDI010000060.1:0-22799 GCA_035345895.1 Leptospiraceae bacterium
AGATAGAAGTATTTATTCAGCATATTCGATTCTTTCCTTTTTCCGTAATCAGGATTACATTCAAGGATTTTAAAACTACAGTCGTCTCAAGTGCCTTCAGGTCAATTAAAATGAAATTTTTTTAAGCAGGAAAATGATGAAGTAAAGGGCAGGGCGAAACTGAAATGAGCAATACTTACTCAAACCATACAGCCGGAGGCATAGGGTGAGTGAATTATTCTAAATTTTGGGTTAATTTAATATCCGGAAAGATTTCTTACCGGCAGTAATTTATGCAGTGTGTATGAAAAAGAAGCATTTTTGAGGAATAATCACTCCAAGATATAAAATGACGAAAACCGCCCTGTTTCAGGATTTGTTTTAAGGAGGAGGATTAGAAAAAACACGAATTCACTTGACGAATCCGACGGAAATAATAGGCTTAACCGTAAATTTTGGTCAAGGGTACTATGGGAATCTTCTCAACTAAAAAAGAAAAGACAACTGCGTCTTCCATCACAAGTAAACAGTCTGCCAGTTTTGAAATCATTTTTGCCAGTTTAACGGTTCTTGTGGTTTCAGTAATGCTTGTCACAGGGTACTCCTATTATAACAATAAAAACGCCATCCTGGACCTTTCAGAAGATGTGATCGATCAGATCAATCAGAGAGTCTTTCAGAATGCAAAGAATTATCTGATGACTGCAGTGGATATGACTGAACTCAGCTCAAAAATCACAGTGGAAGGGGTGGAAACTCTTGACAACAATCCTAGACTGGACGGTCTGATGATTGCCATTCTCAAACTTCACCCTCAGCTGAAAAATTTTGAAATCGGAAATGACAATGGCGACTTCCTGATGCAGAGAAGAGAGCAGGACGGCACCATTTCCACTAAAGTAGTTACCCGTAAAAAAGGCAAAGTGACTGTCAAATGGAGACGCCGGGACCTGGAAGGAAAAATCATAAAGGAAGATCTGGATACTGAAGACAAGTATGATCCCAGAGAAAGACCGTGGTATCAGGGAGCCAAAAGAGAGGGCAAACTTTTCTGGAGTGATGTTTATATTTTTGCGACGGATAAAGTTCCTGGAGTAACAGCTTCTTCCCCGGTCAGAGACAAGGACGGAAAATTCAAGGGTGTTTTCGGACTGGATATTCCACTCGTGGCAATTTCCGAGTTTCTGATGAATCTGAAAGATGAACTGAAAAACCAGAATATCGGCAAGAAAAGCATTATTTACATTACAAACAGCAAGGGAGAGATTGTTGCCTTTCCTGACTCTTCCGTTCCGATGATTCTGGAAGAGGGAAAACTCAGACCCAGAAAAGTGGAAGAGTCTGATTTCCCTGAAATTAAAGAAACTTATAAATACTTTTACGAAACTAAGGACAGCAAGTTTAATCTGGAAGTCAGCGGTGTCAAGTATCTGGCGTCCTACAAGGAATTTCCCAAGAAGGATTTTGACAAGGACTGGACAATCGGACTAGTCGTTCCGGAAGACGATATGATCGGTCCTATCAAGAGAACGAACAGTCTTCTGATCACTGTTTCCGGGGTGATTCTGGCCGGTGCAATGATTCTTGGACTGATTATGTTCCGTCTGAAGAAAGCGCTTGATGTAAGAAACAGATTCATCAAGGAAACATTCGGAATGTATCTTTCTGACGAGGTTGTCAACAGCATTCTGGAAACTCCTGAAGGAACCATGCTCGGCGGAGACAAGAGAATTGTGACCATCATGATGACAGATCTCAGAGGATTTACGTCCATAGGGGAAAGACTTCCCGCCGAAAGTGTAGTCGGAATGATCAATATATATTTGGATATTATGACAGATATTATATTCAAATATAATGGAACTATTGATGAATTTATCGGGGATGCTATCCTTGTAATTTTCGGTGCACCGATCCAGAGAGACGATGATGCACAGAGGGCCGTTGCCTGTGCTCTCGAAATGCAGCTGGCAATGGATGAAGTAAACAGAAGAAACAGGGAAGCAGGATTTCCTGAAGTTCAGATGGGGATTGGAATTAATACAGGCGATATCGTAGTCGGAAACATTGGATCAAAGAAAAGGATGAAATACGGGGTTGTAGGAAAGAATGTAAACCTTACTTCCAGAATTGAATCCTATACTGTCGGGGGACAGACTCTGATTTCCCCTTTTACTGTAGATGCCTGCAAGGGACTTCTGAGAATTGACGATCAGTTTGAAGTGATGCCGAAGGGAGTGAACACTCCGATTACAATCAGTGCTGTGGGCGGAATCGGAGGACCTTTCAATGTATATATGCCTGAGAAAAAAGATGCAGTTCTGAAAAAAGTAAAATCTAAAGTGCATTTTGAGTTTAACATTCTGGCAGGAAAACATGCGAGTGATGATCTTCATCTGGGAGATCTGCTTGAGCTGGGTGAAAAAGAAGGGATACTCGGGACTCATATCCCTGTGGAGAAACTGAACAATATCAAGATTCTAAGAGTTTTTATCAACGGGAAAGAATACAAGACAGACCTGTATGCAAAAGTGACTCAGAACATTTCAAATGCACAGTTGAGGATCAATTTTACTTCAGTTCCTCCCGATTCAGGTTCAGTTCTCAAAGACATACTTGGCAATCATACTTAAGGAGAATAAAATGTCCGAAATATCTAATGAAGATATCATGAAAATCATCGATAATGCCTCAGAGAAATCTATGGATGAAGAGCCTGAAATTAATCTTACAGAGGATGCAAGAATTACCAAATCCGCCTACAAGGACGATATGGTAAAAAAAATCATAGAAGGAAGCACTGAAGAATTTGTTGCAAAGCAGCAGAAAGAACAGGCTGACATTCTTTCTGATGAAATCAAAATGAGATTTGCACGGCTCAAGAAGATATCGAAGGACAATTTCAATATGTTTGAAGTGGCAATGCTCTGTCACAAGCTTGCAGCTGATTACAGGAAACTGGCAAGACTCAACAGCTGGAAGGAAATAGAAGCGATGTTTGACTGAGCCTCTTCCTACGAAATATAAAATCATGAGAAAAATTTTAATGCGCATTCTATTCATTCTTTTCCTGTCTTCATTCCTGGGGTGCAGTACGTGGAGACAGGGTGTTCTTCCTCCTTTTTTTTCATGGTCGGAGAAAGGGGACCAGCTGGCTTCTGTTCAGGTCAAGTATGATGAAAAAGATTCCTGGAATCCGATGATGGGGACAACAGACAAGAGGTCATACAAAACAGATGTAAAAATCTTTAAACTGGAATCCGGAAAACTTTCTGAGAAACCCGTCGAAGAGAAAAGTCTGGATTCCTGGGTTCTTCCAGGAAGTTTTTATTATTCAGATGCAGGGGACTTTTTTGCAGTTCTCGGTTCACCCGATTCCGGATTTGGCACAGAGTCTAAAATTTTTTCTTATTTTAAAAGCTTTTCATCACCTGCAGAAGTATTATGGAAATTCAAAGATACACTGAATCTTGAAAAGGCAGTCCCATCCCCTGATAAAAGCAAGGCTGTACTGATCCTTTCTTCGAGTTCACAGGATGGTACATTGAAATTTTCGGCTGAGCTTCTGGATCTAAAGTCAAAGTCATCCGTCAAAACAGATCTTCCGGGCTGGTTCGATTCACCTGAACACAGGGCAGTCTGGGAAAAGGATTCATCTTCTGTCTATTTCAGAATAAAGGATAAGGTTTACAGCCTGTCAGAAAAAACGGCATTCAGACCGGTTTCACAGTTTCCGGAATGCTTTTGGCCTGAAACTTCTTTTGGAGACAGTGTCGGTGCTGATGGTATTCAGGCGGAATATTCAATGGAATCTCAGTCTGTTAAAATCAGCTCTGAAAAAGTAAAGGATTATAAACCGTTTGAAAAAATCAGACGGACTTCTTCACTGAAAAACTGTCGCTAAACGAAGATTTATCTGAGCGGGGCTTCCTTTTCAAAAAGAATAAAATTTTCGGGCAGAGGGAGTTCAAATTTCATTTTTTTCCCTGTGCCAGGATGAGTAAAACTGAGTTTTCCTGAAAACAGAAGAAGGCCGTACTTGCTGAACTCTGCACCGCTTCTGGAATACAGCATATCTCCTACGATCGGTGCACCAATATGCTGAAAATGAACACGTATCTGATGAGTTCTTCCAGTTTCGATTTTGATTTCTGCAAGTGAAAAGTGCCTGTGTTTTTTGGAGGAAATGGTCTGAATGATTTTATAATGGGTGACTGCCTTTCTGCCTCTTGGACTGACGCACATCTTCAGCCGGAGTTCAGGATGCCTTCCAATTGGAGCATCAATTCTGCCGTCTGAGTTTTTAGGAGTCTGTACAAGCCATGCATAGTAAGTCTTTTCCACTTCTCTTTTCAGAAACTGTCTTGCCAGATTCAAATGTGCTTTGTCTGTTTTTGCAACGACCATAATACCCGAAGTGGGCTTATCGAGTCTATGGACTATTCCGGGGCGCATTTCACCGCCTGCACTGGAAAGAGTTCTGAAATGAAAAAGAAGACCGTTGACAAGACTCGGTCTTTCATCATCAACTCCGCCGTGTGAAGCAATCCCTGCAGGTTTACAGATGACTATCAGATCATCGTCTTCATAGAGTACAGGAATATTCATTTCCACCGGCTGAAGCAGAATCTTTTTTTTGGGTGGAATATTGATTTCAAAAGACTGACCGGGAATTACTTTTTGGCTTGCTTTGCAGTTTTTTCTTTCGGGAAGAAGAACAATATGTCCGTCTTTGATCCATTTTTGAATGCTTGTTCTGGAGATTTCGTCTCCCGATGAACCTGCAAGGAAAATATCGAGTCTTTTTTCGCTGTCTTCGGGATGTGCAGTAAATTTCAAAATCACAGTTGCAGTCTGAAAAAGTGAAGATCGGAGTCAATGAATTAAAAATCAAAGAAAATCAGAGAGCCATTCGAACTGTCTGGCAAAAATCAGTGACTGGTATTTTTTTTCGAGTGTATGGATCTGCTTTCTGAATTCTGAATTTTCTTTTTTATAGTCCAGATACAGTCCATTCTGATCTGACTGAATGACCGGGAAATCCTCATAATCGGAGGCATTGAAAGGCTCTTCTACAGGAAAGGAGTGAAGGAGCACCTGAAGTATTTCTCGGGCATTGAACAGTACTTTGGAAAAATCTTTTATGCCTGCGGAAAGATCCTTGAACAGATTCATTCTGTTGAAGTCCTTGATTCCAAGAACAATCGGAAAGTTTCTTTTGATTTCCTTCAGCCTTCTCAAATCTCGGATCAGAAGCCCTGTTTCCTGACCTGAATTGTCCCAGTCAATGACCAGTATGTCATAGTCTGAATCATTCAGAGTCTGTCTGGCATATTCAGGATTTTCTGTAAGAACTGATCTGCAGGAGTAGTACTTCAGCAGATTTCCGATATGAGCATTGAAAAGACGGTTTTTGGTCCAGATCAGAGCACGGAGGGATTTCTGCCGTATTTTCTTTCCGAACATCTGGGAAATGCTGAACGGTGATGCTGTAGAAATATTCCAGTACGAGGAGATGAAGCTTCTGAAAAGAAGTTCTTTTTTCTGTCTGTCCAGATTTCCAATGACTGAAATTTCGAAAGACCAGTCCTGAACTGCAGAAATGATTCTTTCTGAAAAATACGGATAAAGAAGTATTCTGTTGTACTCCAAGTCGGGCTCTCTGACCGAATTCTCATCCCATTCTGCAAAGGATCTTCCTCCTTCCAGTTCAATTGCTGAAAGGAGATTCCTCTTTGTATTTTCAGGAACATCTGAAAGAATCAGACAGAGAGGTTTATCCTGATACGGTTCGAAAAGAGACATTACAGCGTGCCGACAGCCTTTTCATACCGGTCGGTAAACAGATTTTTTTCGGAAGGCGGTGATATGTCTGCCTTTTCAATTCTTTCCTCATTTTTTCGCAGTCTGTCTTCAGGGATCGGATGAGTGGAAAAAAGTCCTTCCAGTTTTTTTCCAAATTTGCTTCCTTTTCTTTCCCTGGATATCTTATCAAAGAAAAAAGACATTCCGCCTCTGTAGTATTTTGTTGCTCCCAGATATTCAAATGCAGACTCATCTGCTTCCATTTCATCCCCTCGGCTGTTGTGGAGAACGGAAAGGTTTCCGGCAATCCTGGCACCGGCTTCCAATAGAACATTGTCCGTGGAGCCTAATATGGCCATAACAATGAGCTGAACCCCCATCTGAGAAAGCATTCTCTGTCTCGCATGTCTTCTTTCTGCGTGTGCAATCTCATGTGCCAGAACAGCGGCAAGACTGGCCTCATTTTCCAGAAATTTCAGAAGACCTGTATAAACATAAATATAACCTCCGGGGGTGCAGAAGGCATTTACTGTATCATCACCGTCCAGAACAGTCACTCTGTAAGGAAATACTTTCTTTTTGGAGATGGCCTTCGATTTTAGGAGTTCCTTTACGATGGACTGCACGTAGGAGCGGATCTGTTCATTTTCCAGAACCTTGTACTGGGCCTTATTTGATCGAATTTCCTTGTCGAAGTTCGCGCCCATTTTTACATCATCCTTGTCTGAAAAAACGAAATTGGCAACTTTTTCACAATGAATGAAGAATAAAGATGCTGTCAGAATGAAAATCATTCTAAATTTTGGGAAATTGACTGTTTTCAAGGTTCCTCCGATTGTTCTAAAACCAATTCACTGGAATTCTTAATTTGAGAAAGTACTTTCCTTTTCCGACAATAGTATTAAATTATACAAATCACTTAATTTCGGAGAGCCAAGATATGCTGCTGAGAACAACCATTACAGCGTTAGCTGTTTTTACCATATCAAATACAGGGATTTTTGCACAGGCAACCAAGTCAGATGATGGAGACAAATTCAGGACTGACTATAGACCCGGTCTTCCTGCTTTTACAATGTCCGAATCGGATAAAAAAATCAAAAAAATGACAGGAACTATTAAAGAACGTATTTTAGAAATGCGTACACTCTTTAAGAAAATGGCTGAATACGACAAAGATCTTTTGAACAAGACTGAATATATCCACAATGTAGAAGATATTCCATTGGCATATGAAGGAAAAGAAGCAGTCAATCATCTGAAACAGCTTGTATTTAAACTGGATAAGGGAGAAATCAAAGGAATCAAAATGACGTATGCCAAAAAAGGCATTGTACACAATACCTGGGATTTCACTAAGATTCTGGATCTGAATGATGCCGATCTGGAAAAAGCAGTTCTGGAAGTGACTTATCCGAATTTGAACAGCAGGCAGAAACTGGAGTATAAGGATTTTACTCTGGAAAGCAGATATAAGGCTCTCAGACTTCTGGAATTCCAGCTTCTTTCTTCCATTTATTTCCTGGAAGGAAAACTTCACAATCTGGATGAAGCTAAAGAAAGAAAAATTGCCCGTCAGCTTCAAGGACTTGGTCAGTAATCTCGCGAATGCAGTTTCGCTAAAACTCTTTTGTCATCCTGTCGAGTGTCGACAGGATGTCAGGTATTCTGAAATTCCCCTTCATTTTCTGCATTTTCCGCAAAGCATCTTCTGATGAAATTCCAACAGATGTGATGTACATCGGTTTTGTGCTTTTTCCTCTGTAAAGTTCTCTGCAGTTTTCTGAATTATCCTTGAACCTGCTTTTTGCAGCTCCAATTACAGGAATGGAACCTCCGAGTTTCTGGTATACATAATATCCCAGTCCAGGTTTTTCTTCCAGACCAAGGTAAACATATCCGTCCACAATGAATGCTTCCAGTGCGGCATCTTTTATTTTTTCATGGAGAGACAGAAGAATAGGGAGCTCTCTTTTGTAAAACTCCCCGGGAATGTACTCTGAATACTTCCCGGTAAATTCTATTTTTTCAAATGAATGAATGCTCTCAGATTCCCATTCCGTAAATAGAACAATAACACCGACAGCCTTGTCTTCTCTGTAGTGAACGTCAGCTGCGGCGATCAAATTACTTAGGAAGGTTTATCTGTTTCTTTCTGAAGTAACCTATCGTGCTTCCATACTGACATTTTTCATCAGATTTCAGACCGACCAGATCAATAGAGTCTTTTTCGAAAACCAGGATCACTGTTGAACCCATTTCAAACCTTCCCAGTTCGGATCCTTTGTCTATAAATATGTTTACATTTGTATATTCATATTCTTTGGGAAGTCTGATCCAGGAATTTGTAACTATCTTTGTATCATAAGTGACCCTGATTTTCCCGACGTTGGAGGCTCCGACTTTTACGACTGCAATTTTTCCATACTCTGTCTGCAGGAAGGTAATCAGTCTTTCATTCTTGGGGAACAGGCTCTTGATCCCGAGAACTGCCATATCATTCACGGGAAAGAGTTTTCCTGGCGCATAATAGTATCCGAGTATCTGACCGTAAAACGGGGAATGAATCCTGTGATAATCCTGAGGCGAGAGATAAAATGTAATGAATTTTCCATTTTCAAAAAAGGGATAATATTTCTCTGATCCGAGAAGTTCCTTCAGACTGTAATCGATTCCCTTGGCCTGGATCAGTGTTTCTTCATTGATTTCTCCGAAGCTTGTGATTCTTGCATCTACAGGGGATACAGCTGCATTTTCTGCAGAATCAATGATCCTTGCACCTGCCTTCAGCGCTCTCGTGAAAAATTCATTCAGGGAACTGTATTCCTGAATATTGAGTTCGGCCTCGCTTACATTGATTTTGTACATCTTTGCAAATGCCTTCAGTATCGGTATGATCATAAATCTGGGAAGTTTTGCATAAGTGAACATACCGAATACCTTGGAAATCAGATTTTTCGGCAGAAGTGTCAGTACGAGAAGATAAAAATCCTTGAATACTTCATAACTGACTTCGGATTCAGATACATATTTCTTCATCTCAGCGGAAACTGTTTTCACAAGAATCACAAGTGATACAAGTACTGGTATTGCTGTGAGAACTGCCATCAGATAACCTGTCTGGAATGCAGGAAAAAGAATGCTGTCTCCGAGCCGGATATAAAAATAGGATGATGCTCCTATGACTCCGATAAAAAGTATCCTGTAAAAATTTGCAAATTTTTCACCGAGAATGTAATATGCATTCTGCTGACCTGTGTAAAACCAGGAGCACACTGAAACAAAACCAAGCGAAAGAAAAGAGGCTATGAGCAGAACTGCTCCCGGATTTCTGCTGTCTCTGAAAATGGAGTTCAGAAAAGCTGACTGATCAGAAGTGTTCACTGCATTGTTTGAATAGAGAAGATAACCGATAAGCGTAGCGATAATAAATGCTTCAAAGAATATGGACAGCATAGAAACCAGGCCGTGTTTGAAAGGATAATCTGTCCTGACCACTCCTGAAATTCCCGCACTTTTTCCGATGCCCGTCTCAGCCGCTGCAAGAAATGCTCCGGAGGACTGTGCAATAAGAATCAGTGCACCTGAGAATCCTCCGGCCGCAATGCTTTCCATATTGAATGAATTGATGAATGCAAGCCGGAGAAATTCAGTGAAACTCCCCAGAGATTCTCTGAAATAGGAAAAATATCCTGCAAAGAAAAGCACTAGGCTCAGCGGGACAAGAAAACCTGCAAGCCTTCCGACTCTTCTGATTCCCCCCAGGCTGACATAAATCAGAAGTGCACCTACGAATACCGGAACAATGAACCCTCTTGTATTGAAGGCTTTCTGAGAAATGTACGTCATTGAGGATACAGGAATGAGTGCACCGAGCGTAAATACAGTGCCTAAACTTGTAAGTGCAAATACAATTGCAAGCCAGTTTGCCCTCAGTGCTTTTTCAATGAAATACATAGGTCCGGCTAAATATCTTCCGTTGGGAAGTTTGGTCCTGAACTTCAGGGCAAGTGTAGAACTCACTGCACGCAGAGGCATTGCAATGAATGCAGAAAGCCAGATCCAGGGAAGAACTCCAATCCCGCCGATTCCGAATGCAAAAGCGGAACCTACAACTGCTCCGAAAAGGAGCGAGGAGGCACTTGCTGCGTAAAAGGACTGAGAGTGAATAATCTGTCCTTTGGAACCTTTATCGTCGAGTGCACCTGTAAAGATCTTCAGTGAGAGGAGCAGATATCTGATCTGCGGAAACCCAAGCTTGAAGCTGACGAAAATCCCTGCTCCGATTACGAGCAGGAAATAAGATGCGATGATTTCATCATCAAACGGGATCAGAGATTCTATCATTTTTTTATTCTTTCTCCAGATTTTCGGCGAGGTCAACCATCAGTCTTACCCCGTACCCTGTCGGCCCGGAACACTGTGCTCCGGAAGGTTTGCTTCTCCATGCAGTTCCTGCTATGTCTATATGCGCCCACTCTGTCTCGCCTTCGATGAATTTCTGAAGAAACTGTGCGGCAGAAAGAGTTCCTGCTGCCCGTCCTCCAGTGATATTTCTTACATCTGCTATATCACTTTTTAAGTCTTCTCCGTATTCTTCCCAGAGAGGAAGTTCCCAGACCCTGTCTTCCGAACTCATGGAAGCGAGTTCAATTTTTTTCATTAAATTCTCTGAATTTGTCATTACACCTGCGGCCTCGTGTCCCAGGGCAATGATGACTGCACCGGTCAGTGTGGCCATATCCACCATATACTCAGGCTTGAATTTTCTGCAGACATAGGAAATGACATCTCCGAGCACAAGTCTTCCTTCCGCATCCGTGTTCTGCACTTCCACTGTTGTTCCATTGTATGCAGTGTAGACGTCTCCCGGTTTTGTGGCACTCGCATCCGGCATATTTTCGACCACGCCTATCGCAGCAATCACAGGAATTCTGATTCCAAGTTTTGAGATTGCACCGATTGCATGAATCGCCGCAGCTGCACCGCACATATCGTATTTCATTTCATGCATTTCAGCACTTGGCTTGATGCTGATTCCGCCTGAATCGAACGTCAGTCCTTTTCCGACAATAGCCAGTTTCTTTTTAGTTACCGGATTTTTCGGAGAGTACTCCAGAATGATCATTTTCGGTTTTTTGTCCGATCCGGCTGCAACGGAAAGAATTCCTCCGAATTTTTCCTTCTTGAGTCTGTCTTCATCGAATACGGTGATTTTCAGTTTTGCCTCTTTTGCAATTTCCTTCGATCTCAGTACAAACTCTTCCGGAGTGAAATGATTTGCAGGAAGATGTTCTATTTCTCTTGCACCGTTAAGATAATATGTGACAATTTTGGACTTGCCAATTGCTCTTTTGGCCTCAGCCTCAGCTGAACTGTCTTCAAAAAGGAAATTGACGGGACCGGGAGAGATTTCTCTTTCCCGGTAAGCCTTGCTCAGTATGTCCACAGGAAAAGCAGAAATGGCAAATGAGTTGGCAATCTGGTAAGCCAGAAGAAACGGTGAGAATCTGTCGGTCAGAGATTTGGGTACTTCTATCTCGAGTCCAGTGTTTTTCCATTTTACGGACTGTTCAGCAAACTTCAGATAAACCGATGCAATCCTTCTGATGTTCAGTTTTTTTCTGTCGCCCAGACCGAGATATATTGTATTCTCTGCGGTATCGGTATAAACCTGTCCTGTTTCCCCTGCAAAAATCTTTGCATCCATTACAGATTTCAGAGCCTTCGTCTGACCCGGGGTAATATCATCTTTTATTATATGTACTACTTTGTATTTTGCGCCCTTGACTTCACCGAGGCCTATCGCAATTTTTGAATCTTTGATCTTCATTTCAAAAGTTCCTTAATGTCCTTTTTTATTTCTTCCACATGACCTTTCACTTTTACGTTTCTGTATGACTTCAGTATTTTCAGGTCAGAACTGATGAGAAAACTGGAGCGCACGATTCCCATAAATTCTTTTCCCATAAATTTTTTCAGCTGCCATACCCCGTATTTTTCACAGATTTCTCCCTCTGTGTCCGAGAGCAGATCGAAATTCAGCGACTGCTTTTCTGTAAACTTCTGATGGGATTTCTGATCATCCTTGGATACTCCGACTACATTGACGCCAAGTTTTTTCAGACTTGCCAGACTGTCTCTGAAATCACATGCCTCCTGAGTGCATCCCGGTGTGCTGTCCTTCGGATAGAAATACAGGACAAGTCCTTTCTCGCCTGCAAGATTTTTCAGGGATACTTTTTCTCCCTTCGTGTTTAAAGCCTGAAATGAGGGCGCTTTTTTCCCTTCAAGCGTGTCAGCCATTCTGTCCTCCTGATACAGTCATAATTCTTAAAAACCCTCTGTGGACAAGCATTGTTCAGAAATACCTGAGCACAAGGGATGCCAATTTTTTGACCTTTTCAGTGTAAGGAGGGTAAAGAAGTTTCAGAGGAGAATGTTTTATATGACGGAGAATTGCGCGCTCATGAGAGAATGCTCTGAACCCGTAAAAGCCGTGAGAATTGCCTGCGCCGCTGTAATTGACTCCGCCGAAAGGAAGATTAGGATGCAGAAAGTGAATCAGTGTTTCATTGATGCAGGTTCCTCCTGACGATGTTTCCTTCAGAACCTTGTGCACATTCGTTCTGTTTCTGCTGAATATGTAAAGAGCAAGGGGCTTCTCCATTTTCTGTACAACCTTGACTGCATGATCAATGGAGTCTACTGCGAGCACAGGCAGAACAGGTCCAAAGATTTCTTCTTTCATGATCGGCATATCGAGAGTGACGTGAGAAAGAAGGGTGGGGGAGATGTACAGATCGTCTGCATCGTAAATTCCTCCATATTCAATTTTGGCCCCTTCCTTCTTTGAGTCTTCGATCATTTTCTGCAGTCTTGCGTGATGACGTGCACTGATGATTCTCGCAAAATGAGGACTTGCCTTTCTGTCGGACTCGGAAGCTCCGTAAAATTTCTGAACAGTCTTCTGCATTTTCTCCAGAAATTCAGTATGCCTTTTTTTATGTACAAGTGCATAGTCTGGTGCAATACAGGTCTGTCCGTTGTTCATAAATTTTCCCCAGGTGATTTTCTCCACAGCATCATTCATATCAGCATCCTCATCAATGATGACTGGAGATTTTCCTCCCAGTTCAAGAGTCACTGTGCTTAAGTTTTTTGCTGCAGCCGCCATCACGAGTTTTCCCACTTCCGGACTTCCTGTGAAGAAGATATGGTGGAAAGGTTTTTCCAGTAGCGCACTTGAAACATCTTTGTCTCCCTCAAACATTGCGACCTCATTTTCCGGGAAAATATCAGTGATCATTTTTCTGATCAGGGCCGACGTCGCAGGAGTGTACTCGGAAGGTTTCAGCATAATGCAGTTTCCTGCTGCGATGGCCGATATCATCGGCCCAAGAGTCAGATTGAAAGGAAAATTCCAGGGTGATATGATGAGGACAACTCCTCTCGGTTCGTACTGCACCCAGCCGGAAGCTGTCACAAAGGAAAGAGTCTTGTCCACTCTCTGCGGGTGCATCCATTTTTTCAGATGACTCACCGCGTGTTTTATTTCAGTCAGTGCGACCAGTATTTCGGAAATGTCCGTCTCTGTTTCAGGCTTTCGGAAATCTTTCTTGAGTGCAGAATAAATTTCTGATCTGTGTTTTTCGATCCAGTGCAGAATTCTTTTCAGCTTTTGAATCCTTTCTTTTGCTGTCGTGCCTGCAATATGAAATCTGTTCTGCATCTGCAGGGAGAAAATTCTTTCCACCTCTGCCTTCATTTCCGAAATTCCAGTCTGGGGAATTTCAGTAATTACAGCTTTTTTTTCCTTTTTTTTGGCGACTGCGGTCTTTTTCTTTGCTTTCATAAGAATCTCCTTCCGAATACCTGATACCGTTTCTCTGCTGATTCAGTATCTGAAGGTTTTAAAATCAGTCAATCAGATATTGACTGACTCACCTTACGCCTTCGGCTGCAGGCGGGGCGTTCAATTTAAGAAGTCCCATTTTGCGGTTTCAAATTTATTGCACAGGGATCTGAAATCCTGCAGTTTAAGTATTCTTCGTAATCCTGCATCATTCTCTTCTCTCCAGAAAATCAGCTGCCGATTTGATTTCAGCTTCTGCATTTTCTGAACCTAGAAAAATGATTTTATATTTTTTTGTATTCTTTTCTATGATCCCGGCGAAGCATTGACCCGCTTTTTTTGTTCTGCCTGTTTTTCCGTAAATTGTCCAGTCTCTGTAAGAGTTCAGCTTCAGCCTGTTTCGGATCAGATGAGTGCTTCCTTTTGTGTCTTTGATTCTGTATTCGGATTTTGTCATAATTTCCGAAAGCAGAGGATTTCCGAATGTGATGTCTGCGATCCGGGAAAGGTCTTCTGCATTCGATCTGTTTTCTGAATTCAGGCCGACTGCTTCAAAAATGGAAGTGGAGCTGAGATTTTCCTTCTTCAGAAAATCTGCTGTCTCCTCTGCAAAGGACTTTCCGCGTTTCAGCATCGCATCTTCAATTCCTCTTGCCGCATCATTTCCCGACGGAATCAGAAGCCCGTGCAGAATTTCGGTGAAACTGTATTCTTTTCCTGCTTTCAGATCCGCCTTCGATTCGAGTGAATTTTTAGGGAGATGGGATTTTTTTATCTGTATGAGGTCGTTGTTTTCAAATATTCGGGAAGCCGTGACTGCAGTGACTAGTTTTGTCAGGCTTGCAATAGGATATATTTCCTTTTCATTTTTTTTAAATATGACTTTTCCCGATTTTCTGTCTTCAATCAGAATGGACTTTGCCCCGAAATCCTCCTTTGCCTGAACGGAAGCACAGTTCAGTAGAAAGAGGATGATCAGCAGTTTATTCAGTGTCAGACTTTGTTTTTTCAAGAGCCTGATCAATATCCGCAGTGATGTCTTCAATGTTTTCAAGACCCACGGAGACCCTTATCAGTCCAAGCTCAATGCCTACAGCTTCTCTTTCTTCTGCATTCAGCTTGGAATGAGTTGTAGATGCAGGATGAGTGGCAATTGTTCTGGTATCGCCCAGATTGGCAGAATGAGAAATCATTTCCAGTTCATTCAGGAATTTTCTTCCTCTTTCCAGTCCGCCCTTTACGATGAATGTGACGATTCCGCCCCCGAGTTTCATCTGTTTTTTGGCAAGCTCATACTGAGGATGCGAAGGAAGGAAAGGATACTTGACCAGAGTGATTTCAGGATGAGTTTCGAGATAAGTGGCGAGTTTGTATGCATTCTCGCAGTGTTTTTCCATTCTGATGGAAAGAGTTTCCAGACTTTTGGAAAGAATCCATGCATTGAACGGAGAAAGAGCAGGTCCTGTATGACGTGCAAAAAAGCGCACATCCTTGATCAGATCCTTTCTTCCCACTGTAATCCCTGCAATTGTTCTTCCCTGTCCGTCAATGTACTTTGTGGCAGAGTGGATTACGATGTCTGCTCCGAGAAGAATCGGTTTCTGAAGATAAGGAGTGGAGAAACAGTTGTCTACAATCAGTATGAGCCCGCGTTTTCTGCAGAGAGCAGAAAGCCATTTCAGATCAATGATGTCCAGTCCCGGATTGGAAGGAGTTTCCACAAATATTGCTTTTGTATTCTTTTTTATTGCAGATTCCCATTTTTCAGGATGAGAAATATCTACGTAAGTATGGTCGATATTCCAGCGGGGGAACAGGACTGTCATGATCTGATGAGTGGAACCGAATACAGCACGGGATACAACCACATGGTCGCCGGATTTTAATAATGAAGAAAGAGTGGAAAATATTGCTGCCATTCCCGATGCGGTTGCAATCCCGTCTTCAGCATGTTCCATTTCGCAGATTTTTTCCACAAATTCCGTATTGTTCGGGTTGGAGAATCTTGTATATATATTGCCCGGTTCTTCATCTGAAAAGAGAGCTCTGGCCTGTTCCGCACTTTCAAATACGAAACTGGATGTCATGTAAATCGGAACGCTGTGTTCTCTGTTTGTGCTCCGTTTCAGCTGTTTACGGATCGCATCCGTGTCAAAATGTTCCTGTTCTTCGTGCATATCATACCGCTATGTTTGAGTCTGTTTCTTCTTTCCAGGCCTGAATTCCGCCTTTCAGATTCAGAAGATTTGTGAAGCCGAACCTCTGCTGAAGTTCCAAAATTGCATTTGCACTTCTTCTCCCGCTTCCGCAATGAATGATGACTGATCTGTCTGTTGCAATTTTTTCCGCATTCTGAAGTATTTTTGCCAAAGGAATGGATACTCCGCCCAAATTTTCCAGAACATATTCGGCTTCTTCCCTGACATCAATCAGCTGATAAAGAGTGCCCGAATTTCTCAGCTGTTTGAACTCTTTGACTGTAATCTCTTTTACTTCATTAGGATTTGTCATTATTCTCCACTTTTTTATGCCGCAGTCTGCAGGAAAGAAAAAATTTCCATTAAATTGGAGAGATTATTCGAAAAAACGGAAATTGATCGGGCGGGGGAAAATTCCTGAAATTCAACAATCTGCGCCTCCCTCAGATTTTGAAAAAGCCTATGTCCTTTTTGATTTCGTCTGCCAGGTTTTCTGTCTGTCTTGCCCCCAGTGCCAGTTCTTCTGCTCCTGAGGAATTGAACTGTGCAGCGGTGTTCATCTCTGACATTGCGTGAAGGATTTCGTTTATTGCAGCTTTCTGGTCGTGCGTTGCGTGGAAAATTTCATTCGCACCGAGTCCCACCTTTCCGGCTGCAGTTCCTACGTCCTTGTTGATGCTGACCTGCACTGCCATCTGTCCAGAAAGCTCTTCTGATATATTTTTAATCTTTTTAATATCTTCTATCATTAAGCTGATCTTTTTTATGGAACTGTTTACTCCTTCAATCCCGTTCAGAATGTCTTCCTTGTTTCCCTGTATAAGACTGTCTATGTTTCTGATGCTTCGGGAAGTTTCATCTGCAAGTTTCGTCACTTCATCTGCCACCACTGCAAAGCCCTTTCCCATATCCCCTGCACGGGCCGCTTCAATGGCGGCATTCAGCGAAAGAAGATTGATCTGTTTGGATATGTCACGGATAATTCTTACAATGCCAGTGATGGAATTGGAGCTTTTCATTATTCTTTCAATGCTTTCTTTCATTTCGAGAAGTGATGCTGAACTGGATTCCGCATTTCCTGAAACCTTGATGGAAAGATCGAATGATTCCCTCATTGTTTTTTCCATTTTTTCAATGATGCCGGAAAGTGAAGCTCCTGTTTCAAACATCTTTTCCAGATTTCCATTCTGTTCTGAAGAAAGAGATGCGATTCTGTCCATACTCGATGAGATGAGAGACAGAGAGGATGTGATCTGCATTGCCGATGCAGACTGTTCGGCGGCACTGGAAGAAAAACCTTCGGACGTTCTTGTCATTCTTCCTGCAGAGTCGTTCAGGTGAATGGAAGCATTCATCATTCTGCCTATGGCATCTCTGACCTTTGACGCAAAGCCGATGAGTTTCAGCTGAAGAATATCTGTTTCGTCTTTGGAGTTGCGCATGGCAGATTCAGATGCCAGGGTCAGGTCGCCTCCTGAAATCCTGTCCATTACATCCGTAAGGTTCTGAAGAGGTTCTTTTACAAGAGTGACTGCAATATAACGCTGCACTGCCATCAGAAGCAGGAAGAAGATACAAAGACCTATAATCAGCGAAGTCATCATTATCTTGCCGTCCTGCAGGATTTCACTGACATAACTTCCGCTCACGATAATCCAGTTCCATTCAGGATACCTGTCGTAGACAGCCACTTTCTCTCTGCTGAAAATTTCTCCTCTTTCTTCATTGATCCAGGAATAATAGATGACTCCGGATTTATTGTTCAGCATAGCTCCGACAAAATCGGTTCCGTCTGAACCTCTGCTGTTCAGAACATTTGCCCCTTCTTTTGCAGGGTGAACAATCAGAATTCCCTTCTCTTCTTCTGACGAGTCCATTACATAGGAGTATCCTGTTTCACCGATTTTAATCCTGCGTATTTTCTGCTTCAGGTCTTCCATATCTTTTGTAATGTCGATGCCGATGAAGCGCGCGCCTGTGTATGTTCCGCCCTCCAGCACCGGTTCATAAAAAGTCATATAATCTTTTCCGAAGAGTTTCGCCTTTCCGAAAAAAGGCTTTCCTTCCAGCAGGTGCCTGTACGCAGGATGTTTTCTGTCGAGCATTGTGCCGACGGCCCTGGTTCTGTCCTGTTTCAGTATGGATGTTTTTATCCTGAGAAAATCGTCTCCCTGTTTTCTGAATATTGTGGCGGCAGCTCCTGTCTTGACAGTAAAATCGTCAATTTCCTGCTCTGTGACATTTTCGGTTCCCCTGTTTCCTCCGGTAAGCCGGAATATGTTGGCAATCCTTGCTGCGGTCTGTTTCAGGCTTACATCGTACATTTCCACCATATCCAGAACCTGTCTGTTTGTCTGTATCAGATTCTCCTCTTCCGATGTAAGAAAAAAGATTCTCGTAATTTTTGTAGAGAGGAGCATCAGAAGCAGGACGGCAATGCCGAACAGCAGAATCTGTGAAATGAGAAGTTTTGTGCTTATGCTTTGAAGTCTGAATTTTTCCTGCAGTTTTTTCAATGTCCATCCGTTCCAGTTCAAAAGAATTCAGGCAGAGTGCATAAGATTGACTGCATTTATTTACGCTCTCATTTGTTCAGATCGTCATCGATGCCTGTTTTTTTCTGTATTTACATTGCACCTGCATTGATGAAGGTCAAATGTTTTTTGTCTTGAGTTAATAAAGAGTGTCTTTTTTTGAGTCACTTGAATATTTCTCTGCAGTTTTTTTTATGGCATATATAGGGAAAGAACAGTTCCTGCTGAACATCAGTCAATGATATGACATTTTTAACTGCTTATTTTTTGAAATTTCAGGACAATAAGCTGTATTTCGTCTGAAATACAGTTGACAGAGCAGGATGCAGATTCAAGTCTTTCTTAAAGAGCCTGTGTAACTGAATGAAAAAAATAATCGGAAAGCAGATGAACCTGATCTGTTCACAGTCAATAAGTAAATTTATATTATATTCTGAGAATATGAACAGCAAGAAACTGCTGCACTGCTGCAGAAAGGTCTGTTATGATTGAAGCAATTATCCGTCTATCGATCAGAAGAAGGATTCCTGTTCTGATTTTTACATCAGTTCTTTTTCTGATAGGCATATACAATTCCTTTCGGCTTTCCATTGATGCGGTGCCTGACGTGACCAACGTTCAGGTATCTGTTGTGACTGCATCGCCCGGACTTTCGCCTCTGGAAGTCGAGCAGTTCATTACATATCCAGTGGAACTTGCATTGAACGGTCTTCCCGATGTTCAGGAGATCCGATCCATTTCCAGAACAGGCGTGAGCAGTGTCACTGTAATTTTTGAAGACAGCGTCAATGTATATTTTGCAAGACAGCTTGTTTCGGAAAGAATGAAAATTGCGGAAGCTGACATTCCTCCCGAATACGGAAGACCGGAGATGGCTCCTGTATCGACCGGTCTTGGAGACATCTATGAATTCACTCTGAATTCCAATTCGCACACACCTGAGCAGCTCCGCACATATATGGAATGGGAGATTTACAGGGAACTGAAATCTGTACCCGGAGTCATTGAAATCAATATTCTGGGCGGAGAAGCGCGTCAGTACCAGGTTCTTCTTGATCCGAAGAGAATGATGAGTCACAATATCACTGTGGCAGAAGTTCTGAAACGGCTTAAGGAGTCCAATCTGAATGTAGGCGGCGGATACATTCAGAAGGGAAATGAGCAGATGGTCATTCGAGGCGAAGGAAAATTCAACTCGCTTGATGAGATCGAAAATACTGCACTGAAGACGGAAAGGGACGGAGTCCCGCTGTATCTCGGTCAGGTGGCAAAAGTGAAAATCGGTCCTGCTCTCAGGTTCGGAGTATGCACGAGGGACGGAAAAGGTGAGGTTGTAGGTGCGACAGTAATGATGCTTCCAGGCAGGAATTCCAGGGAGGTGGTCCGTTCAGTCAAGGAAAGAATGGAACTCATCATATCCAAACTTCCTCCTGGAATGACTGTGGAAACATTTTATGACAGGACTGAATTCATAAACAAGACTCTCGGCACTGTTTTTACGAATCTAGCAGAGGGTGCTCTTCTCGTTCTCATTCTGCTCTACTTCCTCCTCGGTTCCTGGAGGGGAGCAGTCCTTGTGGCACTTGCAATTCCGGTGACAATGGCAGTCACTTCCATTTTTATGAGAGCTTTCGGGATCGTAGGAAATCTGATGAGTCTAGGTGCACTTGACTTCGGTCTTCTCGTCGACGGGTCCATCGTCATTCTGGAATCGGTTCTCACCGGTTTTGTGATGGGAAAGACTGACCTCAGTGAATCACTGACTCATAAGGCAAGAATACATAGGGTGCAGAAGATTATTTCTGAAAGCTGTGCAAAAGTGGGAAGGGCAACTGTATTTTCTGTGGCAATCATCATGCTCGTATATCTGCCTCTGATGACATTGGAAGGAGTAGAAGGAAAAATGTTCCGTCCTATGGCGCTCACCATTGCAATTGCACTCTGCTGCGCAATGCTTTATTCCGTAACTGCATTCCCTGCTTCCATAAGCCTTCTGTACAAGGACGTGCATATTCATGAAAGTCATTTCTGGGTAAACCTGGAAAGGCAGTATTCGGATCTTCTGAAAAAGGCATATGAGAATAAAAGAAAGGTCGTCTGGTCTGCACTCATATGTTTTTCCGTTTCCGTGCTCTGTGCAATGACACTGGGGTCGGAGTTCCTGCCTAGGATCGATGAGGGAGAACTGGCTGTGGATGTAAAGAGGCTTCCTTCCACTGCAATCAATTATTCCAGAGATCTGAATCTGGAAATTGAAAGAGAGCTCAAAAAAGTACCTGAGGTCTTAAGTGCAGTATCCAGAATGGGACGGGGAGAGTCGGCAGCAGAGCCTGTAGGTTCCGATGAAGGAGAAATCATGGTGAAGCTTGTTCCAAAGTCTGAATGGAAGAATGCAGAAACTCATGAAGAAATGATGGAATATATCAAGAAGGTGATTCTCGGAAAAGTTCCGTCCAGCTATATCAGTATTTCGCAGCCTATAGAAAACAGGGTGAATATGCTGCTCGCAGGATCAAAGGCGGATGTTGTAATTAAAATATATGGCAAGGATCTGCATGAACTGAAAGAAATTGCAGAAAAGATTGCAGAAAAACTGAAGACTGTTCCGGGCGCAGCCGACGTTCGGGTGCAGAGAGTCCTAGGACTTCCTCTTCTCGAAATCAGACCGGACAGAGACAAGATTGCAAGGTACGGAGTCACTGTCAGTGAAATACTGACGACGACCCAGGCTCTGCGAGTCGGATCTTTCGGCGGAAAGGTCTTTGAAGGAATGAGAAGATTTGATCTGGTGGCAAGACTGGATGTGGACGTATCAAGTCTGAACTATGTGGGGGATGTTCCTGTAATGACGGAAAACGGTTCCACTGTTCCGCTGGATCTTGTGGCCGATATTACTCTCGAAGAAGGACCTGCAGCAATTTACAGAGAATCTCTTCAGAGAAGGATATTCGTCGAGGCCAACGTCAGGGGAAGAGATATGGTGGGTTTCGTGAATGAGGCAATGGAAAAGACCCGAGAGTATTCCAGATCTCTGAAGAAAGATATATCCCTTGAATGGGGAGGACAGTTTCAGAATTTTACCCGTGCAAGAGACAGGCTGATGCTTGTTGTGCCGATAGCACTCATCATCATATTCGGAATGCTGATGGCTGCATTCGGTGATTTTCATTATGCGCTGGGAGTGTTCATTGTAGTTCCTCTTTCTGCAATGGGAGGGATCTTCGGTCTGTTTTTCAGAGATCTGCCGTTCAGTATTCCCGCCGGTGTCGGATTTATCGTGGCTTCAGGGATTGCCGTTCTGAACGGAGTCGTATATGCATCTGTGCTGAAGCACAAACTGGCAGAGCATATCAACCTGAGACCTGCTGTTATACTTTCTGCACTTGAGTCTCTGCGGCCCGTTGTGACTACTGAGGTTGTGGCTCTTGTCGGTTTCATTCCGATGGCAGTTTCATCCAGTGCCGGTTCTGAGGTTCAGAGACCTCTGGCCACAGTTGTCATGGGCGGAATTCTTGCATCCACGGTATTTTCGAGATTTCTTCTCCCTATGGTGATGGAGAAGCTTCTTGCGGCAGTCAAGGAGAGGGAAGATCCTGGCCTTTAAAGCTTGTCAGAAAACCTCGGTACCTGCTTTCTGGTTTTGATGAAACCTAAGAAAATCGTTCTCGCTTATTCCGGCGGTCTGGATACTTCAGTGATTCTGGCCTGGCTGAAAGATACTTATGAATGTGAAGTCGTTGCTTTCTGTGCCGATGTAGGGCAGAAGGAAGAGCTGACAGGTCTCGAAGAAAAAGGCAAAAAGACAGGGGCTTCAAAAGTTTATATTGAAGACCTGAGACTGGAATTTGCACGTGATTATATCTTTCCTGCGATACAGGGCTCTGCAGTTTATGAAATGCGCTACCTTCTCGGAACGTCTCTTGCAAGACCGATCATTGCAAAGGCAATGGTGGATGTTGCACTGAAAGAAGGTGCAGATGCTTTCTCTCACGGTGCTACAGGAAAAGGAAACGATCAAGTGCGTTTTGAGCTTGGGTTCAAGTCTCTTGCACCTTCTCTGAAGATCATCGCTCCCTGGAGAATCTGGGATTTCAAGGGAAGAACCGATCTCATCGAATATGCAAAGAAAAAAGGAATCCCTGTTCCTGTGACTGCGGCAAAACCGTATTCCATGGACAGAAATCTGATGCACCTTTCCTTTGAAGGGGGAATATTAGAAGATCCTTATAAAGAACCGGATGAGGAAATGTTCCTTCTCACAGTATCTCCTGAAAAAGCTCCTGACAGACCGACGTATCTGGAACTGGATTTTGAAAAAGGGAACTGTGCTGCAATCAACGGAAAGAAAATGAATCCTCTTGAGGTAATGGAATTTCTGAACAAGGTAGGCGGTGAAAACGGAATCGGAAGAGTGGACATAGTCGAGAA
>DAORDI010000061.1:0-22538 GCA_035345895.1 Leptospiraceae bacterium
GGGGCACAGTTCGGAGGAAAATACCTTGCACATGATTTCAGAGTGATCAGACTTCCCAGACACGGAGCCTCCTGTCCGGTAGGACTCGGAGTCAGCTGCAGTGCCGACAGAAACATCAAGGGAAAGATTACTAAGGATGGAGTCTTTCTGGAAAAACTGGAATACAATCCTGCCAGATTCCTGCCTAAGATGGAGCAGATACAGATGACTGCAGACACTGTGCATATCAATCTGAATCAGCCGATGGAAGAAATTATAAAAATCCTTACAAAATATCCGGTGAAGACAAGGGTGATGCTTTCCGGAAAACTGATTGTGGCAAGAGACATTGCACATGCAAAGCTGAAGGAGAAGCTCGACAAAGGTGAAGCACTTCCTGACTATTTCAAAAATCATCCGATCTATTACGCAGGTCCTGCAAAGACTCCTGAAGGACTTCCTTCCGGTTCATTCGGTCCTACAACTGCAGGAAGAATGGACAGTTATGTACCTCTTTTCCAGGAAAAAGGATACTCTCTTGTTACTCTTGCGAAAGGAAACAGATCAAAGGTAGTCACAGACAGCTGTAAAAAGCACGGAGGTTTTTATCTGGGTTCCATCGGAGGTCCTGCTGCACTTCTTGCAAAGGAGAATATAAAAAAAGTGGAGACAGTCGATTTCCCGGAACTGGGGATGGAAGCTGTCTGGGGGATTGAAGTGGAAAACTTTCCTGCATTCATTGTAGTGGATGATAAAGGAAATGATTTCTTCGAAATGCTCCGTCACTGATCCGGGTACTGTATGAGTCTTTATGAATCAGTTCAGGAGGGAAGAATTTTCCTCCTGAAATCAGACAGTCTGGAGAAAAGTTTTTTTGAAGAGGCGGAAAGAATCATTCACAGGTCTTTCGGTGAAAATCCGGAAGAAGCAGAATTCAGAATGACCAGACAGGAGCATTTCGACAGACTTCAGGATGCCAGACAGGAAATGAGTTCAGAGGGAACAGTTTCTCTTCTGGAGAAGTTTCTGAATGAGATATTTCCTAATGATGATCTGTACTACGACATTCCGAGACTCCGGGCAGTCACTACATACGGTCATACTGTACCGGAAGCAAGGCCAGCCTATTTTGTGCACAGAGACAGCTGGTACGGAAACCCGGAAGTACAGATCAATCTATGGGCGGCCCTTTCTGAAATCACGGAAAAAAACTGCTTTGCATTCTATCCGGAGTATTTCCAGAAATCTGTCAGGAACAATTCCCGGAAATTTGATCTGAAAAAATGGAATGAAAACGGGGGATTTCAGTCGTCAGGAAAGAAGATTTATCCGAGGGCTTTTTTTGGTCTGGAGAAACCGAAAGAAAGGCTTTTTACCTGCAGTAAATACGATGTACTGATTTTTTCAGCGGATCATCTGCATGGAACAAGACCGAATCTCAGCGGAAAGACAAGATTCAGCGCGGATATTCGGGTTGTACTGAAAAGGCATTCAGAAAGAAATCATTTCAGGGGAGCAAAGGACAATTTTTCAAAAGGCTCCATGCTTTCCTGCATGAAATATCTCAAGGCTTCAGAAAAAACTGCTTCTAGTATCTGAAATCGGCCTCAGCTGACTGATTTCAGATATTTTTCAATTTCAGAAAGAAGGGCTGTATTTTCCTCTTCCGTTCCCACTGTAATCCTGATATAGTTTCGAGACAGAGGATCCGTGAAATACCTTGTATAGATCTGTTTTCCTTTCAGATATTGAAAAAGCTCCACCGGACTGACTCCTTCCGGAGGTTTGGTGAACAGAAAATTTGCACTGGAATCTGCAGTCGTAAATCCCAGATTTTCCAGCGATTTCTTCATTTTTTCTCTCGAACTTACGATTGTCTTTACGGTCTTTCTGAAGTAGGCTCTGTCCTTCAGTGAAGCAGCCGCGATCGTTTCTTCAAGCATTCCCAGATTGTAGGAGTCTTTCAGTTTCATTAAAAGAGCTATATTATCAGGATTGCTGATAATAAGACCCACTCTAAGACCTGCAAGGGAATAAGACTTGGAGAATGTCCTTGTGACAAACAGATTTGGAAGACTGTTTACTTCAGAAAGGAAACTTGCCCCTTCTTCCGCAAAGTCGATGTATGCCTCATCGGACAGAACTGCTCCAGGAAAGTTTCTGATCAGATTTCTGATTTCCTCCTTCTTTTCCAGAATTCCTGTCGGAGCGTTCGGATGTGCAAATGCCAGAAGTTCTCCTTTTTCAGCTCCAAGTCTTTCAAAATCAAAATGCAGATCCTCCTTAAGAGGGACTTTTACAACGGTCACTCCGTTCATCTGTATTTCCGAAAGAACAGTATAAAGAGAGTAGGTGGGATACGGCATAATGAGTTTTGAGTTTTTTCCCAGAACTGCCCTGAAAAGAAGAGCAAGCCCTTCATCAGATCCGTTCGTCACAAGCACCATATCTTCAGTTATTCCGTAGACTTCTGCAGCAGCCTGCCGCAGTTTTGCAGAACTTGGGTGCGGATATTTTCTGAGATATCCTTTTGCAAATATCTCCTGAACAGCTTTTTCTATTTTAGGACTCGGCGGATAAGGATTCTCATTTGTGTTGAGTTTGATGAGTTTTCCTGTGACAGGAGGCTGTTCTCCCGGAGTGTAGGGCTCAAGCTCGAGAAGTTCTTTTCTGAATACTGAACCGTTCATTGGAGCCTGTTGATTGCATCCAGAAATGAAATGGCAGATGCTTCCACAATATCAGTAGAGCTTCCTTTTCCCACTACAACCCTGTCTTCATAAGTCAGACTCACAGATGCTTCCGCAAGAGCATCCGTTCCTTTGGTAACAGGGGAGATAATCAGTTTATTGAGTATCGGACTGATCTGAACTATTTTCTGAACTGCCTTGAAGACTGCATCCACCGGTCCGTCTCCTGTGCAGGACTCTTCTCTGATTTCTGAATCCACCGCAATCTTGACAGTGGCAGTAGGAACTGTATTGGAACCTGAAGTGACCTGATAATATACGAGTTTATATTTGCTGGGAATCACCTGTCTGGACTGACTTGAGAAAAGAGCTACCAGATCATCATCAAAGATTTCCTTTTTCTTGTCTGCAATTTCGAGAAATCTGCTGTAGGCAGTCTCCAGTTCCTCTGCGCTCGGAGAGAAACCGAGACGGATGATTCTGTCCTTGAACCCTGCACGTCCTGAATGACGTCCCAGAACCATCCTGTTCGATTCCAGCCCTACGGATTCAGGAGTCATGATTTCATACGTCTCTCTGTTTTTGATTACACCGTCCTGGTGAATTCCTGATTCATGAGCAAATGCATTTGCACCTACTATTGCCTTGTTCGGCTGAACTACCATTCCTGTAATCGTCTTCACGAGATAGGATGCTCTGGTGATCAGTTCAGTCTTTACTTTGGTTGTAATTCCGTAAAAATCCTTTCTGGTGCGGAGTGCCATTACGACTTCTTCCATTGCTGTGTTTCCTGCTCTTTCTCCTATACCGTTGATTGTGCATTCCACCTGACGCACACCGTTTTTGATTGCAGAGAGAGAATTGGCAACCGCCAGTCCAAGATCATTGTGGCAGTGAGCGGAAAATATGATTTTGTCTGCTCCCCTTACATTTTTGATCAGGTAGTTGAACATCTCACCGTATTTTTCAGGAGTAGTGTAGCCGACTGTATCAGGTACATTGATTGTGCCTACGCCTGCCTCAATGACAGCCTCGCAGACCTCTCTTAAAAATTCCCAATCTGATCTGGTTCCGTCTTCCGGAGAAAATTCCACATCATCCACAAACTCTCTTGCCATACGCACGGCCTCTGGAGCCATTTTTAGAACCTCTGCAGCAGTTTTTCCCAGCTTGTATTTCATATGGATAGGGGAGGTGGCAAGGAATGTATGAATTCTTCTTTTTTTTGCAGGACGGAGTGCGGAAGCGGCAGTCTGAATGTCATTTTTCATTGCACGTGCTAAGGCTGCAATGACAGGGCCTTCCACCTCTCTGGATATTCTTTCCACTGCCTGAAACTGAACCGGGGAAGACACAGGAAAACCTGCCTCAATGACATCCACTCCCATTTTTGCCAGATGGTGAGCGATTTCCAGTTTTTCATCCTCGCTCATTGCAGCACCAGGACATTGTTCTCCATCCCTGAGAGTTGTATCAAAAATTCTTACGAAATCATCCATGTTTTCCTCCGGAAATGCATGATGATTGAAAGGGTTTTAGATCAAGTTATGCAGTCAACCGGAAAAAACGTCTGATTTTATCACTTCCGGTATCCTATCGAGAATTCCTTCTTTGCTCAGTATTTTAGAAATGATCATCTTTACGGCTGGGCTGACATCGGGATTAATCGGTTTCGTCAAATCGCTGATATGAAAAAATCTGTGCTTAGGGTCACTTCGGAGAGTTTCAAAAAAATCAGGATCTGCTGTCTCCAGAGTGCAGATAATCGGATAGTACTCCTTCAGTTCCTTATCATCCCGTTTTGATTTTATCAAATATGCCCCGGTTGCAACAGTCAATATCTCCACTTTGAACCGTTTGCCTGAGACCTTCAGTTTCTCTTCCAGCGATTCAATAATGATCTCATTGATTTCTGTTTTCGATTTTTTGACTGTTCCTCTAGCGAGTCTGTCTGCGATCCAGTTATAATCTCCCCATTTTGAATTGTATCTCAGAAGAAATAGATCTCCCTTTTTTATCATTACAAAATATACTTCTTGTTTCTGGTATACAGGATATTCCGAAACTGCGGCCTCCAGATTTCTTTTGTGTTTTGCATAAATATCAGGCATTGCGTCAAAAAGGATTTTCAGGAGAGTCAGCCTTTCTTTTGAAAGGAATTTTTCAGAAACGGTAAGATCATCATTGAATACTGAATCCAGAATCAGTTTCTGAGATTTCATATTCAAAGATCGGAACCTGTACATAGTCTCTACAAGATACTGAAAGCACATCGAATGAATGCTGCTGTCACTGTCTGAATCCAGACTTGTCAGGAGAAACTGAACCCAGTAGCTTGGGGTCTTTTTTGACTCGCATTCTGAATAAAGTCTGTTCGCAGTATATTCGAATACTTTTTCATTATTAATACGTTTTTTCGTAATCAGGCGAAATATTTTTTCCTCTCTTCCTGAGCTGTCGTGTACTTCATCAGAAATTTCCAGACACTTGAAAAGAGCCTCGTAAATTTCCATATTCAGCTGAGTAAAATCATTGAGTCTGGATTCAGAATCTGATGCATTTAGAAGATTTTCGCATACGTTTACGACTGCATTTTCCACGTTGAGGAAGCTTTTCGTAAAACCTCTCATTGCTGATGCCATCTGGTTTCTGATGAAATTTCCGTTCCTCCTGCTGTCTTCGGAAAGAAAGTTTTTGAAATCCCGCCAATTAAAATTTTTTCCGGAAATCTCAAGAATCAACGGCTTGAAATTATTGTCCCGAATGCTTTTGTCAAATGAGTTCATATATTGCACCCAGTGTCTTTTTTTGATTACGGCAAGGTTATCCTCCAGCATTGAAAAGCATGTTCCATACTCTCTCTCGAATTTGAAGTCCTTAGTGCTGCCATACTTCTGTCTGAACTCAGTACACTGTCTTTCCAGTTTTTGGACAAGACTGTTTGTTCCCGTATTAAAATTTGGCAGAAAACTTACGGATTTCCCGAAGATGCGCAGGATCGGATAAGCTGCCTTGAATTCAATAAATTTCTTAAAAAGAATATTGAAGAATGCAGTAATTTCTTCCTGGGACTCCATTTTACCAAGTATGCCTGCAATATGGAAAAGGATAAGTTCGCTGAATTGATCTGATCGTGCTTTTTTGATTTTTTCAAGAAGCCATTTGTGCTCTTCTGATTCAGGATTTTTGCATTTTTCCCAATTTCTGCAGGTATACTCTGCTATGTAATATGCAGGTGAAGACATAGTGAAACGGAAGGATATTTTCTGTTTATTATTTTTCAGATATCCAATTGATACAGCATTCATCAGAACAAATTCCGGCTTGGACTCTATATCGGCAGTTTTTAGAATATCAAAAAACTCTTTTTCTTCCAGTTCAGCAGAGCATCTTTTTTCCATTTCCTGGGACAGTGAATGAAAAAGTTCGGAAACTTTTTCTGCTGTGATTCCGCCTGAAGCGGCAATCTTCTGATGATATGAGTTTAGACATTGATCAAGAACATCGACAAAGTATATATGTTCAAGTTCACCGACGTTTGAACTGCGCTTTACCTCACAAAATAATTTTAATATCCAGATTTCAGTGGAAAGTATTCGAAGAGCAGAAGGCTTCAGTTTTCCCTTTATGCTGTAATACTTGAAATATTTTTTTACAATGTCATTCCAGTAATTTTCAGGAGCAGTGAATTTGAAAAAATTGACTGAACTGTCCGAAGCATACTTGCTGTCTTCGTCAATTTGCTGAACTTCGAAGCTCATCGCCTTTTCTGCAATAATGTCTTTCAGGTGTTCGTTTGCAGTCAGTCTACTCCAGTATGCGGGTATGACTGAAATGATAAACTTGAATCTGCCATCTGAAAGAGTTTCCCAGAAAAGCTGTCTAAGGCACTGAGATGCAAGATTCTGATTTGAATTATAGTATAATTCATCTATAATTACAAGAAAGAACTTGTCAGAAGACTTCATCATTTTACCGATTTTTACAGGCAGACTTTCAGTTTTGTCTATTCTAAGCTTTTCACGGATTTCATCGATTAGAGAAAATTTGTCCTTCAGTTCAATTTTTCCTGAAATCTTCAGTGTGGGGACTGTATACTGTCCCTCCTCAGTCAGAAAATCCAGGAAAACGGATTTTCCTGAGCCTATTTCTCCACTAATAAAAAAAATTTTATCATCGTTTTTATAGAACCTCCAGATTTTATCACTGATTCCTTCCTTGTAGAAATCTGTGAAAAGTTCAGGCGAAATGACATCGTTTCTGAATTTGTCGTTTGATTTTTTGCAAAGGTCACTGAGTGAAGATGTTTCAGGGATTGTCAGATCAGGCAGGGAACCGCTTTGAGCTGCTGAGCTGCGCATATCTTCAAGTCTTCTGAAGTATCTCATTGAAAGAAACAGAGCTGCGGTCTTTACTGCTTCGTCTTCTTTCTGAAACATTGAAAACTTAAGAGAATACACTGCCATACACAGATAAAAACTCTTTCTTATATCCTCAACTGTCCATTTATCTGATGAATCTTTCTGTAGATTCAGTTTAGGAAAAATCTGAAGAATGATATTGAGTATATTGAGACAGAATACAGGTTTGTCTCCTTCCGGGTACAAAAAAAATGAGTCATTCATCTGACTAGAACTTGCAGATTTTTTGATATAGGCAGAATCTTCCAGCCTGTCTATAAAATTAAGAAGGAATATCTGTTCTTCAAAACTGAAGTCTTTTTTATCCAGGATGTCTTTGTGATTTTTTTTCAGATATCTCTGAACAGTCCTCAGGAAAATATCTGTTTCATAACGGGCAGCATCAAAAAAAATGTTTCCCTTTGTATTTATGTCATACAGATCAATTACTGCAGTGCTGATCTGGCCGCCTACACTGCCTATGCCGTAAAGAATGTTCGATGCATTCAAATCACCGTGTAGAGAATCTGTCTGGCAGACAAGTGCCTGTTCCTTTAATATGGTATCAATCGCATATCCGGTATCCAGACTGTAATTTTTCGTATTTATTTTTTGAAAAAAATACATAAAGTTTTTTTCTATGATGACGGACTCAGGAATTTTTATTTTTTCAGATACAGCTCTCAATATATTTTCCCTAGTTTTGTCCTGTTCAACAAACTCTTTGGGGTTTACATAAATATCCCATTCGTTAGGTCTGTTCTGATATGAAATGAGTTCATCATAACTGAGTACGACTTTTGAGTCTAGTCTGTATGTCAGGCTGTCCGTAGAACTGAATTTCGCACCAAATTTGATATTCAGAATTCCGAGGTTTCGGTCTGTTCTGTGGGGATTGACATCAAATCCGAAAATATCGGCCTGATTGATTTTTCTCAAACCTTCAGTATTACTCCTGTCCGATTTTTTTTTAAGTTTTGCTGCAAGCATCTTTCGCGGGGGAAGGAAGAATTCGACTGAATTTTGCATAGGTTCCTGATGAAATGTAAGCGGTTTTTCCGGATTAATGTACAGCTGTCTGAAAAGGAAAGTAAATATCTCTATGATTGCATTCAGAAGAGCTTGAGTTTTTGCCTGATCTTCGATGATAAAATCATAGTCAGAGTCAAATCTTCTCAAATCACTCAGCAGAGTCTTAAATGAAAAAACTCTCTCGACCTCTGCCTTTCTGTAAAATGCCTTCAATTCAAGAAAACCGTTTTTAGATATGCCGACAGGCATCTGATTTTCTATTGCTGTTACATTGTTCTTATCATATATGTCTTTAGTAAGTTCATCGATGCTCGGCAGATATTCCTTCAGAATCTTAGGATAATAATCATATTTCAGCAGTTTGTATTCCGGCCTTTTCTGAGAGGCTCTTCTGCATTCTGCTTCAAAGACCTGTGCAGAGGTTTTACCCTCACTGAACACCTTCACGATTTTTATGGAATGATAAAGATTCAGTCCTGCATAAATCTTCAGATCTTCTTTGAGTACGGGACTGAAAAAATCAGCCTTTTCTTCCGGAATAATAATTTCAGTTCTGAAATCCGGATAAGCGGCGGCAAGCTCTGCCATTTCAATTCTGTTTGCCGACTCCTCGGAAATGCCAAGACGCATTCTCTTCAGTCTTAGGTTTTTTCTCTCAGCAGGATCTATATATCCGGCTGAAGCATCATCTCTGCTTAAAAAATTTCTGAAATAAACTGAGTATTCCTGCTCTGCCTTTTCTTCACTCATACCGGACTCTTCTAAAAATTTTCTTTACAATTCTAATTTTATATGTAAATTGTCAATACAATTGACTGTAGAATTTTTTATTACATTCGAATAGACATTTTGTAAAACATACGGTTTTTTATGTATTGTTCAGAATGCTTTAAGCAAATGCTTTGCAGAATCCAGTCAGAGGAAATATTGACAGTGAATAAAAACACAGAGAAATCAGAAAGCGGCATAAACAGAGAACATGAATTCAAATACATTCTTCCAAAGGATATATTTGATCTGCTGGAATCATCCAATTTGGAGAAAATTTCCATCGGACCTGATTTTACAGTCTATTTTAAGGAACCAAGAATAAAAAACCGTCCTTACATTTATATAGATTCTGATTCCAGAATGCTTTTAAACAGTGGGGCGCAGCTTTCCATTCGGAAGAGGGAAAGAGACTATTTTCTCACCTTCAAGACAGGAAATGATTCTCTTCTTGGAGATTTTCTCACAGAAAGAGAGGAAAACAATCTTCAGATTCCTGAGTCTAAGGGAAACCTGTTCTGGGAAAACAGAGACTGCAGGGTCATACAGGAGTTTGAACCGGTACAGGCTGCATACGATATAATGAAGTCTGCCGGAAATGAAGATCTGAAAGAACTATGCTCTTTTATGGTTCATACCAAAAGGATGACTGCAGCACTGAAAGGAAGCGATCAGGAGCTGTTTGAAATTGCATTCGATAGAATAGAAACCTCTGATTCCCATTTTCTGTATGAAATGGAACTTGAGTTCAAGTATTCAAAAAATAAAATCAGCCTGCCTGCAGCGGAGCAGCTGGAAGACATTGTACTGAGAATGCTGTCCAGAACAGTGGAAGAAAAGACAGGGAAAAAGTTTGACTTCAATGAATTCAGAACTGTTCTTCCTAAATTCAGAAGAGTTCTGGAACAGACAAAAAGAAAAGAAAGAATATCGATGGAAGTAGATGAGATGCATGACTGGAAGGACGGATCGAACAACCTTCTCGGATTTATCAACGGACATCTGGATATGCTGAAAAAATCATTATTTGCAGTTCCTGTGATGCTCTTTGTCAAGCCTCATGAATACAAGGCAGATGAACTGTACAAGGAAAACAAGGAAGAACTGACAAAACTCAGAAGACTGGATATCAAAAAATACAACCAGGAACTCAATGCAATGTATTTGAGAAGCAGAAAGGAGATTGAGACATTTGCTGAAAAATATCTTACGATTGCACTCGACAGCATCAGCAGTTCTCAGGGAAGATTTTCCGTACATAAATTTGCACTTCCTTTTTCAGAATATCTTCTTCTTTTCATTTTTCCTTCAAATGCTTTTTCACAGACTGAAGGACTGAGCGTTTATCAGAAAGTAGAGGCTCTGATATGCGAGACCGTCCTTCGAAAAGTGATTGAGATATCGGGAGACAGGGACATTTACAGCAAAATGCAGATCAATTTCGGGTTGGGAAACAAGGATGCAGTCAGCAGTCAGCAGGACGGATCGGATACACGTGTTCTTCAGATCGAATTCTTTGAATTCATTCCGAATCAGCCTGAACTCAATTCGATCAATACGGAAAGACTGATGAACAGGTGCAGGCTTAATCTGGACTTTTTGAACAAGTACAGAAATGAACTGATCCGCTTTGAAGGCAAGGGGCCTCTTTTGGCAATGAAAGGACGAAAAAATCACAGTACTGCAAGCCAGACAGTCATTCTCAAACTGAAAGGGTATTTATGAAAACAACTGTGCTGATCGCAGAACATGTCATCATTGGACTGCAGACTTTTGTATGGTTTCTTCTGCTGTTTTTTATTTTTATCGGAGAAGTGAACACAGAAGGGCTGTTTTCAGCCGTTTCAAGAGAGAGCTCTCTGGCTGCAGGTCTTTTTGCGCTGAGCGTTTTTGTCTATCCATTCGGTATTATCATAGATAATATAGCTGACTATATTCTGAAGAATCAGGAAAACAGAATAAAAATCAGGCATCTTCGTGACAGCTCAATGTCAGTCAAGTTCCTTCTCGCAAAACTTAAGGATGAAACTCTCAGTCATCATTTTGAGTATATGAGGACAAGGATCAGGATATGCAGATCGACTGCCCTGAATTTTTTCATTATATTTTCATTGTTGATCATTATGTTTGCATGGGCAGGAGGGAAAAATCAGCTTCAGATGAGAATGCTTGCTTTCGGCGTTATCTCTTCTGTGCTCATCTGTCTGTCCGCCTATGTCTGCTGGTACCTTCTTACCAAATCCTATTTGATTTCCATCGGCAGAAATTACAGCCTTATTGAAAGCTTGGAGCAGACCGAAAAAAATTCCGGGATCAGTTCAGTCTGATCCTGTTCCTGAGAGAGGCTTTTCCACCCGGGATATGGATATATGTGATGCATTCGCATTCTTCCCAGTCTCTTCCCTCCAAAGTCCAGCATCCTGCTATGCCGTGACCTTTTAAAGATCCGGAACATTCCTGAGTCAAGGAGTTTCCTTCCCTTTGAAAACTGCAGGTATAGGAAGTTCTGTTCTCAGGAACAGAGAGAGTGATTTTTCCTTTTTTCAGATCAGGACTGTTCTCTGTAAGCCATTCATTCAGAAAAGACTGAAAAGAAGAACTGACCCCATTGATTTCTGCAGCAGACTGACAGGTATTTATCTTCATTGAATGGGAATTTGTCTGAATTGATTTGATGGATGCTTTTGCTTTTATTTTTGAATAGAACCAGTCCTTTGGTTCTGTATTTTCGGGACTGGAGTTTTCATCGAGAGAGCCGGGAGCTCCTCCCCAGCCTGTAAATTTGTCCAGAGATCTGTAATTGGAAAGATCCAGAACTCTGAATCTGGATTTGTGGGATTTTTCCGAATGGGAAGTATTGTTTCCGGATACGTCACATGGAATGTAAGACAACTGCAGAAGAAGAACGACGATAAATGTGTTTTTCCACGAAATTTTCATTATTTTCCTATGGATTTCTCCAGGCTTTCCATCCAATCCAGTGCAGATTTTTCTTCTGACTTCAGGAATGCCTGTGTCCATCCTAATGAATTAGACAGAATTTTTCCTACCGGAGTCACAAGTTTTTTGGCAAGCTCCAGATTCGTAAATGCAGTTCTCCATCTTCTAGCGATCACATCCGAAATCCCCAATGCAAATTCACTTTCCGCGAAGTATCTGACCTCTTCTTCAAAAAGCCCGGTTCCTGGAAGAATTTCCTTTGGAGTTTTTCCCAGTATTTCGGAAGTCAGTCCGCCATAGTAATTTCTCAGTCTTTTGGCCTGATCCTGAGAAACACTGTAAATCTGAGCGATGTCAATATAGAGATTCTCTGAGTACCCTTTTTTTCCTGGGAAAGCATAATCGTAAGTATTGCATTTTGTATCAGGAGTGAGTTTTCCTTCCAATACAACCTTGTCTACAAGGTCCTCGGCCATTTTTCGGTAAGTAGACCATTTTCCCCCGCTCATTGTAATCAGTCCAGACGGAGAAATCAGGATCATTTCTTCTCTCGAAATATTCTTGGTATTCTGGCTTCCGTCCGGTGCGATCAGAGGACGCAGTCCTGCAAAAATAGAAATCACATCCTTTTTTTCCACTCGTACACCCAGATATTCCTGAACTGTCTTCAGGACAAAATCCACTTCCTCATTCAGAGGCATAGGCTCGTCTTGAATTGTTTTGACGGGTGTGTCAGTCGTTCCGACAATTGTGCAGTCTTCCCAGGGAATGACAAAAACTACTCTTCCGTCAGATGTCTTGGGAATGATCATTGCACTTTTGCAGAGGATCTTATCTCTTTTGAATACCAAGTGAATTCCCTGGCTGGGGGAAAGTACATTCTTTGCAGAAGGGTCGTCCATTTTTCGGATTTCATCGATATGAACTCCTGTGGTATTGATCACAACCTTTGTTTTTACTGCGAATTCTTCTCCGGAAAGGATGTCTCTTACATTTACTCCTGTAATCTTTCCGTTTTCCTTAATGAAACTGACTGCTTCCGTTCTGGATGTCACGCAGGCACCTTCCACTGCAGCACTTTGGGCTAACAGCACATTGAGTCTTGCATCATTGAACTGTGCATCGTAATAGGTGATTGCTCCTGTGAGTCCAATTGGATTGATCGAAGGGAATTCACGGATGGTTTCTGTTTTGGAAATACTTCTGTGAGTAGGAAGACCGTTATCTCCCGCAAGAATATCATAGAAGGTGAGGCCGATTCCGTAATATGGTCTTTCCAGAAGTTTATAACAGGGAAGAACGAATTTCAGAGGCTTTACCAGATGAGGGGCATTTGCAAGAAGTCTTTTTCTTTCCAGAAGGGCTTCTCTGATCAGTTTGAAATGAAACTGTGCCAGATACCTGACTCCTCCATGAATGAGTTTTGTAGATTTGCTGGATGTGCCTGCAGAAAAATCTCTTTTTTCCAGAAGAGCAGTATTCAGACCTCTGAGAGTCGCATCCAGTGCAGCACCAGTTCCTGTAGCCCCTCCCCCTATAAAAATGCAGTCAAACTGAGTTTTTTTCAGTCTGTCGAGGCTGTGTTTTCTGTTGATCTGAATAGGCATCATCCCTCTCCGTCAGGTTTTGATTTTTGTTTAATGGACAATTACTCAGATACTTCTTTTTTTTTCTAGCTATTTCTTCTGTGCCGAAATACAGATCTTTTTCTCCGAAAGAATCAGAATCGGGATTTCTTCCTGATTTTTAACGGAAAGACTGGGGCTGACCTAGTCGGCGAAAATCTGGACACCGTCAAAGACTGTAATTTTAATCAGTATATCAAAATATTTAGAATTCATTTATTCCGGTTTTCCTTCTGGACTGCATCAGAAGTCAGAGTTCCCGGAAAAATCAGTATGATGAAAAAGAAGACTGATGCACTGAATGGAATCAGGTGCCCCAGTGCCGGCCTGAAAAGAAGAAAGAATCCTATGCAGGAAAAAAGTGAGAGCAAAAGAGCCATATTCAGATTTTTCTGACTGTAACTGATATGGGACTTCGAAATTCTCGCCAGAAGGAAGAGTCCCAAGAGAGGGCCGTATGTGAATGAGGCTGCCTTCAGTCCTGCATCTACCAGCCCTTCCGAAAATGACTTATGAAGAAAAAGAGGCAGAAGGGAGCTGAAAAAAAGGGCAAGACCTGACAGCATATTGAATCTGAGAGAACTGTGACTTGTCTTGAAAAGATCCACCTGAATGGAAAGAGACATTGAGTTGATGGAACTCGAAAGTGTGGACATTGCGCTGGCAAGGATTCCTGCCAGAATCAGACCCTTGATCGGAGACGGAATCTGTTCCAGAATAAACTTGGAAAAAATCTTATCCTGTGCAATTCCTGTTTCTCCATAATATAAGAACAGAAGTATTCCTATGAACAGGAAAAGCATAAACTGAAAGAAGACAAAGATTCCCGAACCGATCAGTGCAAGTTTTGCCTCTCTGAGACTTCCGCATGCCAGAAGCCTCTGGGCAAACATCTGGTCTATTCCGTGCGAGCAGATGGTAAGGATAAGCCCGCCTGCAAATCCGTTCAGGAAGAAGTATGGGGATGTAAGAAAGTTTCCTTCAAAGCCGTTGTACAGTTTCAGTTTCCCCAGAGAGTATGTCTTACTGATAATTTCATTAAACGGCATATCCAGAGAGTGAAGAAGGAATCCTGCCGCAAACAGACCGCCTGCAATATAGACCAGAAACTGAATTGAATCAGTGGCGACTACAGACTTGAATCCGCCGTAAACAGTATAAATCATTGTGCCTGCAGTGATTGCGGCGAGCGACATTGTAAATACCTCTGTTTCAGAGTATCCCTGCACCCAGTTTCCCAGAAGAAGTGCACAGGGGATGGATGTTGCATAGAGCCTGATTCCGTCGCCCAGAAGTCTTGTAAAAAGAAACAGTGTGCTCGAAAATCTCTGTACATGTTTTCCGAACATGACTCCTATCCATTCATATACTGAAGAAATATCCGATTTGAGATACAGAGGAAGGAATACGTACGCAACAATGATTCTTCCGAAAAGGAAACCGAGCGCAGTCTGAAGAAACTGTATTCCGCCCTTGTAGCTCATTCCCGGAACGCCCAGAAATGTCAGACTGGAAGTCTCTGTTGCAATAATGGAAAGCATCAGGAAATTCCAGTGCAGGTTTTTCCCTCCCAGATAATAATCGTCTTTGCCCCCTTTCTTTCCGAAATACAGTCCTGCTGCAAAAATAATGATAAAATATCCGATGAGAGCGGAAAGATCCAGAATATTCATAAGAGCTCCAGAAGTAAAAGTCCGTCACCGGCAGGGATCAGTGTTTTATTGGCCTTGATTTCAGATGTTTTGGCCCAGAATTCCTGCACAGCCCTGTCTGAGGGTTTTGTATGGATCTCCGGAAAAACCCTTCCGTGCCAGAGAGCATTGTCGAATACAACAGATGCACCGGGTCTGCATTTTTCAATGCAGATGGAAAGAAGCTCCGGATAGCAGATTTTGTCGCAGTCAATGAAAATAAGATCGTATTCTGTAAGAGTTTTTATGTTTCTCATCTTTTCCAGAATATGAATTCTTTCGAGATCGAAACTCTGATCCTTGACTGCAGTTCTCTTCAGAAAGTTTCGGGCAATTTCCAGAGCCTCTGCATTTCTGTCTGCGGAAGTCAGATGAAACGGAACATTGGAGGAGAACATCCAGGATGCAGAATACCCGATTCCTGTTCCCAGTTCGAGAACCTTCTTCGGCTGGATCATTCTTGTCAGAAGTGCAAGTGCGGCTCCGCCAGAAGGAGAGATGACAGGCGTTCTTGTTTTTTCTGCAGTCTTTTCGATTTCAGTAAAAATCGGAGATGGTCTTTCCACGCGGGAGTTTATCCATTCTTCCAGACCTTCCGTAAATATAGAGCTGAATTCTTTCAATGTTATTTCAGGCAGATGCGAACTGGTAATCGTAAAGCTTTTTATATTTCCCGTTCAGAGCCGTCAGCTCCAAATGAGTTCCGCTTTCAATGATCTGACCTTCCTCAATATAGAATATCCTGTCGGCAATCTGGATTGTGGAAAGTCTGTGTGCGATAATGAATGTTGTTCTGTGATGGAACAGTTCTTCCAGAGAATTCTGAAGCTGTCTTTCGGATTCTGTGTCCAGTGCGGATGTGGCCTCATCAAGAATCAGTATTTCAGGATTCAGAAGAAGTGCTCTTGCAATGGAGAGTCTCTGTCTCTGTCCTCCCGAGAGAAGGACTCCGTTCTCGCCGATCATTGTATCATATCCGTTTTCCATGTTTTCAATGAATTCAGATGCATAGGCATCCTCGGCGGCCTTTCGGATTTCCAGCTCAGAGAAGTAAGGATTCCCGAGTGAAATATTTTCTCTTACAGTTGCATGAAAAAGAAATACATCCTGGCTGACAGTGGCGGATCTTTTTCTGAGATCCTGAACGGAACAGTGTTTTATGTCCTTGCCGTTAAATAGAATTTCTCCCGAAGTGGGATCAATCAGGCGGATCAGCATATCCTTCAGTGTGGACTTTCCTGCGCCGCTTGGGCCTACAAAAGCGACAGTCTCGCCTTTCTGCACTTTGAAGCTGATGTTTTCCAGTGCATTTTTGGAACTGCCCGGATAGGAATAGGTTACGTTCCTGAATTCTATAGACTGGACTTCCTTGCCCAGTTTTTCAGGGTTTTCTCTGGAGGTAAGATCCGGTTCCTTGTCGATGATTTCAAAAACTCTTTCCCCTGCAGACACAGCACTCTGAATCAGATTGTACATCACGCTCAGCTGCTTTAATGGGCGCATAATAAACACCAGCGTAAGAAAAAAAGCGAGAAACATTCCCTTTGAAAAATTCTGTGTGGAAATCAGATAGGCTCCGAATGCCAGAAAAATCGCTGCAATCACTGCACCGAAAAGCTCCACAAGGGACGGTCCTACTTGATGATAAAAATGCCCTTTGAAAGTTTTCATGGAAAGTTCGTCATTGATATGAAAAAACTTGTCCGATTCTCTTTTTTCCGTATTAAATGCACGGATCACTCGGATTCCTGCAATGACCTCCTGAAGATGGCCGTTCAGTGCAGAGAGTCTTTCCTGCTGGTTTTTTGTTGCCTTCCTTATTTTTTCGGCAAATCCGCTGATCGGTCCCATAATCAGAGGAATGACTACGAAAGTCAGAAAGAAAAGCTGCCAGCTGAGCAGAAATAAAATGACAAGATGGGTAAGGATATAGAAAAAATCTATGATGGCATCTTTCAGATCGCTGGATATGACTTTTCCAAGTGCATCCACATCATTGATGATCCTGCTCATCAGAATCCCTGTTTTTTCCTTTACAAACATATCCATGGAAAGCTGCTGAGACTTAGCAAAGAGTTCAAACCTCAAATCACGGGTTGCCAGTGCCCCTGCAGAATTAATGAAAAATATTGCCCCTGTAAGACAGATGAGCTTCAGAATATAGACCGGGAATACAAGGATTACAAAAGTGACCGCCACCTCATCGGGAGTCTTGTTTTCAAAATAATCATTGATTCTTTTTTTTAAGACAGCACCGTACAGTTCTATGCTTTCAATTCTGGAAAGTTTTTCATTTGCTGACTGCTTCCCGAAAAGGTCCAGATCTCTTTTTGTGTAGGAGATTCTGAATTTGTAATCCTTGGAGGTTCCCATGGAATCAAAAATGGGAACCATGCTTGTCAGAGAGGCCCCATTGAATATGGAAACCAGAAAAGAAAGAAGTATTCCTGTAATCAGTCTGCCCTTGTAATGGAATGAATACCTGAGCAGTCTTCTGAATATTTTCATAGGTTACAAGAAGCGTTTTTTTAATGCCTGCCTGAGTAAAGAAGATTTCTCCGACTGATTATTTTCCCTCGTTCTCCATCTCCAGTTTGATCCTGTCTTTTTCAGCCTTGAATTTTGCAATGATCTCTCTTTTGGAGGAACTGAGCCAGTCAGGGCCGCCTGCTTCCATTGCGCTTTTGAAACTTGCATCTGCATTGTATACATCACCTTTTGACCAGTGGTAGATTGCCAGATTCCAATGGGCTGCCGCAGAAGAGTTTCCTGAAATGGAAAGTGCCTTGTCCCACTGTTTTTTGGCCAGATCCATATTCGGGTTTTCCGTATCCACCCATTTGTTTCCTGTCTTCAAGGCTGATTTTACGGCACTTCTCGCATCACTGTCTTCTACACCGTCTCCGTCGTCGTAGATGGGCACATCCAGATTCGTCATTTCAGGAGAAAGCTGATCTGCAATTGCTTCTGCCGCAACACTCATCGCCTGGCTGAATCCTTCAATTGCCGAAGGACAGCTGATGGTCGGAAGAGTGGAGGTATTGGACAGCACAGCCGGTTTTGAGTTGGAATACTCTCTTGCCTGACCGGTTTCCAGATTTACCAGTCTGCCTTTGACATATACCGTGAATATCAGCTGCTTTGTATATTCTACAAAATTTACATCTCTGAAACTCAGACATTTTCCGTCGCTTCCATACTTGGAACATTCTCTTCTGGACTTGAGACTTGTATTTGTCTTGCATTCGGAGGCAGGGCTCATCGGAACCTCTATGAACAGCAGCCCGTCAACTGAGAGTTCCTTGCTGATATCCTTCATCCCGCCGATCATCTGTGACCTTGCCACTTCTTTCAGTCTCTGCTCTCTTGAACTCATATCTGCAATTCTGAAATATCCCTTTCTCTGAATGGAATTCAGCACGGCACCGTGCACGACTGTCTTCCAGTCGGCCTCTCCTCCTGAGGGAAGATCCGCATTGTCTTTTTTATAAACGTACATTCCAATATCTCTTCCGCCTCTCATAAATTCCATAAAGCCCTGCGGTGATTTGTTCATCACAGGAATTTTGACAGTCGTAGTGCATTGAAGGAAAATTAAGACAAGGAGGAGACCGAATCGGTAAGATTTCATAGGAACATCTGATGGAAAACCGAAGATTTTTCAATTCTTTTTCTGCTGAAATTTTTCTTTACGTTTCACTGCCTGATAAAACTGAGCAAAAGATCATTCTACAAGACTGTTCTTTTTCAGAAATTCAAATATATGTTCCAGTGTTTTTTCCGGCTCGTCATGGTGCATATTATGACCTGAATTTTCCAGGATATGAAACTCCCTGTTTTTGAAATGGCTGAGCACTTCTTCCAGGTTTTCCGGCCAGAGATGTGATTTTTTACCGTAAAGTATCAGCACAGGACAGAGAATTTTTGACCATAATGCTCTGGAAAGAAAAGGGGAAAACGGAATGGGATTGGAGGATGTTCTAAGCGACGGATCATTTTTCCAGACATATTTGTTTTCCACTGTTTTTCTGACGAGAGGTTCAAGCAGAAGTTCCACTTTTTCCTTTGGCAGCCCAGAGTATATCAGAGAAAGTTTCTGAAGAGCTTCTTCTCTTTTCATCGGCCTCCTGGGAGCAGTGGATTTCTGTCCTTTGGCAACCTGTGAATTCAGCCATCCCTTGATTCTGTCTATTTCTCTTTCAGGAGGCTGAAGTCCGCTGAATCCTTCCAGACATATCAGTCCTTTCACTGAATCGGGGTACATACCCGTATACCTGGAGGCCAGGCTTGCTCCCATGGAATGTGCCAGCATGAAAAATTTTTCAGGAAGAAACTGTCTGGCAATATTATGAATATCCAGAAAATGTTCTGCATAATGGTAGATTCCGTCCCGGCTCCAGTCTGAATTTCCATGACCTCGGAAGTCGAAACTGAGAAGATTGAACTTGGAAAGGAGAGAGTCTTCCAGGAAAAGAAATGTCTCCTTGCTGTCATTGAATCCATGCAGAAGAAACATCCAGTTTTCCTTTCCGGAATCAGTGCTTTTTACTTCTATCTCATGGCCGAATGAATTGAATTTTTCCTGAAAAATTTTCATATTTCCTCTTGACAAAAAAACGTATTCTTCGAATCATTTCCTATTCTTATGACTAAGAAGAAGACTCCCGAGAAAAAAGACAAAGAAAAAATGTCTCAGCAGAAAAGTTCATCAAAGACAAAATCGAATGAAGAATCTTCCGGTTCTGCAAAAGCAAAAGGAGGGAAGTCTGCTCCTAAGTCTGCGAAGGAAAGTGAAACTTCTGACAACCCCCTAGGGAAGAAGTTTTCCTGCTATAACTGCGGAACGAAATTTTATGATTTGAACAAGCCGGAAAAAATCTGTCCTAAATGCAAGGCAGATCAGCTCTCCAAACCGGCTCAGAAAGGAAAGTCACTTCGTGCAAAAATATCTGAATTTGATGTGACAGAGGAAGAGGCAGTTGCTCCGGATGAAGAAATAGACGGAGAGGATGTAATTGAAGAATCAGAAGCGGAAGAACCGATAGAGGTGGAAGAGGAAGAGGTCTGAAAAGGATTTTCATTCTTGCTGCCCCCACAGGAGGGGGCAAGACTGGAATCTGTGTCAGACTGAACCCTGATTTTTTTGAAGTCGTTTCTGTTGATTCCAGACAGGCTTACCAGTTTCTGAATATTGGAACAGCTAAACCGGAGAAATCGGAACAGGCTGCAGTTCCTCACCATCTGATAGATTTCATTCATCCAAAGGATGATATCAATGCCAGAATGTACTCTGAAAACATTCGTTCCTGTGTATTGGATATTCTGAAAAGAAACAAAACCCCCATTTTAACCTGCGGAACGGGATTTTATTTAAGAGCTTTCTTAAAGGGAATGTACCCTGTCCCGGAAATCAAAAGGGAAATTACGGAAAAAATTGAAAATCTCAGCAGTGCGGAGAAGTGGGCACTGCTGAATGAACTTGATCCTGAAGCTGGAAAATCACTGAATGAACAGGATATTTACCGGGTTGAGAGGGCACTTGCGATCAATCTGGCAGGGAAAAAATGGTCTGAACTGCGCCCGGAAGGCGGTTTTACTGCAGAATTTCCGGAAATTCAGACAGTCTCTGTCTGGGTGGAGTGGGACAGGAAAGAACTCTACGAAAGAATCAATGAGAGATCTGCCGAGATGATTCGAAAAGGAATGCCTGAAGAAGCAGAAGAGGCAGCAGAGAAATTCGGAGAAGACTGTCCTGCACTAAAAACATTAGGATACAATTTTGCACTTGATTATATAAGGGGTAAAATATCTTTAGATAGTCTGAAGGATAATTTGGCACAGTCTCACAGAAATTATGCCAAAAAACAGATTACTTGGTTTCGAGCAGAGGAAATGGTTTATCGGCTGAATTGGCAAGATGCCCTAAATTTACTACAAAACACAAAAAGAGACGGTTAAGAGTATGACAGTGAAGAACAATATACAGGATTTTATTCTGAATACAGCCCGGAAAGAAAAGATAGAACTTACTATTTATCTTCTGAATGGAGTTCCATTAAAGGGCAAGGTAACAAGCTTCGATAATTTCACAATTATCATTGAGAATGAGAGTAAACAGAACCTAATCTACAAACATGCAGTCTCTACAATTATACCCGCCAAAGTAATTCGTTTCCAGCAGGAAGAAAAAGAACCCGGTTGAAATGAATGACTAAAAGAAAATCAGAGGAAAAACCTGTTGTTCTGATTATGGCCGGCGGCAAGGGGGAGAGGTTCTGGCCTAGATCCAGAGAATCTCTTCCGAAACAGCTTCAGAAAGTCTATTCTAATAAGACATTGCTGGAAGAGACCATTTCTAGGGCATTGCTTCTGACGGACATTTCCAGGATTTTTATCGGCACAAACCCGAATCTGAAAAAAGCGATATTAAAATCGCTTCCTAAATTTCCAAAGAATAATTTTATCTTGGAACCAGAACCGAAAAACACTGCTCCAATAGTGGCATTGGCAAGTCTTTTTTTTCAGAAAAAGTTTGGGAATCCGGTGCAGATTGTTCTTTCAGCGGATGCCTATATTCAGCCCCCTGAAAAATTCAAATCCACAATGCAGTCTGCTGTGGAGGCTGCGAATTCCGGCTCTCTGGTTCTGCTAGGTGTGGAGCCGAATAGGCCTGAAACCGGATACGGTTATATTGCTGCAGGAAAAAAGAACGGCACAGCCTATGAAGTGAAGGCATTCTATGAAAAGCCTGATCTTAAGACAGCAATGAAGTATATCCGCAAAAAGAATTTTTACTGGAATCCCGGAATTTTCATCTGGAAAACTGAATCAATTCTTTCTGAGTTTCAGAGACATGCTCCATACATCCTTCATCCTTTGGAAGAAAGTTCATCTGCATCGGAACTTCAGTCGATTTTTAAGAAACTTCCTTCCGAAGCAATTGATGTGGCCATTATGGAAAAAAGCTCTTCCATCGTTATGGTAGATGCCGAATTTCAATGGGATGATGTCGGTTCCTGGATTTCATTGGAACGAGTGCTGAAAGGTGATGAGAATGGAAATTTTCATATAGGCAGGAAATCATTCCATTTAAAATCCAGAGGAAATATTTCTTCTGTCAAGAAAGGAATGGTGGTATTTTTAGGAGTGGAAGACCTGATTTTAGTGGAAGAAGATGATCTGATCTTTGTTTCCTCTAAAAAAGGAATCGGTGAAATTAAATCGCTGCTTTCAGAACTTAGGAAAAATAAAGATTTACAAAAGTATCTCGTATAAAACTTTGTAACTTAAAATACCGTGAATTTGAGTTTGTAGAATATACGTCAAAAACGGGATTTTAGCAGTTTTAATGCTTGCGTGGGTCGCAAACCCCTGCATTTGAAAAGCTGTCTATTCATCCTGTTCAGATTTACT
>DAORDI010000062.1:0-22523 GCA_035345895.1 Leptospiraceae bacterium
AAATACGATATGCTGTCTAGAAGCGGTAATTTTTAGAAAACATTAGAAAAATCTAATGGATCAGTAAAAACGGGAGTTTGAGGGCGGTCAGCCCTCAAGCCGCCGGCAGGCGTTCCTGCCAAAAACGCCCCACCTGCGTAAGGTGAGTTAATTACCAGCTTTTAAGATCGGAAAAAAACTCCTGTTCAGTCATATCCTCACTGTTTTCGCAGTCTTTGATATATGTGCAGAAGTCTTGAATTGAGAGCAGGGAAACCTCATCTGCAGTCTCTAAATGAAATGCTTTCGAGTTCAGCGCATCTGAATTGGAATTCTGCACATTCATCTCCGTTTCCAGAAGACAGAGTGCATCTTTGAGGATACGGGCATCATTTATGGAAAAAAGCAGTTTTATGATTTTCAGTTTTAAGTCTTCAGTCAGAACATTTTCCATACCCGCACCCCTTTTTTGTATTGTTCGGATTGTCGCAATCCAGTCAAGTCATTTTCCTGTTCACTGCTTGACAAAAAGAGAGAGGACTTTGTGAATAGAAATATGCTCGAACAATCACTCGAACTCATTCGCAAAGGAACCGTGGAAATCATCCCGGAAGCTGAACTGATAGAAAAGCTCAAGACAGGAAAGAAACTGAAAATAAAGGCAGGATTTGATCCTACTGCTCCTGATCTGCATCTGGGACACGCAGTTCTTCTCCGTAAAATGAAGCATTTTCAGGATCTGGGACATGAGATCAATTTTCTTCTCGGCGACTTTACGGCAATGATAGGAGATCCCACAGGGAAGTCAGAGACCAGGAAAAGACTGACCAGAGAAGAGGTTCTGAAAAATGCAGAAACTTATGAATCGCAGGTATTCAAGATTCTGGACAGATCCAAAACCAAAATTGTATTCAACTCCGAATGGTGTTCACAGATGCATTTTGAAGACGTGCTTGTATTAAGCTCAAAGTACAATGTAGCCCGACTTCTCGAAAGAGATGATTTCAGCAAGAGATTCAAGGCAGGCAATCCAATTTCACTGATTGAGTTTCTGTATCCTCTTGTGCAGGGATATGATTCAGTTGCAATGGAATCGGATGTGGAACTGGGCGGTACTGATCAGAAATTCAATCTTCTTGTGGGAAGAGAGCTGCAGAGAGATTATGGAAAAAAACCGCAGGCAGTCATTACAATGCCTCTTCTGGTCGGTCTCGACGGAGTGAAAAAAATGTCGAAGTCACTCGGCAATTATATCGGATTCAATGATGCTCCGGGCGACATGTACGGAAAAGTGATGAGCATTTCAGATGATCTGATGTGGAACTACTATGAACTTCTGACTGATCTGACTCTGAAGGAAATCGAAGAAAGAAAGACTGCAGTTGCCAAGTCGGAACTTCATCCCAAGGAAGCCAAGTCGAATCTTGCAGTCGGGATCATGAAAATGTTTTATCCTGAGGATGTCTGCACGGATGCAGTGGAGGAGTGGAAAAAAGTTCACAATTCTGAAAAAAGATCAGTTCCTGATACTATAGAAACACATACTGTTCCGGAGTCTGAGTTTGCGGAAAAACCGCCGATGCTCATCGGAACTCTGACAAAGCTCGGTTTTTTTGCATCCAACTCGGAAGGAATGAGGGTTGTTCAGAACGGAGGACTCTATCTGAATGAAGAAAAAGTTTCAGATACAAAATCCGTACTGAAAAAAGGGGAGACTTATACAGTAAGACAGGGAAAAAAAGGGAAATTTATCCGTCTAGTCTGCTGATTATTCTTTTTTATTTTCCTAAGTATCTTTGACTATCCTGAACTTCGGCAAAATAAAAAAAATGACAAATGAGCAAAATCCAGAAAAATGGTTATTAAGATACACATCTATACGGAGAGTAACGATGGAAAAAACAATCAAAGATATCCTGAATACAGGAATCGGGCTTCTTCAGGCTGGAAAAGAGGGATTGGACAAGACTAGAGTAGATCTGGAAAAAATTTATTCTGAAATTTCTTCAAAAGGCGCTCTTGACAATTCAGAAAACGCTGTAAAACTGAGAGAGTCTCTTGACAAGATTCTTGCTGAAATCAAAGAATTCAGCAGTGTTGCCGGCAAAAACTATGAAGAAACCAGAAACAAGATTATCGACAACTACAATAAAATAGTTGAAGAAGTGAAGACTAAAATGCCGGAAGGCAAGATTGAAGAGATCAAAGCTAAGATCGATGAGATCGCTGCAAGCATCAAAAATGCTACTTCCGGCGGAAACGCTTCCGGCGGAACTTCAGCAAAAGCTTAATCCTGTTTATCTGAGAACTGCGAAAGTTTTCTTTCGCAGTTTTTTTTTCTTCTGACAAAAAATAAAAACCAATGAAAAAAATATTAGTCACTACAGCTCTACCTTACGCAAACGGATCCATTCATTTAGGACATCTTCTCGAAGGAATTCAGGCAGATATATTTGTGCGGTACCAGAGGCTTTCCGGAAACAGATGTTATTTTTTCTGTGCCGACGACACCCACGGAACGCCTGTCATGCTCGCAGCCAGAAAGGAAGGCATTTCTCCTGAGGATATGATTGGAAGAATTCATACAGAACATTATAAAGATCTTTCTGCATTTCATATCAGTTATGATAATTATTATACTACGAACTCGCCTGAAAACAGATATTTCTCTGAAACCATTTATCTCTCTCTGAAAAAAGAAGGAAATATCGAAGAGAAGGAAATCGAGCAGCTTTACTGCGAACACGACAGAATGTTTCTTCCTGACAGATTTATTAAGGGGGAATGTCCCAAATGTGCTTCGAAGGATCAGTATGGAGACGGTTGTGAGGTCTGCGGTTCAGCCTATTCACCGGCTGATCTGAAAAGTCCTGCCTGTGCCATCTGCGGGAGACCTCCTGTTCCCCAGAAATCCAAGCATCTCTTTCTGCATTTTCGAAATCTGAACGAGTATCTTCAGGAATGGATAAATAATCCTCTTCATGTTCATTCGGGAGTCCGCAACAAGCTTCAGGAATGGTTCCGTGAAGGCTTAAGTTCATGGGACATTTCCAGGGACGGTCCTTATTTCGGATTTGAAATTCCCGGCGAAAAAAATAAGTATTTTTATGTATGGCTCGATGCTCCTATCGGGTACATGGCTTCATCAAAAAATTATTTCGAAAAGAACAGTCCTTCTGAATTTGATGAATTCTGGAAAAGGACGGACTCGGATGTGATACATTTCGTGGGAAAGGACATTATGTACTTTCATACACTGTTCTGGCCGGCACTTTTAAAGGGTGGCGGATACCGAAGTCCGAGCAGGGTCAACGTGCACGGGTTTCTTACAGTGAACGGAGAAAAAATGTCCAAATCCAGAGGCACTTTCATCAAGGCTTCTGTCTTTCTGAAACACCAGGACCCTGAACATTTCCGTTTCTATCTGGCCGGAAAACTCAACGACAGTCTGGATGATGTGGATCTGAATTTTGAAGACTATGCGAACAAGGTGAATGCAGATCTTATCGGAAACTTTGTGAACATATTTTCGAGGACAGGAACTTCACTTCTCGACAAGCTGGACAGGACCATTGGAAAAATGGATGAAGAAGGAAAGGCAGTATTTAATGAATGTGTTTCCTTTTCAGAGGAAATACAGAAAAACTATTCTGAGAGAATGTATTCCAGAAATCTGAAGGAAATACTTCACCTTGGGGACAAGGTCAACAAATACATCAATGACAAGGCTCCCTGGAGTCTGATCAAGACAGACAGCGAGAAGGCCAGAGAAGTTGTCACTGCTGCACTGAACTGCGGAAGAGTGCTTGCAGTCTATCTTTCTCCGATCATCCCTAAAACGGCTGAAAAGATATTCCGTTTTCTGGGAGAAAAGGAAAACAGCTTTGAGAACATCGGCAGAATTATTGAAAACAGAAAAGTGGAAGCATACGAAATGCTCTCCAAAAGAGTGGATACAAAGGCAATTGAACTTATGACAGAAGAAAGCAGAATCAAGGAAGAACCCAAGGAACAGAAGTCCGCCGAAAAGAAGGCTGCTGAACAGAAGCCTGCAGAAACAAAGGAAGCAGGAAAGGTTTCTGAATCAGGTTTCATCAAGATCGATGATCTCGCAAAAGTAGAACTGCGCGTCGGACTCATCACAGAAGCTTCGGCGGTGGAAGGTGCTGACAAGCTTGTCAATGTAAAAGTGGATCTTGGAGAAAAGGGAATCAAGAATGTATTCGCCGGAATCAAGGCCGCATACAGTCCTGAAGAACTGAAGGGGATGAAGGTAGTCGTCGTTGCCAACTTGGAGCCCAGGAAGATGAAATTCGGGGTTTCCGAAGCGATGCTTCTGGCATCCGGCAAGGAGAATACTCTGAGCCTTTTTGTGCCCCACAGAAATGCAGAGCCTGGGGATCTCCTCAAGTAAGCATTTTCTGAAAATACAGTGATTCTGAAGACAGATTCCGTCCTGACCGAGGAGTCTGTTTTCAGAATTTCTTTCTTCCGTTCATATATGAAAAACATTACAGCATATTTCATTTTACTGTTTTCCTCCTATTCCGTATTCCCTGACTCAAAACCCGTAAATCTGATGTACAGAAACAGCGGCTTTACTGCAGAAAGCTATCTCAAAAAGACTGTATGCACAAAAAAATCAAACTGCAGTCCCTATATCCTGCCAAAGGGGAAAAATGATCCCCGCTTCATCAGCATTCATAAAAGAATCAGCGGAACAGATCAGTCCAGAAGAGTGATTCAGCTAGGCTCAGGCGATTCTCTGCAGTACAGGCTCTTTTTTCCTCTGAATCACAGTCTCAGGCTTCAGTCTGAGTACGGAGAAACGGAGGTTCTTCTGAACGGGGAATCCGCAAAGGATGGAAGACTTGTTTCAAAAAAAAATTATAATATCATTACAGTCCGTGCAAAAAAAGAAACACTGATCACTGAAGCTCTTCTGCTCCCTGAAAAACGGGAGAAGCAGCCTGATGTACTTTTCATCGTCATTGATTCCCTGAGAGGAGATGTCCCCGGATTCAACGGCGGGAAATTCGGCGTCACTCCTAAAATGGATGAGATCTCCGGTTCGTCCTATGTATTCAAAAAACATCTGGTAAATGCCTCCTGGACAAGACCCTCGACTTTTATTTTTTTTACCGGGATTTACGCTTCCAAGTCGAGGATCAATTTTTGGGACTATCCTGTCTTTCAGTCCGAAAGAGAACAGTTTTATGCGCTCGAAAATGAGCCTCTTCCGGCGCTTCTTGCTGAAAATGGGTACAGGTCAGTGATGATAGGAAACAACCCCTTCCTGACCGATTACAGGTATATCGGAGTCGATGCAGGCTTTCAGTCAGTGAAGGATTTTTCACCGGCAGAGGAAGATACGCTGAAGATTACAGATGAGTTTTTCCGCTTCTGGAAATCCCTTCCGAAGGAAAGAGAGCCTGTATTTCTGTTTCTGAACTATAATGATCCCCACAAACCTTACACTCCTCCTGCAGAGTTCTTTGCACAGGTCAAGGCAGACGCCGGAATGGAAGAAAAAAAAAGAAATTATCTGGGCGAAACGGCATTCGTGGATTTTCATATAGGCAGAATCCTGCAGTTCCTGAAAGAAAGAAAGGAGCTTGACAATATTCTTCTGATCATCACTTCCGATCATGGAGAGGTGATGAACCGTTCTCATTCAGTTTCCGTGTTCAATGGCGTCTACACTCTTTACGGACACGGACAGGGGCTTTACGAAGAAGACATACATACCCCGCTCATAATCCGGCTGCCCGGACAGAAGGAAAAAAAAGAAATCTCCTATGCAGTCAGAAGCATTGATATCTATCCTACTGTGCTGGAAGTGCTGAAAATTGCGGAACCGTTTCATATCGACGGAAAATCCCTGTTCCCTCTTATGACGGAAAAGGAAAAGGACGACAGATTTTATTACGGCGAGAGCAGGGGAGTCAGAGGCGTCAGAAATTATAATTATAAATTCATGGAAAAGACACATGAATTCCACAGACCGGGGCCGGCCTGGAAGGGGAACATTGAGAAGGAACTTTCAGTTCTTTTCAATCTGAGGGAAGATCCTGATGAAAACACTCCTCAGAAAAATCAGCGCATCTCCGAAAAGCTGTGCTCCGAAATCCCCTCAGATACAGTCACTCACAATACATACTATATCAGAGTTTATGGAAAAGGAAAATCTGGAAAGAAGGCAAAAATCAGCATTCGTACCGAGAACGGAGAAGTCAGGCTTCTGAAAAAAACGGAGAGGGCAGTCTGGAATTCCTTCGGAAAAAATGCATCGGCAGAAGTCTCCGATTCATCCGCTGTGCAGGAGATCAGTTTCCGGCTGTATCCTGATTTCGGATATCCGGATGTCAGGGTGGAAGTGAACGGAAGGCTCGCAGAGAGAGGAGAAATCGGTGCAGGCGTAAATGATATTTATCCCTATTCCTGCAGTCTGAAAAAGGAGGAGTGCAGAGATATGTTCTTCATACGTGAATCTGAGCCTTCTCCTTCCGATTCAGAATTCAGAGTTCAGCTCTTTGCCAGGGGGATCAATCTGAAAAATGAAAAGGAAAATGTCATTCTGGAAAAAGAAGCGGTAGACATATTGAAAAAACAGGGGTATATAAAATGAAAACAGAAGATCTTCCTTTGAGCGGAGTGAAAGTTGTAGATTTAAGTCTGCTTCTTCCCGGACCTCTCTGTTCAATGTATCTGGCCGATCTCGGTGCAGAGGTCATCAAGATTGAAAATCCGAGAGCTGCAGATGCAACCAGGGTAATGTACAAATCTGAATCAGGAATTCCTGCACTCTACCTTATGCTCAACAGAAACAAGAAGGCAATGACCCTCAATCTGAAAAAAGAAGAATGCAGAGAGATTCTGTTTTCTCTTCTTCAGGATGCGGATATTCTTCTGGAAGGGTTCAGACCCGGTGCACTCGATGAAATGGGAATCGGATGGAATGTGCTTTCGGAAAAATTTCCGGGGCTGATTTACTGCGGAATCTCAGGATACGGAACATCGGGAAAATACAGGGATTTTGCAGGACATGACGGAAACTATCTGGCCCTGTCCGGAATGCTCGGACTCATGGGATCTTCGGATGCTCCCAGTCTTTCCGGGGCTCAGATTGCTGACATCGGAGGAGGGACCCTGACTGCGCTTTCTGCAATCCTTGCGGCACTGTACAGAAAGGCAAAGACCGGAAAGGGAATGAACGTGGACATATCCATGATGGAGTCCTCTCTTCAGTTTCTTTCTCTGTATCTGGGAATTTATTTTTCGACAGGATCAGTTCCGCAGAGAGGCGATGAACTTCTTTCAGGAAAACTTCCTAATTATAATATATATAAAGTAAGAAATGAACGGTTTGTATTTCTGGGCACTCTTGAAGAGCGGTTTTTCAGGTGTTTTCTGCGTGCAGCGGGACTTGAAAAAAAAATGGAGGAGCTTCCTTTGAATGAGGAAAACTTTCCCCGGTGGAAATCCGTTCTTTCCGAGTATTTCCTGAAGCAGGACTTTGAAACACTGAATCCCATTTTCGAAAATTCGGAAGCATGTCTTTCTCCTGTTCTGAATCTGGAGGAAGCTGTCCATTCTGAAGTGTTCCGTGAAAGAAGGCTTGTATTCGAAATGGAGCACAGTAAATACGGAAAAATATTCCAGACCGGTTCTCCCTTTCCTTTTCTGAGAGGAAGCGAAAACAGAACACTTCCTCCTGAACACGGTGAGCATACTGATGAAATTTTAATGAAATTGGGATACAGTCAGGAAAAGATCGGCTTTTTCAGGAAATCAAGAATTATTTAAACTGCTTTCTGTATTTTCTGATAAAATCGTAGAGATTCATTTCAATCCGGATCGGATCAGCTTCTGAGGATTTTGCATTTATTTCTCTGCAGGAAAAATCAATTTTTCTGTCCATTGACCGTATGAATTTTAATGCTCTTTTTCCCATTTTCACCTTGGAGGCAGTGAAATAATAATGAATGAAATCCTTAAGTGCAAGTGCATCATTTTCCATCGTTTCGAGGAAATAGGCTTCGAGTTCCTTCAGATATGCCTGGAAAAACGGTTTTGCATCCGGCAGCTTCAGTGAAACATATCTGTTCGAATGGAATACATACAGATTCGGGAGAAAGCCTGCAGGCCAGGAAGGATCCTCATTAGGACTGATGTCTATGCAGTCATCGAGCACGAGTGTAGTATATCTGTAGTCCAGGAAAATAATTTCCTGATAACCGTCCCTTCCCAGGTCAAGGATAAGATAGTCCTTGAATGCCTCATCAATCTTTCGAATATTCATTTTTACAGGGTTTTCGATTATGTATTTGAGCCTGCTTCCTGTATTTCGTTCACTTGGAAGATATGTCTCCAGGAAAAGTATGTTTCCGTTTCCATGCTTTTTGACTACATGACTGGCTATAATGTCGGCCAGCTGAAATTCCTGAAATACTTTTCTAGTGAGTCTTTCCTCAATCGTGATTCTGGATTTGATGTCCGAGTTTTCATTTTCACTGTGTTCTATATGAACAGTAAATGCCCCGAATTCCAGAACAGGGTTTTTTTCCTTTGACTCAGAAAGAATACCGGCACTTAAGAAAAGGAGAATCCAGAAAAATTTATTCAATCTGAAAATCCATCACTGCAGAAAGAAATTCTTCTGCGTTGAGATAATGCAGATAATGACCGGCTCCCTTGATGACTCTGATTTCTGAATTCGGAAAATACCTGCTTACAAGTTCAGGTGCATCCGGTGTATTGTACTCAGAGTTTTCTCCGAATATAAACATAGTTTTCCTGGTAAATCTGAAGTGTTCCGGGAAATCCAGTTCCATGGAATGAGTGCTCGTTTCCAATGCATGAATCCCCAGTTTCCATCTGAATCCTGTGTCTGTTCTTTCCAGATTCATCTGAAGAAACTGTCTTTTGAATTCATCAGGAATGATTTTTTTCATTTCTTCATCAATTTCCTGTCTGCTTTTTTTATTTTCCACATTCAGATGAAGTGCTTCAAATTCCTTTTTATGTTCGAAAGAATAGTTTTTCGGTGCGATATCAACGATGATCAGGCTGTCTATGAGTTCAGGAAACAGAAGAGCCGTCTTCATTGCTGCAAGTCCGCCCATCGAATGTCCAAGTATGACCGGATTGTGCAGTTTTTCTGTTCTGATGTATTCGGCGATGTCTTCCGCCATCAAAAGAAGAGAGTGTGTCGCATAGTGCGGAGAGTCACCGTGGTTTCTAAGATCCAGAAGATGAACGTTCCATTTCTCTGAAAGTCTTTTGCCTGCAGAAAGCCAGTTTTTGGAAGAACCGAAGAGTCCATGCAGGACAATCATATCCTTTCCTTTTCCTTCAAAATGTCTTGAAAAAAGTTTCATAGTTTTCTCATATTTACGATGCAGTCGTCTCGAAGAGGTTCAATAAAATCCTCGGAAACTTGAAATGTTCCGAGAGTCTGTCCTGTAACTGAAAAAAACTCCAGTAAAAAAACAGAATTTCCTTCTGAATTTTTTTCAATTTCTATGATTGTTCCCAGATCACCTTTTCTGAATTTTGTTTTGGGAATTGCTTTTTTCAGGGCCGCTTCAGTATAAAGTTCGTAACTCATCTCTGTTCAGAATTCTTCAGGCTTTTCAGAGGTAAACAATTTTCATAGTTTTGTTGACCAAAACGCGGCGAAAAATTTTCTGGAAGTAATTATATTTTTTTTGAGGTTTACAGATTTGGTTAAACTCAGACTACAGAGAACAGGGACGAAAAATTCCCCTCATTACAGAATTGTGGTGGCTGACAGCAAGTCTCCTAGAGACGGAAGATTCATTGAAATCGTCGGTCAGTATCACCCCATCAACAAAAAAGACCAGCTGATACTGAATTCAGAAAAAGCGGAAAGCTGGCTCAAAAAGGGTGCTCAGCCTACATTGACAGTCAAGGCATTGCTTGTCAAAGCTGGTGTGCTGAAAGTATCTGCTCCCAAAAAAGCTCCTAAAAAAGCGTAAATGGCAGCTGAAAGTTTCCTGAAATATACGATTTCTTTTCTGGTAGATAAACCTGATGCAATTCAGATCAGGGAAATTGCCGGAGAAGAGAATGTAACTGTAGAAATCAGGGTTGCTCAGGAAGATTTGGGAAAAGTCATTGGAAGAAACGGACGAATTGCCAAGTCTCTCAGAACTTTAGTTTCTACTATAGGCGCAAAAGAAGGCAAGAACTATTCTTTAGAGATCATTGACTGAAAAATATATCTCTATAGGAAAAATAGTAGGCTCTTTTGGACTGAAAGGCCTCCTCAAGATACTGCACTCCGGTGGAATACTCTCTGAATCAGCGACTGATTTGGAGTTTGTATTTTTAAAGCAGTCAAATCACTTTGTTTCCAAAAAAATCACAGTTCACGGCACTAAAGGCAATTTGATCATTGCATTGCTCGAAGGCACTGACACCGTTGAAGGGGCGGAGAAACTCGTGGGAAGAGAGGTTTATCTTCCTGAATCCGAACTGCAGAAATTCAGAAATCCAGGTGAATTTTTTCTTTTTGAACTGGTCGGATGTACTCCTTATGAAAATGGAAATGTTATTTCCGGTTATACTCTGACAGACGTTCTGGATAATCCGGCGCATATGATACTCGTTTTCGAAAACAGCGGAAAAGAGATATTGATTCCTTACATAGATAAATTTGTGGGAAGGATTGATACGGAAAATCGAAAGATTGAAATTATAGGCTGGAACGATTTTTTGAATGCTGATTAATTTTATCACTCTCTTTCCCGAAAAGATTAAGGCCTACTTTGCAGAAGGTCTTCAGGCAAGGGCAATTGAAAAAGGTGTATTTTCTTTCAATACAGTGAACCTCAGAGACTTTGGCGACAAATGGGGAAGAGTGGATGACACCGTTTACGGAGGGGGAGCAGGAATGCTTCTAAAACCGGAACCGATTCACAAGGCACTTGATTCTTTAGGAGACAAGAAGGGCACTGTCATTTACCCGTCTGCCAGCGGAAAACTGTTCAATGAGTCGAAGGCATATGAATTCTCCTCAAAATCCATTCTTACATTTATTTCCGGATATTATGAGGGAATCGATCATCGAGTTGTAGAAAACCTTATTGACGAGGAACTGCGCCTTGGAAACTTTGTATTATCGTCGGGAGATTTACCTTCCTTATGCATTGCTGATGCAGTTTTCAGGCTTTTGCCTGGATTTATGGGGGACTCTTTAGGGTCTCTGAAGGATGAATCTCATAATATTGAGGGAGTGTTGGAGTATCCTCAGTATACAAAACCGTCCATCTATCATGGATGGGAAGTGCCTGAAGTGCTTCTGAACGGGAATCATGCCGAGATAAAAAAATGGAATGAGAGCCATAGAAAAAACTCTCAGTAAGTTCAGATTTTATCTGAATAATATACTGATATACACTGATTGCCTCGATGGCTGAACAGTAAAAGGACAAAAAAATGGATCACGCGATCGAAAAAGTATTCGAAGAAGACTATAAAAGAAGAACATTGAATTTTGGAATTGGGGACACAGTGAAAGTTCATTACAGAATTCTTGAATCTGGAAAAGAAAGAATTCAGGTCTATGAAGGAACTGTGATTTCATTGGCAAACAAAATGAATGACAAGTCTTTCACAGTCAGAAGAATTTCTTATGATGTTGGTGTAGAAAGAATTTTCCCTCTTTATTCTCCTAGAGTTGCAAAGATCGAACTGGTCAGAAAAGGTAGGGTCAGAAGAGCAAAACTTTTCTATCTCAGAAAGAGAACAGGTAAAACTGCCAGAATCAAAGAACTCAGAGGCGGACAGGCTATCGTTCAGGCTGAAAAGAAAAGAGAGAAAGAAGCTGCCAAAGCAGAAGCAGCTGTTAAGACAGAAGCACCTGCTCAAGCTTAAACTTCCCAATCAAGGAAGTTGCACCATACTAAATTTGAAGACATTGAAAGTCTCTATAAGGACTTTCTTGTCTTTGGAATTGATGAGGCAGGAAGAGGTCCTGTAGCGGGGCCTTTATCCGTTGCCTGTCTCTCCTTTGAAACCGATTTTCTGCATTCAAAGGAATTCTCCGAAAAATTCAAAGACTTAAACGATTCCAAGAAGCTCTCGGAAAAGAAGAGAAACTCTTTATATGCACTTCTGACTGAAGATAAGAATGTAATATACGGTCATATCTTTGTATCAAACCTGTTCATTGATCGGTTTGGAATTGCAGAAGCCATTTTTCAGGGAATCAGAAAGCTCACTCAGAAATTTTCTGATCGTCAGTCCTTTTATCTGATTGACGGAAATTATAATTTTGAGAAAAAATTTTCCGGATCCGAGAAAAAATTTAATTACAAATCTTACATAAAGGGTGATGAAAGAATTGCTTCCATATCGGGAGCATCTATTATTGCTAAAGTGAAACGTGACAGACTGCTCGAAAGAATTGCTGAAAGATACCCTGAATACGAATTTCAAAAGAATAAAGGATACGGAACCAAGGATCATATGCGAAAGATTGAAAAAATTGGAGTCTGCAGATATCACCGTAAATCTTTTTTGAAATCAGTTCTGGAGGAGCAATGGCTATTCCCGGAGAAATAAAGAGAGTCACCAGAACTGAAAGTCTTCTCAGGGTACTTTGGCCGAAGGAGAAGATTTTTCCCGATTTCCTGAAACCTGGGAAAATTTCCATTTTTGATGTAAAAGGAAAAGAAAATCATCTTTATATTCTGGATGGAAAAGAAGGTGAGGTTCAGCTGGAATCGAAGGTCCATCTTCATAAGGGAGAAACTGTAAAGCTCAGGGCAGAACAGACCAAGGATCAGCACTGGGATTTGGAAATACTGGACAGGGTATTTATCAAGGGGAATGCACAGGAAAAAAAAGAACTCCACAATTACAAAGGTACTGTATCTGAATTTCTTCGTGAGGCACATTCCAAAATGGCAGAAGGACAGGTGTATTCTGTAATGAAGACTTTTTTTCCCAGCCTGAACTGGTCGCCCGATGTATTTTATTCCTTCTGGAAAATCACTGATTCGGAAGCGGAAGTTTACGTAAAAAAAGATGAAAAGGAAAGTATGCTTCTTTTGAATTATGAAGGGAAGAGGGCGGGAAGACTGGATTTTGTATTTCATTGGAAAAATGACAATTCTGACCGCCTCGCAGTGAATGTATTTGTACATGATGAGCTGACATATATGTTTTTTATTGCTGAAATTGAGCAGTTTGAAAAGATTTTTGATCTGTCCGGGCTGAACCTGGATTCACTTAGAATTGAATATAAAAAGGAGTTTTCCATTCTGAATTTGGACTATACTGCATAATGAAGAATTTTGAAAAAATCAGCGTGGCACTCGGATTTGATCCAGAGAAAGACAATGCTCCTACAATTTTGGCAGGAGGTACAGGTCTTCTGGCGGATATGATAAGAAATCTGGCAGAAAAAAATGATATTCCTGTTCAGAAGGATAAGAATTTAGCTGAATTTCTGATACAGATCCCGGAGGGACAGGAAATTCCGGCTAAAATTTACGAGGCTGTTGCAAAAATCTTCGCTTTTATCTGGAAACTAGAAAAAGAATTGCCAGACAAGCATCGCTAGGTACATTGTCTAACTGGAAATCTATACTGAATTATGAGAATCATTAAGGTCTCGGAACTGCAAGTGGGAATGAGGTTTTCTAAGCCTCTTCTGTTAGACAGGGATAATATATTTATTAATGCCCTCGTGCCAATTTCAGAAAATGACATCGCCAGGCTTTCCAAGTTTGGATTTGCTGAAGTGATGACCTTGGGTGAGATTGTCACCGAAGAGCCGAAAGAAACTCAGGTTTTTGCGGGTGGCACGAATGAAGACCCTGCAACGGCAGCACTCAGAAATTCATTTCATATTCTTCAAAAGAATAAGGATGAGTTTGTAAGGCTGTACAAAGATTCTTTTGATGCTGTTCAGACTCTCTACAGAAAGGTAGCCGAAGACAAGGTAATAGAGCTCAATCAGATCCGTTCAATTGCTGAACAGATTACTGATCATGTCAGAGCAAATCCAAACTTCTCTTTTATGCTTCTGAATTATTCATTGGATGGGTATTATCTTTACAATCAGGTGGTGAAGGCTACTTTTTATTCTCTTCTGATTGCAATGTCTATGGACTATTCCAGACCAAAGATGGTCGATCTGGCAATGGCCGGGCTTCTTTCGGATGTAGGGATGTCCAAAATTCCCGGCTACATTTCAGAAAAGACAGCCACCTTAAATGAGGAAGAATACAAGGTTGTAAAAAAGCATCCTCTTTTCGGATATCAGATTCTGACTAAAAACTATAAAGTGAAAAACAGCATTGCACTCGTGGCTCTTCAGCATCACGAAAATTTTGACGGGACCGGCTATCCTCAGAAGATGAAGAAAAACGAAATTGAGGAAGCCTCCTGCATTTATTCCATTGCAGATACATTTTCTGCACTTGTTTCCAACAGGCCATGGAGACGCAAATTTCAGCCCTATGAGGCATTAAAGACGATGATCAGTGTTGTAATGAACAGATTTGATCTGAATCTCCTCAGGATGTTTCTGAACAAGATTGCGATGTATCCGGTAGGGTCATATGTCGAACTGTCTGACGGTTCCATTGCGCAGGTGCTGGAGGCCAATTTTTCCAAAATGCTTCGCCCTGGACTCATTATTGTCAAGGAAGCAGGCGGTGAAATTACAAAGAAAGAGAGATTCGTCAATCTGCTGAATGACAATACTGTCTATATTTCCAAGGCTATCGATGGGAATCTGATAGGGCAGATCAGTAAGTAGACATAATTCGGAATCCTTCTTTTTTAACTTGAACTTTTTTTGCTTTCCTAAGATAATTTTCTAAAAAAAAAATGAGATAACCGATAATCAAATTAAAGTTTTGGCCTGAAGCATTTGAATACTGAAAAAGGGAAATGGGGCGAAAAAGAAGCCCTCAATTTTTTAGTCGGAAAAGGGCATCAGGTTTTAGAAAGAAATTATAGAAACAAACTGGGAGAGCTGGACATAGTTACCCTCTATGAGGGAATGATTTACTGCATCGAAGTGAAATCGTGGCGCAATTCTGCTGTTCATCCTCTGGAAGTGATGACAGAAAGGAAAATCGCCAAAATGAAGCTCATAGCAAAGTCATTTTTCTATGCCAGAAAAATTCCGGAAGAAAACTATCTGGTGAATATTTGTCTCTTGTATGTGACCGGTGATGGAATAGAGTTTTTTACCGATCTTCTCTGAGAGCTGAGCAGATTTTTTTTTAAGGACCTTTTTCAGAAGATATAAAAAAAATTGTTGGAGACAGAGATTTCGGGAACAGCTTATGGCAAATCTTAGCATTATAGATTCTATCTCTGAAAGAAATATCAGACCGGAACCGATCATGATCAGAAAAAGAGGCTCACAGAAAAACACTGCTGAACCGGTTTTTGCTGCTTACAAAAAGAAAATAGAAGATCCTGCGTATATGGATTATGCAATCAATAAAATTGCATTGGAACTGACTCATTTCCTGTCAAAGTGAACAGTTTACCTTTTGACATTATCGCATTCGATATTGATGGAACGATCTTTTCATCGGAAGAAATCATTCTGGATACCTATGTACTGTCCATTCGAAAGTTTTCTGCAGAAAACCGCAGGAATGTCAGAATTCCGGAAAGAAATGAGATTCTGAATGAAGTAGGAAAACCTGTCAGGAAGATTTTTGAGAACCTTCTTCCGGAACTTTCACTTGAAGAAAGAGATTCCATTTCTGACAACGTCCTGCTTCTTCTCTGTGAAAAGATCAATTCAGGGGAGGGGCATTATTATCCTGACGTTTTTAAGACAGTGAGTGCCCTTTCCAAAAAATACAGGATTGCTGCTGCATCAAACGGAAGACTGGCCTATGTGAGTTCGATTTTGAATTACTCAAAGATTATGCCCTTTTTCCTGCCGATTGCTGTCATTGATCAGAAGGAAATTCTGGAAAAAGGGGATATAGTAAAAAAATATTCATCCGAATATGGTGTTCCTGCTGAAAGAATACTGATGGTGGGAGACAGATTTTCGGACTGGGAAGCGGCCAGGAAATCAGGTGCAAAGTTTGCCTACTGTTCCTACGGTCATGCAAATCCCGGTGAGATTCCTGACTTTGAAATTGAACTGAAAAGTTTCTCCGACCTTCTTGACTTTCTTTAGAATGATGGAGAAAGCGAAAACACAGAGGGACGGGGTCTGCAGTCATTTGCTCAGCGAGGTTTTCCCTTTCCTGTACCTATATTTTATTCCTTTGTTGCTGACAGCGTCAAAGCATCCTTCCTGTGCTGAATTTTTCTATGTCAATGTCGAAAACTGAAATCGTCAAATGAACGTATGCTTTGGATGAGAGAGGACTCCATCGATAGTCTGCGTATCAATGCTCGTTTTGAACCCCTACAAAAATTTAGTGTATTAAAAATGATACAGTGTTGCAGAATTACCACGCCTGTTCTTTCGAAAGATGCAAAGAGAGAGGTTTTGACAGTATAAAATGAGCAAATTTCAGTATTTTTCACCTTTTTTTATCCGAAAATTGGCATGAAGCTTGCATGATGGGTGGAAGAGGAATGTATGACAGAGTTAACAGGAAACAGAAGAACAATAAAGTCAGATATCAGACTTTCAGGAATAGGCCTTCATTCAGGCAAGAAAGTGAATCTGAACCTTTTTCCCGCAGAATCGGGAACAGGGCTTGTTTTTGTATCAAACCAGAACAGGGCAAAACAGTTCAAAATTCCGGTAGCACTTGACACAGTGGTCGATACAAGCAATGCAGTCACTCTAGGTGACGGTGTAAACATAGTTCAGACAGTGGAACATCTTCTGGCAGGTCTTTTTACAAGAGGCATTACTGATCTGGTAATGGAAATTGATTCTCCTGAAATTCCAATCATGGACGGTTCTTCAAAACCATTCCTTGAGGCAATCGACAAGTCCAACTTTGAGGAATTCGACGAGGCAGTCGAGCCGATACGAGTGATTAATCCTCTCTGGGTTATGGACGGAGAAAAATACATCATCATTCTTCCGAACGATACATTAAAAGTAACATATCATATAGACTTCAATCATCCCCTTCTGAAAGGTCAGAGCTTTACGACTGATCTCGACAGGGGAATTCTGGAATCAGAGATTCTTCCAGCGAGAACTTTCGGTTTTTTAAGAGATGTTCAGGCTCTTCAGTCCAGAGGACTTGCTTTGGGAGGATCTCTTGACAATGCCGTGGTTCTTTCCGATGATACTTATCTCAATGAGTCTCTTCGTTTTCAGAACGAATGTGTCCGTCATAAAATTCTGGATCTGATCGGTGATCTTTCCATTACAGGAAGACCGATCATAGGTCATATCATAGCATCAAAGGCAGGTCACAGTCTGGATGTTTCCATGGGCAAACTTCTGATGAGCAAGGTGACAGGAAACGAAATCAGCAATTACAAAAGCAAAAGAGCACCAAAGGAAAAACAGAGAAAAATCGGCTGAAGTCAATCAGCGGTCAGAAATATTCCGTTGACTCTTATGGACAATTTTCCAGCATATCCCAGAGAATTTGTTTTAAGGAATGTGTATGACCAATGAGCCGCTCCAGTTTGAAGTAAAGGATATTAAAGGCAGCATCAGGAATCTGAACGAATATAAAGGAAGTACTGTCCTGATTGTAAACGTAGCATCCAAATGCGGTCTGACTCCTCAGTACAAGGGTCTTCAGGAACTTTACACAAAGTATCAGAGCAGGGGGTTCGTCATCCTGGGATTTCCGAGCAATGATTTCCTGAAACAGGAGCCGGGCACTGAAGAGGAAATCATCCAGTTCTGTGAATTGAATTATAATGTTACATTTCCAATGTTTTCAAAAATAAAGGTCCGCATCGGCGAGGGTCAGTCCGAGCTCTACAAATATCTCACATCCCCTGAAACGAATCCTGGATTTGACGGAAACATAGAATGGAATTTTCAGAAATTTCTTGTAGATAAAAACGGAAAGGTAGTGAAAAGGTTTTCCCCAAAAGCTCTTCCCGAAGAAATAGAAAAAGAAATTATTCCGTTTTTATAATCTGTCGGTATTGAAGCTCTTCCGAATCATACTGCTTTCTGTCCTGAGTCTTTCATTTACAGGCAGAATTTTATCACAGGGTACAACACCGCAGTCGGATCAGACGGATCTGGTACGGCAGATTCTGCCTGGTCAGGAAAATAATTCCGCAAAGGATGAACCGAAAAAACCGGGTGTTACGGAAACTCAGAAAAAACTCCTCCGTAAAATTCTGAATCAGCTTTCCGACAGGGAAGTGGATGAGTACCTTTTTCAGCTCGGCCTCTCCACTTCCGGCTCTGTATATGCCAAAAGACTTCGTCTGAGAGATGGAATCGGCGCGGACAAGGATGAACCCGTCAAAGAAGATCTGAATCCATCACTTCAGGATAAAAATAAACAGGCACCGTTCATCATTGAGAATGCTTCGGAAGGAGAATATCTTTCGATGGACAAGACAAAATCAGGCGTTCTTGTCCTTCGCGGGAACGTAAAAATCAAACTGGCCGAGGGAAGCCTTTCTGCGGAAACAATTTCAGTGGATTCAAAGAAAAATGAAATTTATGCGGAAGGCGGGATTGTTTATAAGAATGGTCCAATGGAAGTCAAAGGTGATAAGTTTATTTATGATATAAAACTGGACAGAGGGATAATATACGAAACCAAAGCTGCCCTTCATCCGACATATTTTGTAGGTAAAAAAATCAAGAAGGTAGATGAGAATAAATATCTTCTGGATATGGGGTATTTCACTACCTGCAATGCAGAGGTGCCTCATTACAGCTTTCGCGCAAAGAAGATTTTTGTATATGAAGACAAAAGCATTGTTGCTACAAACCTTTCACTGAAAGTAGGTGCAGCGCCCATTTTCTGGACGCCTCTGTTTTTCGGTTCCAATCTCGGAAGCGGATGGATGGTGCAGTTCGGTCAGAACAGAACCCAGGGGAAATTCCTCCAGACATCATATCAATGGTCTGATCCGACTGCAATTCCTTCTCTTCTTATGCCAGTAGGAAGAAAAATCAAATTTGATGCTTACCAGATAACAGGATATCATGCCGGGTTTGAATTCTGGAAGGTCAGTCCTCATCTGAATTACAATCTGGATCTGGGCGTGGCTGATTATCATCATTATCAGTTTGCCACCCGATATGCAGGATATGTTCCGGGCAAATTCGGTGAACTTGACCGATTTCTTGTTCCGGGACAGAATGAAATTGTTACAACGAACCAGGTAGACAGAGGTGATTCCTGTACCAGAGTCGGTGCGGTGTGTGTCAGAAATCAGGACATTTTTGCATCTCAGGGAATTACAACTTCGAGACTTCCCAGTATCGGACCGCAAAATGAGACTTGGTGGAAGGGGAATCTGATTGCAAACATAAAATCTAACAATGTTGCCAATGACGGTACAAGGAACCTTCAGATCAGATATGAGAACTATACGAATCCCAGATTTGATTATGAATACGGGTTCCGTTACGATCCAGGCAATACTCTTCAGGCATTGTATACTAACAGAACCTCCAGAAATCCTCTATTCAGGTCCAATCTTACTTGGAATGCAGATTATACTGAGACAAGAGGAGACCTTTCCATCAATGTAAGTGCGCGAAGAATGCAGACTTATTATTTTCTGAACAATGCTTCAAACGGTGTAGACAGATCAGGTTTTTTTCCGGTTCGGGATGAACTTCCTCGTACTCAGATAAGAAATTCTTCAAACATTGCCAACCTTCCTTATTTTAATTCCCCGGTCTATTGGGATATGAATCTGACAAATCTTGTCGTCCGCTCCTACGGGGGGCCTGTCAGAACACCACTGGCCGGTTCCACTTCAGCTCTTGTCATTGATGATCCTTATGGAAAATACAAGACAAACCTTCTGAGAACTGAATATACCACGAATATGGAAACTGGCTTTAGGACAAATATGAATTTCGGAAGTTATGTGACTCTTACTCCTGGAATTTACGGAGGTATGCAGAAAAAGTCCATGGAAAGAGCTGATTCTACCGCAACGGCGAGCACAGGTGAGCTTTCCCTGGAGAGGTTTTATAAAAGAGAATCCTATAAATTTCTCAGACAGAACCACAGACTGAGTTTCGGTGTCCCTGCACTTCTTTTCTCCACTACCTACAGAAGAATCCTTGCGAGCGGGAGAGAGCTGGCTGAACCGGTACTGAAAGACGGGAAGGATGCTCAGCACGAAGTTGAGTTTGCCTTAGAGAGCAATGCATTTGAGGACTTCGAAATGTCAGTAAGGACAATCAGGGATCTCAGACAGTTTTCCGATCAGTACAGACCTGCTCCTACATCCCAGGAAAGATGGTATTTCACTGTGTTCAGACTGGGAACCTTTTATGATTTTTATGACGGGTTCAGCAAAAAAAGATCCACACTTCTGGAAAGACAGAGAAGTTTTTTCTCAGGCATATTTTTAAATAATGATCATGTATACCATACTGCTCAGAAACGTCCTCTTTACAACAATGCATCTCTCGGTTATCAGATGGGCGGCTTTTCATTCTGGTTCATCAGAAATATTAAAAGCCTGGAACTGGGCGGAAGTTTCTATCATGTCTACAATCATACTGCAATGAGAAATCTTGGGGCCTATGACCTGAACACTGCCAATCCTGCTGATCCTCAAACATACGGGAGTTATGTAGACTATGCCAAAGGCCATCTTTCCACTTTTGGGAGCGGTTCTCTTGATAATTACAGAATTTATTTTCAGACAGATATTCAGATTACAAGATATTTCGGAATAGAATTTGAAAGTGATTCACGCCTGACTCAGCCCTGGAGATACACTGACCAGGTGGGGTATCAGGGCTTTTACAGAAACGGACAGGATCCGTATGTCATCGCTGACTTTATGAAAACGAATACTTATCAGCCGGTAAGTCCAGCACAGGATGTTGTGAACAGCACCGGGCTCAACGGTTCTTATGGAAAAAACAACTCTGCATTCAACACTTACAGGAATATGATAGTGGCAAAATGGAATCTGCATGATTTTGAATTCAGGCTGGGTTATGTGAGCGATCTTCGTGCCCTTCCGGGAGGACCTACATTTGACAGTCAGATCACATTCTACGATCAGTCTGTGTTTTTCGGTCTGAACCTCACAAACATCCTCGGTTCGGAAGATCCGACCCTCAATCAGGCAAGGGCAAGGCTTTACAGATTCAGGAAACGGCCTCTGGACGCAGGATTCAGATCCTCAGTTACGGCGCAATGATATGCTGAAAGAAAGAAACCAGACATTCAAACTCATCTTTATCTTTATGGACTTCTTCATTGCTGCACTCAGCTTCGGAGCAGCTTTTTCCATACGGTACTTTCTTCAGGACTCTGAAAGAAATCTTCTTCAGTACTTAAGTGCAGAAAGTTATCTTCTGCTTGGGGCACTTCTTTCAGGCACTCAAATCCTTGCTTTTCTCGGAGTGGATCTTTATCATCCAAGGAGAGGTCTTTCTGCCGCAGAAGAATTCTTTTCGATTGCTACGGGAGTTGTTCTCAATCTGGTACTTATCCTGGCACTGCTTTTCTTTTTCAGAGAGGTCAGTTTTTCCAGACTGGTCATTATTTATTTCACTGTCATAAACATAATTCTTACTGCATTTGTTCACTATATTTTCAGATATATTTTAATGCGTCTTCGGGAGAGAGGATACAATCTCAGGAAAATGATCATTCTGGGCACAGGAAAAAATGCTCTTAAAATCAGGGATATAGTAGCCAGACACCTTCTGTACGGATATAAGATTTCCGGATTTGTGAGTGCGGAGGAAATTTCGGAAAGTCTCTCGTATCCTGTGCTTGGGAGAATGCAGGATCTGGAAAATATACTTTCGAAGGAAAGACCGGACATTGTCATTTATGCTCTTGGAGTCAATGAAAGGAACTGGCTCAAGGATTCGATTGATCTCTGTGACAGGGAGGGAATTGAACTGAAAATCGTTCCCGGCTTTACTGAGTTTATTGCTGCACGGGGACGAGTGGAGGGAATGGACGGAATTCCTGTCATCTCCATCCGAGATATTCCAGTAAGATACGGCTATAATCTTTTTCTGAAGAGATTATTCGATATTGTATTTTCACTTACATTTATCATTGTTTTTTCTCCGGTGTATCTGCTGATTGCTTTTTTCATTAAAATCACATCAAAAGGCCCTGTTTTCATTTTCCAGGAAAGAATAGGGCTCGATCACAGAAAATTCAGGATGATTAAGTTCCGTTCGATGATTGTGCAGGAAAAATCTGCATCCGATACTGTCTGGACTACCAAGGATGATCCGAGAGTGACGAGCATAGGGAAAATCATCCGAAAGACTTCACTCGATGAAATACCTCAGTTTTTCAATGTGCTCAGAGGAAATATGTCGGTTGTCGGCCCGAGACCGGAAAGGCCGCATTTTGTAGATCAGTTCAGAACTGAGTATTCTCAGTATATGCGAAGACATGGAGTGAAGG
>DAORDI010000063.1:0-22215 GCA_035345895.1 Leptospiraceae bacterium
GATATAATATCATTATTCCAGTAATCACTGTCTTGATATACTCCCGTTCTTTTGCTGGATTCTTTACACCGATCTTTTTCAGCAGACTGTCAATCATTTCCATATCTTCCAGGATCTGAGGCTTCATTTCAGAAGACAGGGACTGAAGCATTTCCGAAAACCCCGGCTGAAGCTTGATCATGTAGAGAAGTCTGTGCATATCCCTGCCTGCTTCATTTTCTGCATCAGTATCCACTGCACTTTCGATAAGCTTTTTTATCTTTTCAAACGGAGTTGTACTTTCGCCAATAATGGATTTAAGAATCGTTCTTTTTTTGTCAGTAAAAGTCTTTATGATCTCGATAAGGATTTCATTTTTACTTGCGAAGTATGTGTAGGCGAGTCCTTTGGATACTCCTGCCTTTCTGGCAATCATTTCCATTGAGGTGCCGTTAAATCCGTTGGAGGCAAAAAGTTCCAGGGAAGTTTGCATCAGAATGCATCTAGTATTTTCCTTTGCCTCCGATCTTTTGGTTTTACTGTGCATTTTCTTAACCTTTCCGAGTATGGGACTGTTCAGTCCTTTTAAAAAACTTTCTGTATGTTTATTGGTTTTCTGAGCAGTGTTCAGTTTTCCTATTGTACAGAGTTTATACGATTTTTGAAAACTGTTTTTTTTAAAAGCTGTATAAAAAAGAGAATTCGGTGAACAGTTGATTGAAAATATATTTGACTGACCGTTCGGTCAAATATATATGGTTCATATGCAATCGAAAAGAGCATTGACTGAAAGCAATCTGTTTCTTTCTTTTCTTCTCGTTATGTCCTGCCTTATTCTCCTCATTCCCGGAATTTCCTCGTACGCAATTCTGACTCAGGGAGATGAAAGTATGCATATTCAGACAATTCGTGAAAGCTTCAGAAACGGAAATTATTTTCTTCCCTTTCTGAACGGTGTTCCAAATCCGTACAAACCTCCTTTGATTTTCTGGATCGGAATGGCGGCAGAAAGCATTGTGCCGGAGAGCCTGTTTATGGAAAGACTTCCTTCAGTTCTTTTTGCAGCAGGGACAGCAGTGCTTGTGTTCAGAATCTCAGGTATTTTCGGAGGTCAGAGACTGGCATCATTTACTGCAGGATTCATATATATACTTACAGTAGGAGTATTCAAGTTTTCAAGACTGGTAATGATGGAACAGGCTATGGCGTTTTTTCTTTCCCTTTGCACTTATTTTATACTGATGTATATTGTTCATAACAGAAAAAAATACATTGTATTGGCTGGTCTCTGTGCCGGAGCAGGTTTTCTTCTGAAAGGCCCCGTTCTGACAGTATATGCAGGAACAGTCCTTTTTGTATGGGGTGTTCTGCATTTTTTCAGATTCAGATTTGCACCTTTTCAATGGAAGGGCAGAAAGTATCTGCACAGGATGCTCTCCGGGGTACTGCTGTTTTTCATCCCTGCCGCATTCCTGCCGGTTCTCTATTACATTGTGCTTACACTTTATGCGGATAACGGCATCGGCATAGTCAAATTCTTCTTATTTATTGAGAACATTGGAAAGTTTTCAAATGAAAACCAGCCCGAACTTGCCATTTTTCTAGGCGCAGTTTTTTATCTGTTTCCTTGGAGTATTGCCGTTTCTGTTCTTGCTTTCCGTTTACTGTTTCAGAGAATACGGAAGCCGAGAGCACTTCTGGGAATTATCCTCACTGTTTCATCGGCATTTATACTGCTTATTCATATTCTTCCGAACAGGAAGGATGCTTATTATTCAATCCCTGCATTGCCTCTCCTCATTTCGGGTGTATTTATAAAATATGGAAATTATATATACAGTTTTAAAAACCTCTGGAAGATGAATGCTTATTTCAGCTTGCTCATTCTTTTTTTGACTGTCAGCGGTGCTTTTTTTCTTCAGACAATTGATGATTTCGGTATTTCTCCTTTTTTCTCCGTGGCTGTTCTATTTATGTGCGGCTCCGTTCTTTTTCTTAAGATTTCCTATGTGTATCGGAATATTCTCGTTTCATTTCTGATTCTTGCCTTTTTCCAGTTTTATCTTCTCAGGAAGACATATCTTCCTCTGATTCCGGAAGACTTGAATCTGGGAGGGAAATCAGTCTGCATACTTTCTGAAAATTCATGGAATCTGTTTGATGCAGGAATCTTTCTGCCAGGATCCAGGCTCTACTACAGTGCTCCCAGTCTGCCTGAAAACTGCCCTCCCGATTCGCCTTCCTTGCTTGCATTGGGAACTCACAGAACTCCGGACAGCAGGTTCGAAAAAAAACGATCCTGGAAAATCTGGAAGCCGCATTCTCTTGTTCGGGATTTTCTGAACCGCGACAGAAGCAGAATCTTTGAGGAGGTTTCTTATTATGAAATACAAAATCATTAAAATAAAACACAGTACACTCCGCTGGAAGCCTTTGAAGAGACTTCAGAGAAATGTTCAGTTTCACCTTCTTTGGATGCTTGCAGTCCTGATGATCGCAGGAGCAGCATCGAAAAGGCTTTATTCCGAATATGCAAAATCATCATCCGGAGAGCTGTATGCCGGGGAATGTCTTTCTGTATGCAGTAAAATTGAAGCCTGTCTCAGGGAGAGTTTTCCTTCAGAGTTTTCTCTGTACGGAAAGACAGTTCAGTCAGGCTGCATCGTCAAGTGTCCTAAGCATATTGCAAAAGTGAGAAACTGTGTAACAGAAAATGACTGCGGGAATATGATTCCCTGCTACATAAAAGAGAATCGCTGAATATGAACAGGGTTGAATATTCTATAATTATACCGACATTCAATGAGAAGGGAAATCCTTCTATGATTTCTGAAAAGATCATCAGGGAACTGGATGGAAAATTTGATTTTGAAATCATTTTTATAGATGATGATTCCCCTGATCTGACCTGGCAGGAATGCGAAAAGCTTGCAGAATCGGATTCCAGAATCAGAGTTCTCAGAAGAGCTGGGAGAAGGGGACTGAATTCTGCCGTTCTCGAAGGAATGTCGTATGGTAAAGGAAATTTTTTTGCTGTGATGGATGCAGATCTTCAGCATGATCCTGGCATCCTTCCCGAAATGCTGACCCTATCGCGGAAAAACGATATTGTCATCGGATCCAGATACTCAGGAAACGGAAGAGCGGACAGCTTTACATTTTTCCGAAAAGTTCTAAGTCTTTCGGGAACAGCTGTATCCAGATTTTTTTCAGGAACAGACGTAAAAGATCCTCTCTCCGGTTACTTTGTTATCAGTAAAAAAATATATTGTAAAGTAAAGGACAGTATTTCTCCTAAAGGATTCAAGATACTTCTTGAAATTCTTCTGATCTGTCGTGACGAAAAGACTGCTGAAGTCAGTTATCAGTTTGGAAAAAGAGCAAACGGGGAAAGCAAGATCGGCATCAGCATTGTGTTCGAGGCTTTAAGATCACTGCTTTCAGGAAGAATGGCATTTAAGAGGAAGGAAGCAGACCGTCGTCATATACAGAATGTTCTGAGGCTTTCTCATAAAAAACATTCATCTTCCTGAGTATGCTTTTCATTATTCAGGAGAAAATTTTTTCCCGTCGGAAATCGGCAGTCTAATTGAAGGAATGACTGTGCGCTGAAATATTCACGGTTTTTATCATTGAAGAGAATTCTGAATCTTCATAAAATGTCATTCCAGTATACGTTAAGTATGCCCGGAGGTTGTTTTGCTGAGAATTATTTTGATTTTTGGAATTGCCATCTGTTCAGTCCTGAATGCAGATGATGCAGTTTTTGATCCAGCCAGTGTACGTTCCAAAGACTGTGAATCGAAAGGGAACTGCGGCTACATTCCGCTGAACCAGGATCAGATTCGCAGTATTCCCAAGCTGAGCAGGGCTTTCACCAGGTCAGTGCGGTCTCTTCCTGCCTCTGTCGATCTGAGCGGCAAAATGCCGCCTGTAGGAAGTCAGGGAACCCAGTCCAGCTGTGTTGCCTGGGCAACTGCTTATGCAATGAAATCCTATCAGGAAAAAGTGGAACGGGACTGGAATTATGATTCTCCTGTGACGGGGGGTTCGGGTGAAAAAGTCTTTTCGCCTGCCTTCATATACAATCAGATTAACGGAGGATATGATCAGGGGTCGCGGATCAGTGATGCACTTCAGGTTATGATTTCCAAGGGAGCTGCTCCATGGAAATATATGCCGTACACTGACACAGACTACAGAAAACAGCCTTCTGCTCAGGCATTTCAGGAAGCGGCAAAATTCAAGGGGAAAGAACTCAGATACATTCAGGATGATGATATTGACTCAGTGAAGGCTGAGCTGTCTTCCGGTAATCCTGTAGTTTTCGGGATACCGATAGATGACGGGTTTTACCGTCTGAAAAATCAGGTGTACGACAGACATTCGGGAAAAAACTACGGAGGACATGCAATGACTCTTGTCGGATATGATGATAATAAAGTCAGTCCGGCAGGCGACAGAGGTGCATTTAAAATCATCAATTCCTGGGGAACAGGCTGGGGAGACAGAGGCTACGGATGGATATCCTACAGAATGTTTGTCACCCTGGGACCAAACCCTATGGTTCTTTATGATATAAAAACAGATAAACCTGCAGACAATCAAGTTGACAATGATATAAAGCTTCAGAATCCGGCCTCTGTTCAGGCATCGAATGGAACATACAGAGACAGGGTCATTCTGAGCTGGGATGCTGTTCCAGGTGTTTCTGCTTATGCGGTGTTCAGAAAAGATCCTTCAGCCGGTGACGATTTTGAATCGTTGAAAGTCGTTTCAAAGAATACGGGATATACTGACACTTCTGTGATTCCTGACAGAATGTATATTTATAAAGTTGTATCCTATCTCAGCAAGGATGTTTCTTCGGATATAGAAACTGCCCCTGAAGCATCCGGTTATGCAAAGTCGGAGCAGATTCTTCTTGTGCCTGAAAAAGTGACAGGGCTCCTAGGTTCGCTTAAGCTGACAAACGGAACTGCCGCTGTTCATCTGCAGTGGAATTCTGTAGGAAATGCATCTTCTTATGAGGTTGTGAGATGGGATGGTAAAAAATGGAATGCAATTTCTCAGGCAAGATCCAATTCATTCAGTGATTCTTCTCCTACAATAGGCAGGCAGAACTACTACTGTGTGAGGGCAAGAAACTCTCAGGGTGCAGGAAAATGGAGTGATATGTTCCATATATCTGCAGGAGGAGATAATGTCCCTGCTGTGCCTGCAGGACTGAGTGCTTCAATGAGTTTTCCGGGCAAAATTGAACTTAGGTGGAGTTCTGTTCCAGGAGCATCACTGTATGTGATTAAACGGTTCAATTACGCGGACAGAACTATGAAGGAAATCAGAACTAAGACAGCAGAGCATACAGATACCGATTCTCTGATACCTGGAGCATATTTCAGCTATACAGTGTGTGCCGGAAATTCAGCCGGATACAGTGAATACACTCCATGGGTATTCGGAAAAGCCAGTCTGAACAAGGAACCTGATATACAGGACATTGCGGATGAGATCAGCAGTCTGCTCTCCAGAAAAGTAAAGAAAATTGATCCAAATGCAAAGACAAGGTTTACCCGAAATCTAAATCTGAGCAAGGACGACCCTTCTGAATTTTTTGCTGGAGAATGGAAAGGAAAATTCTGGGATGGCGGAAAAAATACCCAGGAATTCAGCATTAAAGTGAGTTTCGAGGGTAAAAAATTTACCGCTGAGTTCAGACACGACAGTACAGTCAAAAAGATTACTGGCACCACTGTGCAGAATGCAAATTTTCTTGAGACTGAAGGATTCAGAATGAAGAAGGTGATGGACAAGGTCGTGAAAGTCAGCATACATTCTCATTCAATATATCCCAAGGATCTTGAACTGAGTTTTACCAAAGACTAGGCAGGAGGAGTTCAGACTCTCAAGTCCTTTTGAGAGTCTGATTTTTCCTTTTCAGTAGAAGTGCAGATTTGAATTTTCTGGCAGATAAGATCAATTCTTCCTGTCTGAGTATGCGAAATTCCTTAAAAATCATCATTCAGGAAATACTGCAGGCGTTATCCTGTCCGAAAATGAAATACAAAAAAATATTTTCAGTGAAGCATTCATACCTGCTCCTGTATCACTTCGGAAGCCTTTGTACACTTATTTTTTCTACACTAATAAATCTGCATTACCGGAAAGAAAAACGCAGCTATTTATGCATATCATTATAACAGCCCTCAGGCGGCCGTCAGGCGATGCTAAAATCAAGTTTCTTTATTCAGAAGAGACGGCCGACGAGCGATTTTCACCGTCCACCTGGATATAAAAAAAACTGAACGTATTGGGTTTTTTATTCTTCGACTGAGCTCAGTGCAACGCTCGGTGGCCTACGGTGCAAACTGTATTGATGCATCATTCCGTATGGTAAATTTGTAATTTCAATATTCATGAAATTTTCATTAAAATTGGATGGAGCTGTTTTGGGGTTTTAATTGTATAAAGCGGGTTAAGGGCAATTCACAGAGTCGGTCATTTTATGCCGGTCACTGTTCTGAAATTTCAGACATCTCCGTGTCAGCCCTCGTTTTCAGAGTTTAATTATCTGTGTCTTTGCTGATTTCTGCTCCTTGGCTTGAATTTCTGTCCGCCTCGTCTGCTGTCCTGTTCACGGTAACTATTGTAACCGTTTGAATTGGAAGATGCAGAATGACCGTTTTCCTTCGGCTTGGTTGAAGCAGTTCCATAATTGTAAGGATGGTTCAGATTTACCTGAATCTGCTGTCTGGAAAGTTTTTCTATGGATCTTAAGAAAGTTTTTTCTTCTCTTGCACAGAATGAAATTGCCTTTCCTGAAAGTCCAGCTCTTCCTGTTCTGCCGATTCTGTGAATGTAGGCTTCTGCTTCGTTCGGGAGTTCATAGTTGATTACGTGAGTCACTTCATCAATATCAATTCCTCTTGATGCAATGTCAGTAGCTACAAGCACTCTGAGTTTTCCTTTCTTGAAACTTTCAAGAGCCTTTCTTCTGGCCGCCTGAGTTTTGTTTCCATGAATTGCTGCCGACTGTATTGATTTTCTGTTCAGTTCGTCAGATACCTTGTTCGCAGTATGTTTTGTCTTTGAGAAAACAAGAACCTTTGAAAGAGTTTCATCCTGAAGCAGATGCACAAGCAGATCATGTTTATTGATTTTGTCCACCTGATAAACTTCCTGTTCGATATTTCTGTTTGGCGCAGAAAGCTGGCCAGTTTCGGCACGGAAAGGATTTTTCAGAATTTCATCAGCAAGTCTCTGAATTTCATCAGGCATTGTTGCGGAATAAAAGAAGTTTTGTCTTCTGGAAGGAAGTTTCTTTACGATTCTTCTCACGTCGTCAATGAATCCCATGCTCAGCATTCTGTCTGCTTCATCTAATATAAGCATATTTATATTATGAAGTTTTACAATTCTCTGGTCAGCGAGATCCAGAAGTCTTCCTGGAGTTGCTACAACGATGTCTATTTTGTTTTTCAGGACTCTTTCCTGATTTCTCTGCGGAACACCGCCGAATATTACTGCATATTTCAGTGATGTATGTCTGCCGTATGTGTTGATGCTTTCTCCGATCTGTATTGCAAGTTCTCTTGTCGGAGCCAGAATGAGAGCCTGAATTCCCTGATATCCTTCACCTGCTTTTCTGCGGTTGTAAAGGGTCTGCAGGACGGGAATTGTAAATGCTGCAGTTTTTCCTGTTCCAGTTTCAGCCAGACCAAGTATGTCTGTGCCTGTCAGCGCAGATGGAATTGATTTTTCCTGAATTGGAGTAGGGTTAGTGTAACCTTCTTCTGCGAGTGCTCGGCAGACAGGTTCAATGATTTTCAAATCTTCAAATGTCATTAGTCATTATTTTCCGGCCTCTTAGGAGGGAAAGAACTCTTTTTTTAATCTCAGTTCCTGAATTCTCCGACAGATTTTTCCTCGTTTTCGTAAATAAAGCGCACAGCATTCTGTATTTCCCTGTTACCCGGATTTTCTGAGGCCAGTTTTTTCAGAATGTAATGAGATTCTTCCCTTCTTCCTAAGACAAGCAGGCATATGCTCAGATTGATATATGCCCTATTGTTCTGCATATGCAGGTTTTCCGACAGTTCAATTGATTTCCAGTAGGAAGCTTCAGCGGCCTGGAATCTTTTCAGCCGCATCAGTGAATTTGCACGGTTGAAATAGAGGATCGAAGTATCCCAGGAATCCCTTCTGGATGTCGGCGGATACAATGAGACTGCCATATCTGCGGTTTCTGCCGCCTTCTCATGTCGGTTTTCGGCAGCATAGATAAGTGCCAGACTCAGATACGGAATTTTTGATTTTGGCGCAGTCCATAGAGAATGATTCCAGAGACTTTCAGAGCTGTTCCATACTGCGTGCATATACTGTCCAACGACTGCTTCTGCACTCAGAAAGATGATGAATCCCGTCCGAAAAAAAATATTTATTAATATATTTTCATTATATATTGCCCATTTTACTCCAGCAGAGAGCAGAAGAAAAAAAGGAAGAGCAAGGTATCGTTCAGCAGTAATTGAATTGCCGGAAAGTTCAATTGGATAAATCTGCAGAACAGGCAGAAGTGAAACCCAGAAGCAGGCAAGCAGAGTCCCGATTTCCGGCTTTCGGAAGGCAATGAATATGCTGAATGCTGCAGATGCACTGAATAAGACTAGTTCCGAAATTGAAAAGGGGTTCATCAGTACAGGAAGTTCTGAATAGTGAATGGGTCCGTTCAGTTTGAAAAGAAGCAGAATTCTGAGATCAGTGACTGCAGTTCTGGCAGTCAGCAGGATATGAGAAATAAAATCTCCCGGTTCAATAGGCATACCGCCTGATTTCCAGACATAGCCCATAAGCAGAGGTCTGAGAGACAGAGCCGCAAGAATGCCTGCAGCTGAAAGGGCAGGATGCAGAAAGACAGCTTTTGAGACCTGAAAAGAATTTTGTCTGTGAAGTGCAAAAAAAAGAATCAGCACAGGAAATATGACTGCTGTTTCCTTGGTCAGGATGGAAATAAAGGAGAGAGAAAAACTCAGAACGTACTGCCTTCGTCCGTTCTTCAGTGAATTCAGAAGGATAAGCACGGAAAATACGATCATCAGAAGATCAAATCTGTTTGTGGCCTGACTGATCAGTTCGGACTGAATGGGATGAATGATCCATACAGATGCGGCACCGATAGGAATCCATCTTTTTCTGTCTTTGAGAGGTTCTGTCAGTGCATTGAAGAACTGAAATACCAGTCCTGATGCAGCAGTAAACAGTATCAGATTCAGAAGTTTGTAGAAGAAAGGGACCGTTCCGTAAATGCAGGATTCAAAATAATATAAGGCACTTATAATAGGTCTGAAGTAATTCACATTGAAATAAAAGGGTTTTGTAAAGACTCTGGAAAAGTCGGTTCCGCACGAATATGTCTTTGCCTCCAGAAAAAGAATTGAATCATCCCAGGTAAAATTTCCCCAGAGGACAGAAATGTGAAAAAGAAATGCTCCCGCGAGAATGTATTTCAGACAGGTTGTTTCCGATTTTGGCTGATTGATCTTCTTTCCTGATTTCATCTGTTATGCTAAATCAGTACTTTAATTCCTCGTCGGAAAGCAAGAAAGAATTTGAAGAATGAGGCAGTATTTTCACACTGGAATTCTGAATAATTGCGGAGGGCTGCTTTGAGAGAATTTAATTTAAGGGAAATCGGCGGGTTATTGGCCGGAAGCAGGATTATAAATTCTGCTGAGCCGGAAAAAACAGTTTTTCATTCACTTGGATCCTTGGAATCAGGGAAAGGGAAATTTCTTTCCTTTGCTGCAGGAAAGGGGAATCTTAAGTCTGCAAAGGCTTCCGGAGCCGCAGCGCTGATTATCAGTCCTGATCTGGAGAAGGAAATCTCTGTTCCTGCGGTCGTTGCAGAAAATGTGGAGCTGGCTCTTTCTATGATATTGAGCTATATGTATCCTCCCAAGAAGCCTGAGGGTAAAATTGAATCCACTTCGGCTGTCCATTCCTCAGCAAAAATAGGCAAGGGCACATATTTGGGACATTTTGTGTCTGTAGGTGAGAATTCGACTGTAGGTGAAAACTGCATTATCGAAGACGGTGTTAAAATTGGGATGAATGTTCATATCGGAGACAATGCCAGAATAGGAATGAACTGTGTATTTCATGATGATACTGTCATCGGGAAAAATTTTACTGTATTCGGAAATTCTACATTTGGAGGAGACGGATTCCGTTTTGTCACAGTCAAAGGAATCCATCATAAAATACCTCAGATTGGAAAAGTTGTCGTTGGGGATGATGTGGAGATAGGTTCCAACTGCTGTGTGGACAGAGGGGGGCTTGAGGATACAGTAATTGGGAATGGGTGCAAGTTTGACAATCAGGTGCATGTCGGCCACAACGTAAGGATCGGAAATAACGTAATCATTGCAGGTCAGAGCGGTGTTGCAGGAAGCACTGTCATAGGAAACAATGTACTCATAGGCGGGGCCTGTGCAGTATCGGATCACTTAGTCGTGCCTGATGACAGCATCATTGCGGGCGGAACAGGGATGAGAACTTCACCGAAAGAAAAAGGAATTTACATCGGCTGGGATTGGGGAATGACTTATCCTGAGTTTCAGAAAGCAAGAGTCAATATTAAACATTTGATAGGCTTCAATAAATGGGCATCCAGAATTAAGGCTATTGAGAAACAGCTTGGGATAAAAGCTGAGGAATAAAGTTAAAACTGAAATCTCTGGCGGAGTTTGGAAATCTCTGATTCCATTCTTTTCCAGAGTTTATCCTTTTTAGGATAAAATGAAGAATGGACTCCTTTTTTCAGGAGGTCAATAATTTCATCTACAGTAAAGTCCAAATGCTTAAACAGTTTATAATATTCATCTGTGAGCGAAACATTGAATATTTCCGGATCATCTGTATTGATGCTTGTGATAATTCCCAAATCATAATAGTATCTGACAGGATGATTCTCTTCCTTGCGGACATACTTTCCAGTGAACAGATTGCTTGTCAGACAAATTTCAATCGGTATCTTCTGTTCTTTAATATATTTTAAAAGTTCTGGATCCTGAATGGCAGAGGTGCCGTGACCGATCCTTTCTGCCTGAAGTATTTTCAGTGAGTCCCATATTGACCAAGGCCCATCATCCTCGCCTGAGTGAGCTACACAGTGAAGTCCGGATTCTCGTGCCTTTCTGAATACCGGTTCATAATCTCTGGCAGGACCCATCAGTTCAGCTCCGCCCAGACCGATTCCTATGACTTCATCATACTTCAGTCTGAGCACCTTGGCAAGATTGGCCATAGCATTGTCTACACCGAAAGTTCTGGATACATCAACAAGTATTGCAATTTCTATTCCAAAGTCTTTCTTCACTTCATGAATTTTTTGAATGATGTTTTCCATGATCTCATTAAAATCGAGACCGTTCTGAATGAATCTGGTCGGTGCAAGAAATACCTCTGCATAAATAATATTATCTGCACGCATATATTCTGCGAGACTCTCTACAAGGTAGCTGAAATCTTCAGGTTCCTTGATTGCACTCTGGATAAAAAAGAAAAGCTGGATGAATCCGTTCAGATCCTTGAAGTTGAACTTCTCCTCGAATTCTTTTTCATTATATTCTATATCATTCTTGCGAAGCAGTTTTTTGAGTGTTTCCTTGTTGATGCATGCTTCCAGATGAAGATGAATTTCTGTCTTTGGAAGAAGCTTCAGGAACTGGTATATATCATTTGTTTCTACAGGTACGATCGGAGAAAATTCTTCTTTTTCCTCATCAGCTTCCGTTTCAGAAATGATCTGACCGTTCAGATGAACTGTGAGCCAGGCAGGAGGATTTTTAACAGGAAGACCGAGAAGTGAATTTTTTTCTGCAGAAAGGGACTGAATCTGCTGGTCAAATGCAGACTGAAGATTGGCAAAGTAAGGTCTGTCCTCTGACAGGCGGTTCCTCAATCGATGCAGTTCATTGATATCACGGTCAATGATTGCGATTCGCTTAAGAATCTGTTCGAAACTTGCCTTTACTGTTCTCTGAGTCATCTGCACGGCTTTGCTCTCTATAATTGTACAGATCAGGCTTTAAAAGGCAACAAAAAATGTAAATCAGCAGATATTTTTAGTAGAAATAGGATGCTTGACATTGTTCGAAGGACGCATATCCAAGTATTTATGTCGTTAGAAATCAAAACTTTTCCTGTGTATCCATTGGGATGCAACTGCAGTATTCTGTTCTCAAAAGAAGAAAAAAAAGCTGTAGTCATAGATCCGGGAGGCGATGAGGATAAAATTCAGAAAATTCTTTCTGATGAGGGATTGAGTCTGGAAAGAATTATTCATACTCACGCGCATTTTGATCACTGTATGGGGACGTCAAAACTGGCCTCAATGCACAGTCATTCCAAAGTCTGTATGCATCGGGATGATTTAGGTCTTTATAAGAATCTTCCTATGCAGTGCAGTTTTTTCGGAATTCATTTTCCTGCTCAGAATATCACTGAAATTTCTCATTTTCTGGAACATGATGAGGAGTTCCTGCTGGGAAAGGAGAAGATTAGAGTTATTCATACACCAGGTCATACTCCCGGCTCGGTCTGTTTCCATCTGGAATTTTCAGGAAAATCACTTCTATTCAGTGGAGACACTTTATTTGCAGGATCAATCGGCAGAACGGATCTTTGGGGCGGTGATTATGGGAAGATTATCGACTCAATAAAGGAGAGACTGTTCACTTTGGAGGATGAGACTTTAGTGATTCCGGGACACGGAGAAGAGACTAGAATTTTCGAAGAAAGGAAATTCAACCCCTTCTTCAATTAAGAAATCATTTCAATTAAATAAAACAACCCCCGCAAGGGCTGTTTTATTTAAATTGAAAGAGGTATTGTGGATTACGGAGTCACAGAAATAACTTCGTCTTTGTTTACAAGGTCAACTATATGCTTGTATTCAACAGATCCTTTTCCATACTTCAGTTCAGTTGCTCTCAGAAGATGAACATTTTTCTTGTTCTTCAGTTTCTGAATTTGATCATCTGATCCAGCTTTGTATTTTTTCAGTGTATTTTCTTCAAAAGAGTAGCAGCTAGCAAGATATTTGTGAGCTGGGTAATCTTTTTCATTGTTATCAATTTCCAAATAGAGTTCAATTATAGGGATACACTGTGGATAGTTTTGAGTGTCATATTCTGCCATAATCCAAGCTCTGTAAATTGCAGACATAAGATCTTTGTATGCTTTTTCTTCTCTCAGATCAGGGTTAGTTACTTCATCCATATGACCGATAGCTTTTGTGAAGTAAGTCACAGCAGCAAGCTTTGCAGAAAGTTTTTCTCTTTGGATATGTCTTTCTTCAGCGGCTTTTCTATCGATTTTTTGCCAATACCATTTTTCGTTCAGTCTTTTTTTCTCAGCCTGTTCTTTACGGTATTGCTCTACATTTTCTCTCATCTTCAGAATAGTGTTCATTCCGGACTGGTAGGAAGAAAGAGCCAGTCTGTATTTGTTGTTTGAATAAGACTTAGAAAGTTTATGCAACTCTTCGAAAGCTTTATTGTATCCAACAAAGTCAGGATTTCTCCACATTGCTTCCTGCTTAATGATGTCCTTTTTTCTTTTCTTTTCTTCGTCAGAAGCTTTAGGATCATCTTCGTCACTGTCAGCAATTAATTCCCCTTTAATCACAGCCTCTTCTTCAGCAGCCGCATCTGTTTTTGCCGGTGCTGCTGTAGCTGGAGCTCCAGCTTGTGCAAAAAGTCCATTTAGGCTGAACAAAACGAAAAGGATAAATAATACTTTGGCTTTACTCATCGTCAATACCTTTAACTCTCTTTCAATAGTTTGGTGACGGGTTATACCGTCTCGCTAAATAGTATCGGAAAAGGCCTAAACGAGGTCAATCCATTAAATATCTTTTTTTCGACTTTAGAGGTTTTTTTTTATGAGACATAATTCTATAGGATTGCCCCATGAAAATTTCTTGAATTAAATTGAGTCTCAAAATTTCGGTCTTTTCCTGTTAACCTGCTTTGAAAAATTTTCAAAACTGTCCCCAAAAGAGCTTTCGGATGAACCGTAAATTCTGCGGTCGCACAGTCTGCCTTTTTCTGACCGCTTTTTTGACAATGCCGTCTAATGAAAAGCAGTCAGTGCCCTTCGTATGCGGTGTCGAAACTTTATTGAGCAGTCCAAGTGCGTCATTCGGTGCAATGATGCATCTGCATCTTCTGCCGAAAAAACTGTTTCTGAAGTACTGTTTAATTATAGACTCATTACATAAACCCGGCCCAGAACCGGTCACTTCCCTGGTTCTGAATGAAAAGTTTTTTCAGCAGGAGCAGTTTCGGGATCAGATTTATTGTCCGGGACTGCAGAAGGACAGAAATCCGGTGTCCGAAAAAAATGCGGCGCCTGCACCTGCAGCATAAGCGATCAGATCCATAGGATCATAGACTGAGCCGAAGATGATTCTGGCAGCCTTGAAGTCGGAGAGATGCAGAAGATCCAGTATCCTCAGATACTGCAGACCTTCTATGCCGAACGACACTGCCAGAGAAATCAGTGCGGAACGGATTGGACTCAGCAGAAAAGACCCTCTCAAGGAAAAATAAAGGAAAACCACAACGATGAAATCTCCCGCTGTGCCTCTGATCCAGCCTGTTTTTGGAAAGAAAAGCAGAATGCATATCATCAGCAGAAGACAGAGCGCTGCGCCTGAAATATAAATCAGCCTGTTCCCTTCTGAAGTTTTCATATATGAATGGTGCGGCAAAAATAATCTTTTTTCATTATAGAATATTTTTCAGGAAGTCCTTTTTTATGTCCGAAGCGTTCTGGAATGACTGCCATTTTTCCTTCGGAATTTTTGAAAAAACTTCATTGAGTCTCTTCGGGCCGTCCTCCGGATATGCATCTCTGATCAGAATCTGAAGCACCTGCTCAGTATATTTTTCTGCAAGAAAGGCGTAAGCCTCCGGATCTTTTTCTCCTGAATCTCCGACGAGAATGAATTTCCTTTTCGGGAACAGTTTCATCAGAGGTTCTATTGTACTGATCTTGTATTTATCCGGTGCCATCATCAGATTGAAAAAATCGGTGTCCGTAAGCCTGACGTACTTCATATGATAAACCCCGTCAGGGAATCCTTTGGACTGAAAGAATTCGGAGAGCATTGTGTACATCTGCCAGGGGCTTGCACTTACATAATTAATCTGTACATTTTTTTTTGCCCAGGATGAATAGAGATCTCCCATTCCCGGGACTTCCTTGAAAGGTTTCTGAAATGTATTTTTCAGAAGGTTGTCCTTGTTTCTGACATCGCTGATTTTAATCGTATCATCTATGTCTGTCACAAGAGAGATCCCTGTATCCGGAACCAGATAGGTCTTTCCGCTGAAATGTCTGGAATCGTCGTCAGGAAGCTCTGCAGTGTATGAGACTGTTTCTGGAAACTTTCCGTCAGATTCCTTTTTTACTTCCAGTTTGATCTGATCCTCAAAATGTCCGTTCGCCTTGGATCTGTTCAGCTTATAGGAAAGATTCTGGAGCCTGACTTTGACAGTCTTCCATCTCTGATTGTCAATCAGAAACCAGCGCATTCTTTCCTTGAAAATATCGGCTTCCGGAGTGTTCTGTTCTACCTTCATTCTGGAGCGCAGAAATTCGATGAAGTAGTTTCTTGTCTTTGAATCTTCTTCTTTTTCAAAAACCTGACCGTGAATAAGCACATCCCATTTTCCAGTCTCAGAATTCAGCTTCGAAACAGTAGGGAAGAATATTATCGTTTCATCTTTTTTCACTGAAATTGCCATAATGACTGAACTTGCGGCGGCGGCACAGAAAAGGAAAACCGTTTTTTTATTCATAAAATAATATGCCTTGTATATTTTCTGAACGTGAATTCGTCAGGACACTGAACTCATGTTTTTATAACAGTATTCAGCAGATTCCAAGTCTGTACAGTAATTTTTTTCCTGGAATCTGAATTTTTATGAAAGATATTTACAGATCAGTTCCTTGAAAAAGGTAAACGTTGGGATCTTTTTTATCGGAAGGCCAGTCAAACCGCAAGCCTGTATATTTAGTGAGTTCAGTGCTCGGTTTAGTGTTCAGTTCATGACCGGTCTTTCTGTCCGGAATAGGAATAAGCATTCTGTAGATTGCATCATTTCCGTGTTCATAATCCTTCAGCTCTATGAACTCATAAAAGAATATCTGACCGCAGGAACACTGCTTGATGCTTCTCATATAATCCGAATCATCCACAAGTTCTTCAATTGTTACAAGATGGTTCGGCCAGTCTTCTTTTCTATATTTTTCTCTGCAAAGAAGTTCGCATTTCATCAGATTCCGTCTCCATGAATAAAATCCTGAATTTCCTGATCCTCGCTTGGAACATTTTCTCTGATATGAATTTTGTGAGGCTGATTTTTGGAAAGTTCCACAAGCTCTCTCTGAAGAGTATCCACTTTTTCCACCAGAATGGAAAACACTTTGGCGACCGGATCCGGAAGTTCGGAGTGATCGAGAAGTGTATCGTCTGTCATTGCTTTGTTTGTGTTGTTTTTGACGACTCTGCCTGGAATTCCCACTACAGTGCAGTTGGCCGGAACATCTCTCATCACAACGGAACCTGCGCCGATCCTGACATTGTTCTGGATTGTAATATTCCCCAGAACCTTTGCTCCTGCTCCGATGACTACATTTTCCAGAAGAGTAGGGTGCCGTTTGCCGGATTCCTTCCCGGTCCCGCCAAGAGTGACTCCCTGATAAATCAGGCAGCCTTTTCCTACCTCTGCAGTCTCACCGATGACCACACCTGTTCCATGATCGATCAGTATGCCGTTGGCAATTTTTGCACCTGGGTGAATGTCTATTCCGGTGATCCATCTGCTCCAGTAATTGATGAGTCTGGGTATGAGAGGAATTTTCCAAGTATAGAGCCTGCGCGCAATCTTATGAAACCAGACTGCATGGAGTCCAGGATAACAGAGAATCACCTCCAGGTAGGACTTTGCCGCCGGATCGTGTTCTCTGATGAATTTTATATTCTCAAACACTTACGATGTCTTGAATATGGAGATCAGGCTTGTCAGCTTTTCCGACTGTGTAGCCAGTTCAGAAGTGGAGGCTGCCATCTCTTCAGATGAAGAAGCGGTATTCTGTGCCACCGAATTCACCTGCTCAATTGCATTTGAGATCTCCTTGGAGGAAATCTTCATTTCATTCGTAGCCCTGGATATGGACTGTGCCATCTGCGCCAGAGTGGAGACCGACTTGAGCACTTTTTGATTTCCGGAACTCTGCTGTTTTGTTGCATTGGAAATTGCATCGGAGAGCTGTGCTGCCTCTATGGACTTGTTCAGAATCTTGTTGAGGGATTCCACAACCTGTCCTACAATCGCTTTTCCGTCATTTACCTTGTTGATACTGTCTGTAATAAGATCTGCGATCTCTCTTGTCGCTTTCTGCGATCTTGCAGCCAGTTTGGAAATTTCTTCTGCAACGACTGCGAATCCTCTTCCTGACTCACCTGCCCTTGCCGCTTCAATCGCCGCATTCAGAGCCAGAAGGTTTGTCTGTTCTGATATATCGTTGATGACATTGATGATCTCGGAAATCTGCTCGGAGCTCTCTTCAATTGCAGCCATTCTCTTGACTGTTTCATTTACTTTGAGCTGTCCTTCTTTTGCCTCTGCGAGTGCGGACTGAGATCCTTCGTTCACCGAACGTGCAGTCTCTGTAATCTGTATAATGGACTTGGAGAGTTCGTTCATGGACTTGTTTGTCTCAATGACTTCTTTCTCCTGATCCTTCGCGCTGTCAGACACATAGGAGATGGACTCGGAGATTTCAGTCACTGCAGAAGCAGTCTGTTCCAGTGAGGAGGCCTGATTTGTCGCACCGTCAGCCAAGTTTCTGGAAGTTGCAGAGAGTTCTTCTGCAGAAGATGCCAGATGATCTGCAGTATTTCCGATTTCCTTGATGATCCGTTTCAGATTCTCGCTGGCCTTGCCCAAGGCTCGAATGAGTCTTCCGATTTCATCCTGAGATGTGTTTTCCAGATTGATTGTCAGATCGCCCTCTGCAAATTTGTTGGCGACCTGTTCAGCCATTTCTACAGGGAGAGCGATTCTGCGGATCATCATATATGTCACAAAAACAACGATGATCAGTGAAATTGCATATCCTCCCCAGAGGACTGTCTTGACTCCCGTTGTGGAAGACTGCATTGCTCTTTTGGAGATTTCAAATCCCTTGGTGGAGATATCATTGAATTCTTTGAATTTTGAGATCAGTGTGATGTAAGTTCTGTTTTTGTCTTTGAAATGGAGTTCCAGTTCTTTAGGAATGGCGAATTTTCTGTATTCCTGAGTGTCATATCTGTAATACTCTTCCTGAAGTTTTTCTACATAGGAAGTTGTTTCTCCCAGATTCAGTACCAGTTTTTCGATTTCTTCAAATCTTTTTGCCGGGTTGTCATCCAGTTTTAGAACACCATGGGATTCTTTTACGAATTCTTCATATTTTGCAGAACGTTCAGTCAGAAATTTTTTAATTTTTGTCAGTGCCCCTGCAATTTTCTTGTCTTCTTCCTTGGCCAGATCCAGATTCTTCTGGTAGTCAGCTCTGGAGTCCGCCTTTGCAGCAAGAAGCAGGAGCCCCTTGGAGGAATCAACGGCATTGTTGAGGGAACTGATATTGTCGCCGACTACAAGATTGTATTCAGCTAAATCGATCATTTCCCTTTCAATTTTGGAGAGACCAAGCGTCCCTAAAACTGCAATGATTAAACTCAGCATCTGGAATATTCCGACTGAGAAGATTATTTTGCCTTTCACACTCACATTTTTTAAGCTGAACATATAGTACCTTATCGTAAAAAAAACCCGGCAGATTGACCAAAAACGGTTCTGTCTTTTGGTTCTTGACTAAATATTATTCCATAGAATTTTAGCACAAGTGAAAAGTTCAATTCTCACTCATATTTTACTGGCAGCCCTTACTCTGCTTACAATGACTTTTCATGAAAATCTCTTTCTGCTGCCCTGGCTTCCTGCAGACAAAGTCTGGCTCTATTTTCAGGAAGAAATTCTGTATTCTTTAAGTCTTTTTACCATCCTTTTTGCCCATGAAATGGGGCATTACATTCCTTCCCGAATGTACAATGTCAGAGCCACCCTTCCTTATTTCATTCCGATGCCTTTCGGGCCGATCGGAACGATGGGAGCTGTGATCAAAATCAAGGATGAGATCCCTGACAAAAAAAAACTTTTTGATATTGGTGCAGGCGGGCCATTTATGAGTCTGATTCTGTCGCTTCCCTGCTGGATTTACGGTATTTATCATTCGAAACTGATCCGGTTCAGCGGGATGGAAAGTCCTGAAAGGATACTGATTTTCGGAGACAGTCTTTTCACTTATTTCACTTCTCAGTGGATTTTGGGGCCGTACGATAGTGCCCTGTTTGATGTCAGCATTCATCCGCTGGCACGCGCTGGCTGGGTGGGACTGATCATCACTGCCATCAATCTCCTTCCTTTCGGTCAGCTGGACGGGGGGCATATCATCTATTCACTTTTCGGTGAAAGATACAGATCCTGGATATACTATCTTTTTCTGGGATTTCTGTTCTTAGGGTTTGTAAGTTTTACCTGGATATTCTGGGGTTTTTTAATCTATTATCTGATCCGGGTGGAACATCCGTTTGTTTCTGACGCAGAACTGGACTGGAAAAGGAAGATACTGGGCATATTTCTTCTCTTTTCACTGGCATTCATATTTGTGCCCGTTCCGATGGTTTCACTGGCGGAATTGAAGGAACATAATCTGCTGGAGTTTCTTGTCTATAAGATGTATTCGCTGGGGAGATAGAGGGGAGAAAAAGTTTGGCGACGTTTCGAAACGTCGCTTTCAGTCAGTCGCTTTCAGTTAGAAGCGATTTCTCTGTTTCCGATCAGGTTGTGACGGATGATTTCGTTCAGCTCCCTTTTCATATGTTCTGTATCGCGGCCGAAGAAAGATCTGTCATTGTCCAAGACTGCCCTGAAGTTTTTTGCAGTCGGGTCCTGGATGGTATGAAGCAGTTCCCATAAAGAATCAGCTCTTTTGTCAGCGTGAACTCTTCCGGAAGAGGCCAAATCGACTCCCATTGAACTTACAATGGATCCATACAGATACTCAAGTCTGTCATTGTCATCTTTCAGATCGGCGTAAAAGTTTTCAGATACTTTTTTGGCCTTCTCGCTCAAATGAGAATAGTCCAACTTTTCAATTTTGCCGAAATCCAGGCTTTTTCCCAGTTTTCCCAGTTCTTTTTTGTGCAGAAGGATTTGGTCATAACAATGCTTTGCATATACCTTGTCATAAGCATAGGCTCTGATTTCAGAGAGAAGAAAGCTGATCTTAAACACTGGAACACTTCTGCTCAATACAGACTGCTCACCTGCAAATACCGGCATCGCCAAAAAACAACTGAATATTGTCAGATAAATAATTTTTCTCATCCGCACTCCTTGTACCTCATTTTAAATTAGACTCTCTGTTTGTCACCAGTTTTTTCCGAATCCAAAACTGTTTACATTCTCATTCCCGCCGTTCAGACTTCTTTCTCTGGAACCGATGATGAACGTTTCGTCAGTCAATGGAAGCTTGTTTGTCACCCTGATTCTGGCATCTCTTGCAAAATCAAAAAGCTCAGTCATTGCCTTCAGATTCTGGCTGATCTGTTCCCGGAACGGAGATGTCACTTCCACCCCTGCTCTTTCTGCAAGCGTATCATCATGCCGTTTTTTTATTTCTTCTTCGTAGCTTTTTATCTCGCTGAGCCTGTCTTTTACAGTGACAGGCGTTCTGCAGTCAAAGATTCCCAATACAATCAAAAACAGAGAGACTGCCAATATTTTTTTTCTGTGTAATTTCTCTCTTTTCATCCCGCACCTTCTGCATCTGCAGTCATCCGATGTGATTAAGACCACTTCAGTTTCTGCGGACATCTGATGAAAGGATAAACGGAATTTGAATGAATTCAATCTTTTTTTGAATTATTCAGGAAAAAAGATCTGCGACCGGTATAATGAGTTCCGCTCTGTATCTTCCTGAGACCGTTTCATCCTTGAATTCTGAATGGATGATCGCTGCTCTTCTTTTGATTGTACTTTGCCCTTTTCCGGAATGTGCTCTGTCTTCTTCCCGGACTGTTTCGGCCTCAAAACTGACAGTCATACTGTTCCCGTTCAGATAGACTTCCCACCCGATCCCTATCCTTTCCAGGAATATGCATAAATTCTCATATTCCCTGATTTCTCTGATTTCAAACTCAGTAAAGACGGTGAAGTCCTGCCTCTTCAGATCCCCGAAATGGAATTCCGAAGATGCGGCCTTCATTTTTTCAGGGAACAGTTTTGCAATTCTGACCGACTTGAATTTCTCATTTCCGAAAACAAGTCTTCTGCAGTCAGTGCAGTTTCCAGCGGACTCTGTCCACTCCTTTGAAAAACCTTCCTTCACAGTAAAAACAGATCCGGACAGATCGGTCTGTTCCGCATTCAGACTTGAGGAAATAATAAGGATGAGCATTAAAAAGTTTTTTATCATGGTGCCGTTTATGCAGACTTCACTGCGGAATGTCTAAGGTTTATTATTATCCGTGATTAGATTCTAGATATTCTTATTGTAAAGCTTACGGTTTGCCCGGATCAGGCAATAATATTTTTCTGTGAAAACTGGAAAAAAAGCATTAGAGACAGTTTTTATGTATGAGACAGGGATTTGCCCTGCTGACTGAGTGTACAGTTGAGTTTAATATGGACCTGTCGGGAATTTGCCGGAAGATTATGATTCTGAACTCAGGCAAATCTGAATTATTTGCAAACAGACAATACTGATGATCAGTTAAAAAACTCCTCAGCCTGAGAGGGCAAATCAGACTGAGGGAAAGAGGGAGTTCTGTGTATGTCGGATTGGACTTTTCTTTGATTTAGTCGCAATATTTTACCTGACTAATTCCGAAATATACAATGTTTGAATATTATCCAGGTAGTTTTTAATCTTGGTCATTATAATCAATATTTACAAGCGGAAACCAGCGTAATGGATTCTTCTCTGCATGATTCAATAAGCCAAATTGAAAGCTTGCTTTCCCGTCGGTTGTATTAAAAAATCCGATTTGAGCACCTTTGGATTCTTTTGATGCATTATTGTAAACACCTATTTGAATAAATGGATTTTCAT
>DAORDI010000064.1:0-22198 GCA_035345895.1 Leptospiraceae bacterium
TGCAGAAAGCTTTTTTTTGATTGTATGGAATGGAGTTAGTTAAGCGGTTACGATTGCATCATTCAGTGCTTCTCTTCTATGTTAGGTTTGTGTGCTTTGCAGTATTCAGCCACCAATATTTATGATTCACAGAAAAGACTTCTTGTGTATGATAATAAAATAGGTAAATCAAAGTATAATAGCTGGGATTCTTTAGGGAGACCAATTTCTGGAAATTCATATATAACATCTGGTGGTGTTGATGTTTTCTCACAGAGTTTTTCAATCTCCTACAATGATTTAGACAAGACTTATTTTGAAAACTCAAAGATTCCTTCGGGAAAATATGATTCTAATATGAATTTGATTGAGGATTACGCATTTTCAAGCACTGGGATTATTACGCAAAAATACACGATCAAATCTACAAAGAAGGTATGTAAGTTATTCTAATCTATGCAAGAGAACGGCAGTTGAATAAAACAGACAGACGAATGCAGAAAAATCGTCAGATGGGATTGAAGATCAGTTATGAAATACAGAAGGATATATGCGTAATAACATATATTATACTGTAGTTCCCTGAACCTCAATCCCCGCAATTCTACAAAAAAACAATGGAGAACCAACCAATGAAAACAAAAATCACAACACTTACAATTTTCCTCGCAGTGCTGAACTGCAGCGGGGTGACTCACAGCAAATCGGAAGTGGATGCACAGAAAAAGAAGTGCAGCAGTCTCGGAGGGAATGTGGCAACACTTCTGTCCAGGTCTTCTCAGACTTCTGCGGTGACAAACGGACAGGTCAGTTCGTCCACCAATACAGATGCTGTGTCTGCGAGTATGCTTCTGTATTCCAAATGTATGAGTGAGCTTTCGGATATGAAGAAGGGATTGGAGATGCCGTACTAGGGGTCAGGGAACAGGGCTTGGGGATCTGGGTTAAAATGGAATCATACAGAGAACTGAAAGTCTGGCAGTTGGGAATGGAACTGGCGAAAGAAGTTTATAGAATAACCAGGATATTTCCTAAAGAAGAGATGCACGGACTTACATCGCAGATGAGGAGAGCATCGGTATCTGTTCCTGCAAATATAGCAGAAGGCTGGGCAAGAACAAGAAAGGAGTATATGAGATTTCTGCTCATTGCAAGAGGTTCCTTAATGGAACTTGAGACATATCTGCTATTATGTAATGATTTGGATTATCTGAAAGAAGAGGCTTCAAAGGATTTTTTAGAAAAATGCAGCCAGATAGGGAAAATGCTGAATTCACTTTATGCCAGCCTGAGGAAACATTCTTGAAAAACCCGCTTTCGCTAAGCCCTATTCCTCGATCCCTGATCCTTTTTGTAAAGATGGTCACAGGAATGGATATTGATTCAGGGATGAGTTGGGATTGTACTACTATAAAGCGAGATGGTATGTGCGAAGTCCCCGACAGCCGAAGGCGAAGGGGACGGAGGCATGCAAGGCGGCTCGCAGAGCCGAGGGGGGGCGATAGCGAGATTCACACAGGCGGATTCGATTATAGATGCAAATTCAGTACAGGGAATGAATCAGTATATGTATACTGAGGGAAATCCGGTGAACTTCAGAGATCCGAGCAGACATAAGAAAATGGATGCTTTGATGGGAAAAATCGCTTCTGCAATGATGATGACCAGAATATTCAACAAGGACGACAATTCAGCAACAAATTATTACAGACTGGTTATGCTGAGCAAGATGATGTCCAGTCGGAACAAGAAAGGAAGCTGGTACAATAGAAGTGATCTCAGCACAGCAGTAAACTGGACATCTCCGATGAATATTATTGGAGCAGCGTGGGCAGGTCACAATTACATTTCAGGAAGACTGATGGGACTGAACACACAGATTCATCAGGACAGATATGGCTTTCATGTTACAGATGCGCCGCATATGAATGGAGGAGATACAGGGATTAATATGGGATATTTTTCAGTTCAGGCAGGTGACAGACGGAATGTGACAAAACATGAGAATGGACATAAGCAGCAGTTTCATCAATGGGGAGCGGATGCCTATACCGGTGTTTTTGGTTTGAGACTTACAGGAAAAGGAGCAGGATGGCCGGAGACGAATGCGGACAGAAGAGCTGGGACATTTGCTTATGACCGTAATAACGATACTTTGTTTTTTTATCTGCGGCTGATTGACTTTGTGCGCAGCAAGGACCTGAATCAGTATGCACAGGATGGTTTTATTGCTGACTATGGTTATGTAAAATGATTCTAAAAATGGAACTCTTACTGGCAGGTACTCTTTTCCTTGGATGTTCAGATATTCATAAAGGAGCTGATTATACGAAAAGAAAAAAGGAATGTGTACAAAAAAATATGACGGTTTTATCTATCTACTCTCAGTCACTGGAACCCTCTGATAGAAATTCCAGCCTGCTTTTACTTGGTGCGGATGTTGAAGTTCGATGCAGAAGAAATGCTCGGGGAGTATTCGTCAGCATTCCAAATACAGGAAGTGAATCAAATCATGGAACAGGAGATTCGGATGGATTTCAATAAATGGTATTATATAATGATTAAATGTATAATAAAAATGAAAAGTATTTTGACAGAATTGCTATACGCTGTTCGCCGCTTTCGCTGTCCGATGCTTGCTTTTTTTCGCAGTTCCCTAAGCCCTGAGCCCCGATCCCAGTTCTCTCCGCTGGCCGCTATCGCCATTCCCTTATTCCTCTTTCTGTCCTCCCCGCTTTTTCCCGAAGAAAACAGAAGTTCCTATATCCGCACACTTCTGGACAGACGGGATCTTTCTGCTGCCCGTTCGGAACTGGACAGGCATCTGAAAGACAGTCCGAATGATCCGTCTGTAAAGTTTCTTCAGACCGAACTTCTGATTGCGGAATCCGAAGCTGCTGAATCGAGAGGGGATATCAAGACGGCTCTTGAGAAGCTGGAAAAGGTAATTCCGGAATATCCGAAACATTCGAATGTAGTTTTAAGATATGAAGATTTAATGAAAAGAAAACAGAATGGCGGACTGAATGGAATTCCAAATATCATCTTATCCGGTTCCCCGGCGAATACTTCTCTTTCGGAAAGAGTAGCAAAACTTGAAGAAGCTCAAAGATTCTGCTGAGTCCGGAGTTGATGAAATAAAAACAGTGCAGTGCAGGGACGGGAAAGGGACAATGAGAAATACGGGTTCAGTCTACAATAACTCTGCAGTATTTCTGCCGGAAGAAGTGCCTGTGAGAACAGCCAAGCGCGAAAAAAGCGGATGCTGTGTGATTGGAGTTCAGGATTTGGAGTCTGGCGTTCGGGAGGGTTCTGTAATGATAAAGTATATTAGAAAGATGAAGACTGCCTTTGCAGACAGTAAGGGGATCGGGGTTGAAAAATGCAATACGAAGGGATACAAGTATTACAGAAAAATATATATTATACCCAGATTTCTAATCTCGCAAGCGTGGAAGCCGCTGCTGTGCTCCGCCCTTCGGACTATTAGAAATCTGGGTTATACAGCTGTTCCCCGCTATCGCTGCCGGCCATTCCCTGTCAGAGTGTATGATAGAGTGCCTGCGTTCGGGAGAATTCTTTGTAATGATAAAATTTGCTGAGAAAATGGAATGTATTTTTCGGAATCTCTGTCCTCTATACGCTTTCCCCTGAGATCCAGGCGCCGAACCCTGATCCCTCCCTGATAACCCGGCGGAAAAGTCAAAAAATTATCAAAGACCGATTCTATAACAAATACAATGGGCATTTAGATGCCGACCCAGTCTGTGAATCGGCTGTAAAATGACAGTTGATTCAAAATAATGGCAGCCGCAGGCGAAGGGAAAGGCAGCTGCTGTCAGGCAGACTGAATGAAAAACCAAAGAGAAAGAATTATACAGCTCAAGGCAGATTCACTGCTCATCTGCAAGATTCAGTACAAAGCGGTTTCCCGAAATATTCAGTATTCTCAAGATCCGTATTTTAAAAATGATTTAGACTAATTTTGAAAAAAAAACTTTACATAAGTGCAAGGAGAAAGAATATCAATCCTTGCTACATAAAAGGCCTATGAATATTTTAGACAGATTTAATAAAAATATCCGCATCAGAACGAAGATGATTATGATTATCTCAGGTGTTCTTCTGATCAGCATCATTCCTCTTGCATTTATCATTCTGAACAGAAGTCAGGATATTGTTCTGAAAATGACCTTTGAGGTGTGTACAAATCTTGCGCAAAATATTTCAAACCTGGCAACAGAAGAACTTCTCATCAACGAGACGTACGATACAACCAAAACATCCATCTCGAGACTGAAAAGCAGCGGGATTACCGGTCTTCTGGATTCTTTCGTCGTGAATGTGGACGGAGAGTATGTTGCGGAAATGGCCTCGGAAGAACAGATCGGAAAGCAGGTATCCCAGAAAGAAAAGGACTATTATCGCGGTCTGACGAAACTGGATATGCAGGACACTTCTTCTTCCCGCTGGAAAACTAAAATTCTCCGATTTTCCTTCCCGATTTCCATCCTGTACCGGGGCCAGCAGATGCGGGTAGGGACTGCTGTTTTTGAATTTGACAGGGCAAAGGTCTATGAGCCGGTCTATAAGGTTCGAAACACAATTATTCTGGTATCCGCGATCCTTTTTATTTTGGGAATTGCAATTGCATTCTATACAGCCATTATATTCTCCAAGCCCATTCTGAAACTCTCCGAAAGTGTCAAGAGGATCGGCGACGGAGATTTGAACCACAGAATTAAACTGACCGGAAAGGATGAAATCGGTCAGCTCGCTCAGACCTTCAACCAGATGACCTCCCAGATTCAGGATTTCACTCAGAATCTGGAAAACAAGGTGGCAGAAAGAACAGATCAGCTGAATAAATCCCTTCAGGAAGTGCAGACTCTCAAAATTGCACAGGACGGGGATTATTACCTCACATCTCTTCTGCTTTCTCCTCTTCAGCCGAACAATAACAGATCCTCACGGATCAAGACAGAGTTCCTGATCGAACAGAAAAAGAAATTCACATTCAGAAAATGGGATTCAGAAATCGGAGGGGATATCTGCATTACTGATACCATCAAACTCCTGAACAAAGAATACACTGTATTCATCAACGGGGATGCAATGGGAAAATCCATTCAGGGAGCCGGCGGTGCACTTGTACTCGGAGTGGTATTCAATGCGGGTCTGATGCGCTCCAGAGTCGAAAAATACCAGGGAATTCATCCGGAAGCCTGGCTGAAAGAAAGGTTCCTGGATCTTCACAACGTTTTTCTCTCGTTTGACGGATCAATGTACATTTCGATCTGTATGGGGCTGATAGACAATGAGACCGGTATGATGTTTTTCATCAATGCGGAGCACCCATGGACTGTATTATACAGAGATGGAAAGGCAGCGTTCCTTGAACAGGAACTGGCTCTCAGAAAACTGGGGACGCCTGAACAGGAAGATCAGTTTTTTGTCAGAACGTTTCAGCTGATGAGCGGTGACGTAATCATTACAGGGTCTGACGGAAGGGATGATATTCAGCTTTTTGCCACCAGCAGCATTCAGGAAGATGAAACAGAATTTTTGAAAAGGGTGGAAGAGGCAGACGGGAATCTGGGAAATATCTCCAAGAAAATCAAAGAACTGGGTAAAATCATAGATGACTTTTCCCTTCTTAGGATCAGTTTCAATGAAAGTTATGAGGCCCTTCCTTCCGACAATAAACTTCCTCCGGAGGCAAGTTCCGACGTTCAGAAAAGTCTTGTCCATCTCGAAAAGGGAGAACTGGAAGAGGCGTATCATGGAATTGAAAAGTTCCTGGATGATTACAGAGAATTTCCTGATCTTCTCAAAGTTCTGGGGAAATACTATTTCGGAGTCGGTGAGTTTGCCAAGGCAATTGAGTGTTACGATCAGTATCTGAAACTTGTGCCGGGGGACAATGAATATCTGCTCCTTCTTTCGGATGCCTACAGGCTTTCCGGTAAACTGAATTTGGCAGCGGACGTCGGAGAAAGACTCTTCCTGCGTCATCAGACAAATCCTAAAAACCTGCTGAATTTGGGAAGAATCTACCTTCAGATGCATGTTTTTGGAAGATCGGAAAATATGATTGAAAGACTTCTTGGAATAGAACCTGAAAACGATGAGGCAGCCAGGCTGAAAATTGAACTGGCTCAAGCCAAGGAACATCGGAAGGCCAGATCCAATGAGGATGCACCAGATGAAAAGGCAGAATTTATTTACAGGAAGGCAGAGACTCTCTACAAAGCCAAAAATTATCTTCAGGCATTGGATCAGTATGAAACTCTGATGGACTATGAAAGCTACTCCGCATCTCCGAAGCTTCTTCTGAAAGTGGCAAACTGCAACAGTTTCCTTGGAAATTATGAAAAGGCCATCATTTATTACAACCGTTCCATCAGTGAGGATCCGTTGAATATCCATGCATACAATAATCTGGGCGGTGTATTTTATAAGCTCGGTTATCCGGAAAAGGCAAAATTGGAATGGAAAAAGGCCTTGGAGATAGAAGAGGACTTTGCTCCTGCAACATTCAATCTGGAAAAGATTGATAAGATAGCATTAAATGGAGTATCCGGAGTGGAAAAAATATGAAATTTCTGATTCTACTGTTTGTTTTTTCAGTTCATTCACTGTATTCTGAATCCAAAAAGAATATACCGATTGAGATCCTGATCTCTTCTGACAACCGTATCTATGAGCAGGGGCTTTACGGTATTCAGTCGATCATAGGCACCGATGTGAAGGTTTCCTATCTGGATATCGTCATAGCAGAAAATCCTGAGATCTCAAACTACTTCAAAAAAATAGAAGATGAAAATCCTCCTTTTATCATTACAATCGGACCCTCTGCTACAAAAACTGCAAGGGAACATCTGAAAAACACTCCGGTTCTTTTTTCCATGATCAATGCTCCTAAATCTTTGGGACTGAGTCAGGGCAAACTTTGCGGGGTCAGTATGGATATTTCAGTCACCGAGTTTTTTACTACGCTCAAGGATATCAACAAGGAGATTCGGAACGTGTACTCCTTCTATTCCACATCAGAAGGAGAATATGCAGCCGGAGAAGGGGAATACTCCGATCTTCAATATAAAATCATTTATAATAAAATCAAGATTACGGACAAGAAGGATTTTTCCAAGGAACTGAATGCATTGGCAGGGAAAGCAGAAGCATTTCTGATGGTAAATGATCCTCTTTACGGTAAGAATGAATTTGAGGAACTTTCCAATTTCTGCAAGAAAAACAAAATTATACTGATGACATCATTTCCCGCTCTGGTCAAGGCAGGTGCCACTTTCGGGATCAGCCCGGACTACAGTAAAATCGGGGTTCTGACCGGACAGATGGCAGAAAGAATTCTGTTGAAAACAGGGGGAGCCAACTGTGAATCTGAATTGGTGAAACTTCCGGACCAATCCTCATTTTATCTGAACGATGAGTATGCAAAAGAGTCCGGAATTACTATTCCGGATACTATCGTCGAAAGAGCGAAGCTTACCAGACTTTTCGGACTGGGAGTCAACCTGATCAACGAAGGGAAATACAATTCAGCCAAGACAGTATTTGAATCTATTCTGAAAAAAGATAAAGAAAACAAGTCGGCCTCCTCATTTTATCAGCTTGTTTTGGAAAAACTGTCCGGTTCAAAAGTAAGAGACCTTTTGGCAAGTGCTGAATCGCATATGAAAAATAAGAGATTTTCTCAGGCCAGATCCGACTACCAGAGAATCCTTTCCATCAACCCGAATATTCTGGAAGCGAAAATGGGAGTGCAAAACAGTCTGCAGCTGCAAAGTGAAAACGAAAGGATGACTGGGCAAAGCCATGCCAGAAGCGGAAAACCCTTCGAAGCTGTCAGAATGTTCCAGACTGCACTTAAGACTCTTCCTACGAATGCGGCTGCAACGAACGATCTGAATGCACTCAGAAGTGCGGAATCGCATAATATGCCGGAATATGTCAAAAAAGGCGTCAAATTGTACAATGACAGAGAGTATGAGAAAGCAATAGAAGTTTTCGACAATGCTTTATTGATTGTTCCGAACAATAAGGAAGCCATTGAGTATCTGCGTCTTTCCAAAAAGAAGAAGGATGCATTGATTACACTCAAGGGAAAATTGGAGAAAGACAGGTAGTTTCGGTATTTTGAGCATCAGTCCATCAAGGCTTTTCAGTATTTGATGACATTTTGCCTAAATCAAAGACTTTCATTCATCTAGACGACAGAATTGCTGCCCTTAGACAGGTATATATATGCTTGTCTTTGCAGTCCTCTCTGATACTTTGGTTTCGGAATGCTGAAAAAGCTCTCACATCAAGATATTACCGTAGAAATTCCGGAGCATTTTTTTAAGACAAAACCTGCTCATCAAAAAAACTCCGAATTTTTTATTTTCCAGCCGAAGGCATTGGAGCAGATTCGACTTGCATTGGAACATCCGGATTTTTTCCCTCATTTTGTAATTACCGGGATGGATGGACTCGGAAAAATGTCCGGTATTTTATCACTTCTGCAGAAAGAGTATTCTGCAAAAAGGTTAAAAGAGAAATTATATTTGGACAGGATGTCCAAGAAAGTAGTTCCTGAATCTTTGGTTTCAGAAGAGGTATTGAACGCGGAAACTCTGTTTGAACCGTTGTTTGATATTCACTGCAAAGGAACTCCAATCGTTTACGATCCGAATCCCAGCATTATGAGTCTTGTGGGGATTCCTTCAAAAGACAGTTATCATCCAGGAAGCCTTGTGAAGGCTTTTGGCGGTTTTCTGATTCTGCCTCTGACCAGAATGACATCCGAACCGGCAGTTTTTGATGTTCTCAGATCGTGCCTGATTACTGAAGGCATCGATTTTATGAATCTTCCGGAACTTCTGTTTTTTCAGAAATACGACAGGACCCTTCCGCGACTGCCCATTTCGACTAGAGTAATTCTGGTAGGCGAGGAGCATCATTTTGATCAGCTGATTAAAAAAGACAGTACAGTTATCGAACTTTTTAAGATGAGAGCTGACTTGGAGTATGAGGCTGTTCTGAATGAAAAGAATGCAGGGAAATTTTCATTTCTGATAGACAGCTGGGGCAGGGAGAGTTTTCCAAAATTTGACAGTTCAGCAAAGAAAAGGCTGGCAGAGGAATCCCTCATCCAGAACGAAAGCAAGACTAAGATCTCCCTGAATCTTGCTGACTTAAAATTTGTCTATGATGAAGCAGTTGTACTGGGAGTCAGAAAAAAAGCAAAATTAATCAAGGCAGCAGATGTAGATGCCGCCATCAAAAATCTCGATTTCCGATTCACTCAGATCAAAAGGAAATACTATGAGGATCTGAAGGATGGAATTTATAATCTGACAGTCAAGGGAAAACGGTTAGGAAGAATCAACGGGCTCTCCGTTTTCTCGCCGTATTCATCCAGTCAGGAATATGGACAGGTCAATGTCATTTCTGCACGCGCGGTGATGGGGACAGGAAATATTATCAATGTGGAAAGAGAAGTCAATCTTTCCGGCGACTCTCATGATAAGGGGGTATTTATTCTACAGTCTTTTTTAAAGGGTATGTTTGCCAATTTTGCCTCACTTGGTGCAGATATTTCCATTGTATTTGAACAGAACCATTCCATTATCGATGGAGATTCTGCGTCCACGGCCGAACTGATGGCAGTCATCTCTGCTCTTTCCGGAGTGGAAATTCCTGCAAATATTGCACTGACAGGTTCCATTTCTCAATACGGCGATATTCTGGCAGTGGGTGCAGTTGCACTTAAACTGGAGGGGTGGTTTGATATCAGCAGGATATTAGGCTCTTCCAAAGACAGTTATAAGGTATTCATTCCTGAAACTAATTCCAAGGATCTTGTATTAAAACCGGAAATCAGAGAGGCAGTTAAAAAGGGTAAATTCAATATATTCACTTTTTCCCATGTAAGCGATATCATTCCGGAGGTTTTTGGAATGGAACTGGGCAGGAAAGAAAAAGATTCCAAGTATACAAAAGGAAGTCTTCTTCGTCTAATAGAAGATAAGCTGGAGAAAAAAACCAAAGAAGGAGAGTAATGGCGTCCCCCTTTAATATCAGGCGTTCAATTGTACTTACAATAGCATTCGGTACCGCGTTTACAATTGTACTTGCACTGACTCCCATGAAAAAGAAGAGAGGGAAAACTGCTCCTGTTTCAGAAAGAGCTGTCAAATCAGCATCCTCAGTCCCGGTTTATCGACTTCAGCCTTTCTTCCCTGCTTCCCCTGATTCTCAGAGGGCAGAAAGGGAATATTTCCGAATTTATCCCGTACTCTACAGAAAGGAATCTGAGCTTAGGATTATTTTTCAGGGAGCATATACTCCTGATTCAGAAAGAAACTTCGAAATCAGGAATTTATTCTGGAGAAATGACAGTCTTCTGAATTCCTCCTCTAATCCATATACATATTATAAAGACAATGATATTACATTTTCTGCAGTGACTGACAGTGAATCCAGATTTCTTCATAAGGAAATTGCCGGTCAGAAACAGTACGGAATGTATCATCCAGTTCCAAGGCTTGAGGCTGATTTAAAACTGCTGGAACTTTCGTACAGACTTTCCGCAAACGTCACGGCCAACGTCAGATCCGGAGCAAATGACAATTACGGGGACGACAGGTTTCAGATACTTCCGACTACAATGGCCGGCTTAAGCTTTGGAAACAACAAGATAGTGAGTGCAGGATTTATGACAGGTGAATCAAGGACAGCAAATTATTATACCAACAATGTGAATATGGCCTCACCTGCACAGTATCTGGCCAGGGAGGATCAGATGCTGACGAAGGATACTGACAGAAGAAATATGTTTGAACTGCATACAAATATTGCACCCACAAAAAATATTCAGTTTCAGACCGGGGTTTACAATTCAAACAGAGCCATTCTGAATGAGGGAGCGAGTGAGGGAGCAAGAGTTGCCATGCAGGTAGGTTTCAGATACCTGATATTTAATCTGAAGTACAATTTCAGTTCGGACAATATGATGAAGAGCGGATTTCGCGCTGATCCAAGTCTGAATGCGAAGGATTACGGAGGAGTAGGACTGACTTTTTTTCTGGATGCAAGCAGGAGGTATTCTCTGTACCTTGGAAATAATTTTTACAACCTGATGGTACCTGTACGCTACAGTGATGGAACAGGAAGAGAAGCACAGCCTACATCTTTCGCGGCATCTTTTCGGGGAAAAAGTCCTCTGTCCAACGGAACTTTTTTTCTGAATTTCAGAAATCAGTACAATAAGGATCAGCTTTATTCCAATTTTGGACTTTTCAGAGTTCCCATATATTCTCAGATCAACCTGGACTATGCAACCTCACTCGGTCTCGAGCTTTCTTTTTGAATCAGTGTAATTCCAGTACCAGGCCAGACAGCTCGCTATCAGTGAATGAAACAGACTGGAAATTGCTGAAGGAACTGCAGTCAGAGGACTGGGAAAACTGTTCTTTGCAAGGATTGCACCAAGGCCTGAATTCTGCATTCCGACTTCGATGGAGATTGTCCGAGCAGTGATTCTGTCTCTCTCTGAAATGAAAAAAGATATAATATATCCCAGAAAAAAGCCGATGCTGTGCATGCAGAATACGCAGAAACTTAAATAGAGTCCGTGCTGTCTGATAATTTCTTTGGAACTTCCTACAATGGATGCTACAATCATAATGATTGCAATTACGGAAACTGCAGGCGAGATTCTGTTGACTGCCTTCAGCCGGTCTCCGAAAAAACTGGAAAGAAAGGCTCCAAGAATCACCGGAACAATAATGACCTGAAAAGTAGAAAGAACCAGACCCAATGCATTGACTTCTACCCTGTTTCCTGCCAGAAGCAGGGTCAGATATGGGGTTGCAATGACTGCCATCAGCGTGGAAATGACTGTCATCGTAACGGACAGTGCTACATTGCCTTTTGCAATGTAAGTCAGTACATTGGAAGCCGTTCCGCCCGGACAGCAGGAAACTAAAATCAGTCCTGCAGCAAATTCATTGTTCAGTCCGGAAACATAGGCGATGAAAGTTCCTGCCAAGGGCATTACAGTGTACTGAAGAATTACACCGGTCAGTACCGGTTTTGGATATTCGGACACTCTTCTGAAATCTTCCAGCTTCAGGGTGAGTCCCATCCCGAGCATTACAATTCCCAGTGCAAGTGGAATGAGATCCTTTCCAAGCCAGGTGAATATCTCGGGCCTGCAGAATGAAACACCGCAGGCAATCAGGAGCCAGACAGGGAAAAGACTGACCAGCCTTTGTGTATTCACTGTTCTACGATATCCACTGCACCGAATACAATGCTGACTTTGATTGTAATTGCCCTGGATTCAGCCGTGAAGGATTTATTGTTGTATACGTTTTTGAAAAGAGGAAGGATCTTCATTCCGTTCGGAAGTTTGACTACTCCAAGCGTAGGGTAGATCAGTATTCTGGTCGGTACATCTGCCCTGATAATGATTGTGTTTTTGGCAAAAACTGTATTCGAGTCTACCAGATGATTTCCGCCTCCGGCAGCAAGCCCCGTAAAATCAGTTGTGCTTTTTGTAAACATTACATTGTATTCTGCAGAAGGATCAGTGACTGTCAGAGAGGATTCCTTGAAAATTGCTGTATTTGAGTCAGAACCCATTCCGAATTTGAGATCGCTGATAATGATGTTCAGCCCTATGATGATTAGAAGCAGAGTAAAGAACGGTTTGTAAAATACCTTATCCAGTTTGAAGAAAAACTTCAGGAAAAGGAACAGTCCTACTCCGAACAGAAGTGCTCCGGCTACCGGCGGTGAAAATATAAACATATCTGTATTGATTTTCGTCTGAGTTCTGATTTTGCATAAGAAAAATAGGTCTGCCGGTGAATGAGCTCCTGGTTTGGTCTGGTGTATCGCCGAAGTTTCTGAAATAGGTTTTCAGTGATTTATGATGACTTCAAAAATCTGTTCAGAATCAGTTCGGCCGCTTCATCGACCCTCAGATTTTCAGATTTCATCTTCTGCTCTATATTTTTCCAGACCTGGTCTTTTTCGGAAAATTCTGTCAGCCTGTCTTTCAGATTCATCTGAATCAGATTCCAGAGGGACCGTCTGTCCTGATTTTTCCTTTCTGAATAAAACTCGTCTCCTGCAGAAGATCTGAAATCAGAGATTTCCTCCCAGACTTTTTCCAGACCGATTTTCATAAGTGCACTGATTGTATGCGCTTTTGATCTCCAGTAAGGACGTCTCTGATGAATATAATGAAGTGCCTGATTGACTTCATTTTTTGCATTTTCAGCAGAAAATTTCCCGGCGTTGTCCGCCTTGTTGATGAGAATCAGATCGGCCATTTCCATAATGCCTTTTTTGATTCCCTGCAGTTCGTCTCCTGCTCCTCCGATCAGAAGCACAAGAAAGAAGTCGGTAATTTCAGAAACGGCCACTTCTGATTGACCTACGCCTACTGTTTCCACAAGAATCACATCAAATCCTGCAGCCTCACAGAGCAGAATCGTCTCCCTTGTTCTTGCCGCTATTCCTCCCAGACTTCCTTTTGAGGGGCTTGGACGGATGAATGCATTTTCATTCTGAGTGAGTTCGGGCATCCTTGTCTTGTCTCCAAGAATGCTGCCTCCTGAGATGGGTGAGGACGGATCAATTGCGAGCACTGCCACTTTTTTCCCGAGAGAAATCAGGAATAGCCCGAAGCTTTCAATGAAAGTGGATTTCCCTGCTCCCGGAACTCCGCTGATTCCGATCCGGATAGTATTTCTGTTTTCTGAAGGGAGAGAATGAAGAAGATCTGCTGCAGATCTCCTGTCATTTGAGAGAGTACTTTCCAGCAGGGTAATTGCTTTTGCAAGAGCTCTTCTTTCGCCTGACAGGATTCTTTCTGCAAGTGACTTGATCTCAGGATTCATCTTCCTCTCCTGACAATCTTTACATACGGGTTGAAGGAAAGAAGAGTCTTCAGGGATTCCTCGGTTACGGAAACGTTGTCCGCTTCAAAATAAGTCAGCTCGGTCATTCCGTAAAGAGCGGTGATGTTCTGTATCTCTGTTCCGCCTGCCCTGAATTCATAAAGTTTTTTATTTTTGGATAGCATAGAGATGTCTTTCACGCGGGTTTTCCTGATGTCGAGTCTTCTCAGGAAAGGGAATCTTTCTATCCCTGAAAGATTCGATAAGGATGATTCTGCAGCCTCCAGTCTGGTCAGAGGAATATTTCTGCTGACAGAACTGATCTCTGATACTTTTGTCCTGTTCAGTATGATGCTTGCCAGTTTAGGAAATTTTCCCGTGAATGACAGTTCAGTCACACCGCTGTCGGACAGGTTCAGATATTCCAGGGACTGCCAGGACGGAAGTCTGCCTGCCGCACTGCTTTCGAAACTGGGATTTCTGATTTCAATGGACTGAACATTTTTAAAAACTTCGAGCTGCTTTGGATCAAAATCAAAGTCTTCTTCAAATCCGAGAAATATGGAATCCTTCGGGAAAGGTTTCTTTTTTCCTGAATATGAAGTCACTTCATAAAAGGAAGAGTCCGGCTTAGAGTATACTGCAGGAGCGCAGGCCTGCAGCATGAATATCATGAAAAATAGATATTTCATAATGTGATCATTGTGCCTATTCCCTGATCGGTGAAAAGTTCCAGAAGGATGGAATGAGGCTTTCTTCCGTCAATGATATGAGCTTTCTTTGTTCCGCCTCTGAGTGCGTCCAGACAGCAGTTTGATTTCGGAATCATCCCGCCTGAAATCTTTCCTGACTGAATCATATGTTTCACTTCATGTTCAGTGAGTGAGTCTCTGAGTTTTCCGTCGATGATCACACCCTCAGTGTCGGTAAGGAGGATGAGTTTTTCCGCCTTGAGTGCACTTGCAAGGGCGCCTGCCATTGTATCTGCATTTATGTTCAGAGCATATCCTGACTTGTTTTCTGCAACCGGAGAAATGACCGGAATGAAACCCTGTGAAATCAGGCTTTTTACAAGTTCCGGCCTGACCTCAGTGATTCTTCCCACCAGTCCAAGATCAATCAGCTGAAGATTTCCTTCCTTGTCCTCAACCTCCGCCTTGTGTATTTCAGCAGTCGCCAGGTTTCCGTCTCTTCCTGAAATTCCTACTGAAGAACCTCCGTGGGAACAGATCAGACTTGTGATCTGTTTGTTCAGTTTTCCGGAAAGCACCATCTCCACTGCTTCCATTGTAGGTGCGTCGGTGACCCTGTGCCCCTGAATGAACTCAGACTTGATATCAAGTGCTTTGAGTATGTTATTGATTTCAGGTCCGCCTCCGTGCACGACTACCGGATAGGCTCCTACATAACGGAGAAGGACAATGTCTCTCGCAAACGATGACTTCAGTTCAGGCTGCGTCATTGCTGCTCCGCCGTACTTGATGACTATGATCTTGTCTCTGAATTCACGAATGTAAGGAAGTGTTTCAAGCAGGTTCTCTACTTTTTCAATCGCTGTCTGCATGATTTCAAACTTATTTTTCTGCCGTATGAAGGCTAGATTTTTTCACCCTTTTTACTCTGCAATGCAGTCATATTCAATCTGGAATTTTTTAGGAACTCCTGCGATTGTATGAAAATCAATTGTAAAAACAGAGGAATCTCCGGGAGAAAGGGACTTCTTGGAAATGAATGTGGAATTCACAGAACATATTTTCCCGTTTTCACACAGAAGTATTCCGTTCAGACTGAGATACTTTGCATTCCTGTTTCCCTTGTTGACAATGATTCCCTGAAGTGTATAACCCCCCGATTTTACTGCAGGTGCAATCAGCTGCGGATCTTTTATTTCGAAAGAAAGCCTGTCTCGTTCCGTGTAGGGAAGAGAAGGCTGAAACTGTATTTTATATTTTTCTTTAGGAACTGGATTTTTTACTAGAACTGTCACCACAGTAAAATCACCGGGACTGATGCTGCTTTTGAATCCATAACCGTGTTCCGATCTGAGGAGTTTTTCAGCAGAATTAAAGTAGTTCAGCTCAATCATCGGTTTGTCGATTGTCATTTTTCCGGTATTCTTTACCATAAAATATGCATATGAATTTCCAATGCTGTCCCTGACTTCACTTTCCGAAAGTATTTCTGCCGTCGGTCTGTTTTCAGCCAGATTTGCATCGATTGGATCTGTGCTTTCTTTTCCAGTCGAAGCAGAGACTGCTTTTGCCGGTTCGGGCATTTTAAACTTGTGCGTGGAAGTGCCTGGTTTTAATGCGAGAAAAAACAGGAATCCAAGAATGAAGAAAGAGACTGCGGCTGCGATGATGAAAACTTTCACTTTATTGACGGTGAACCTTTCCATCTTCTGCATAGGATCGCCGGGATTCTGCATATAGTATTTCGATTTGCAGTATTCACAGATGAATACATTCTTGTTTCCTTTTACAGGTATCAGGCTGCCGGAGCAGTTGTCGCAGATCATCTTTTCCATGAGTCCTAATTCGGCGGACAATGGATTTTTCGTCAAGTCCCTTGTTTTCTGATTTGTACTTGTTTTTTTGGCACAGTTCTCTTTCATTGTTTGAGTCAAATCAATATGAATCTGAATTCATTTTTTCTGCACCTTACACTCAGGCTGGAGCTTTTTACACATACTGTACCTCTGCCCTTTGCGATTTATCTGGGAGCAGTTGCATCCGGTCTGGATGCAGAAAATCAGATTATTATGCTTGTCACCTGTTTTTCCTGGGCAGGGATGACTGTCGTTGCCGGAGTCATCTGGCGGTACTTCCGCATCAGAAGTTTTTTTAAGACATTCAGCCAGCTGGAAAAGGCTCAGACAAAGAATACTGCGGAGATTCAGAGACTTAAACTCAGACTGATGCGTTATCCTTTCTGGGAAGGTGCAGTCATTGTCATTCGATGGATTTTCGGTGCTACGCCTGCGGTCATTCATACAGGTTTCATTATCGGTTTTGACAAAGCTGCTCTTGTTCTTCAGCTTCTTCCTTTCGTGATTCTGATGATAACGCCTCTGTCCTTTATGGCATATTTTTTCATTACAGAAAAGTCGCTGTCCATTCTTATGGAGAGGCCCTGCCTTGCGCAGGCAGAAATTCCGCCTGAAAAACTTACTAAGTTTAATTATTATATAAGAATTATACTGACTGTCTTCAGTCTCGCAAATATGCCGTTTACACTGTTCGGATATATGCTGTATGCTCTGCACAAAGGCTACCTTACAGTGGACAATCCGGTACTGCATGTGCTGATTCTTGCAGTGATGTTTTCTCTTCCGATTATCTTTGTTGCCTATACTCTCGGAAATTCTGTCAGACGGGGAATCTCTGCAGTAAGCAGTTCTCTTCAGAATGTGGGAATGGGAGACTTCAGTGTCAAGCTTCCGGTAGCAGCAATGGATGATTTTTCTGTTCAGGCATATCATCTGAACCAGGTGATTGCCAGGCTGAGTTCCATGTATTCGGAGATTCGCGATCTTAATTCAAATCTCGAGGAGAAGGTGAGGCAGAGAACGGACGAACTGAATAGGATTCTGTATGAACAGAGAGGGGATTATTTTCTGACATCTCTTCTTCTTGAACCTCTGGGCAGACTTGAAGTGGAAAGCAGAAGATTCACTGTGGAGTTTTTTACAAGGCAGAAGAAGAATTTTGAGTTCAAGGAAAAAAATCTGGAAATTGGCGGGGATCTGAATATATCGAAGACTCTTACTCTTCAGGGAAGGACATATCATATGTTTGTCAATTCAGATGCAATGGGAAAATCTCTGCAGGGAGCGGGCGGTGCCCTTGTGCTTGGGGCCGTCCTGAAATCCATCCTCGACAAGACTGAGCATTCTGCACTGATGAGCAGTCTCGGGCCTTCAGATTGGCTCAGAGACACTTTCTATGACACACACAAGGTATTCGAGAGTTTCGACGGGTCTATGCTGGTTTCATTTATCATCGGCCTTGTGGAGGAAGAAACTGGAACGACTCATTTCATCAATGCAGATCATCCCTGGATGATTCTTTTTCGGGACGGCAAGGCATCCTTTGTGGAATGTTTCATTCACAGGAAACTCGGTTTCCCTGAATGGCTGGACAATGTACAGGTGGGAATGGTGGAACTTGCGCCGGGAGATATTCTCATCAGCGGTTCTGACGGAAGAGATGATATTGAACTGCCTGAAATGATTAACGGTGAAAGAGTCATCAATGAAGACGAGTTTCAGTTCCTGAGAAGAATTGAAGAGGCCGGAGCTGATCTGCAGAAAATTTATGAAGGCATTTCCGGTTTCGGAAAAATCATCGACGATTTCTCTCTTCTGAAAATTACTTACAGCCATGAGTGAAGGCAGGGCAGGATTCTGATCCATCGCCTCAGCTTCTTTTTGCTTGACTGAATTTATTTCAATTCAGAATATTCAGTTATGATTACAGCATCAGTTCAAACTTTAGAAAACAGGGTTCCCATTTCTGTTGAGGCATTTCATATGCTGTACAATCAGGGACTGATTCCGGAAAAGGCAGAACTGATTGAAGGAGTAATTTATTCCAAGATGCCTAAAAATCCAATTCATTCCAATGTTCTGAGAAAACTGAACCTGTATTTGTATAAAGCTCTAGGAGATCAGTTTATCCTCAGTTCAGAAAACCCCATTTCATTTGATGATTCTGAACCGGAACCGGATATATCAGTACTTCCCTTGGGTGATTATTCCAAATCTCATCCAAAGACAGCAATTCTGGTCGTGGAAATTGCAAATACTTCACTTTCTTTTGACAGAAGAAAAGCTTCTGTCTATGCAAAGGGAGCTGTTCCTGAATATATTATTTTCAACCTTGCGGATTCGAAAATGGAAGTGTACAGATCGCTGAAGGAATCCGTTTACACGGAGATCAGAATTCTTTCCAAAGAAGAATTTATTTCCTCCGTCCTTCCGAATGTGAGATTTTCTCTCCAGGATTTTCTTTAACGCTGGGATACTGCATACCCTTAATGCGTAAACCTCAACGCAGTGAAAAGAAGTCCGCCTGCAGCAATCATTGCACCAATGAGCCAGCGAATAAAGTCGGAATGGATTTTTTCGAGTTTCACACTGAGCTTTGTGTCCAGCTCCTTGATCTCCTTAGACAGTTTCAATTCTGTGTTTTTTATCTCCAGACGGATATCTTCGATTTCTTTCTGGAGCCGAAGTTCTGTGTTCTTCATTTCCATTCGGACATTGGATTCTGATTCCATCAGATCCTTTCTGCTTGCTGGTTCTGTTTCGTGAACCCTGACAATGAGTCTTACGATCTCCCTTGACTGTTCATCTGTGAACTGTACTTTTTTGAGTGTCTCGTATGCTTCGAGAGTATTCATATCTTCTATCATAAATACACCTGTAAAAAAATGTCAAGAATTGAATTTTTTCTTCTGGTTCTTGCACTTTTAGTGGAATAAAAACGGGAGAATGTAATCGTTGCACGACACTGTCATTCCGGCATTGAACCGCCCTTTGTCGCCTATCAGCTATCCCGACGAAGCGAATTCGCTCTCATTCCTTATCTTGACAGAAGTTTCGGTTTTTTTTTCATTGTGGAATATATGGTAGAAGATCTGCCTGCAAATAATAAAGACCGTTTTTATATCAGTTTTCTTCAGATAATTATTACAATTTTCTGTCTGATAACGAGTACTGTATTTATGCAGTTTTCAATGATGTCGGCACTGTACTACAACCGTCTTCCGGATGATTTCAAGGACTCGTACAGTGCGATGAGCAGTTCTGAAAAAGAAAAAGTTCAGAAGTCACTTTCTGAAAACCTTGCACAGGAAGTCAAGACAGAACCTGACAGACTGACTCAGGAATATTACAGACTCGTAATCGGAAAATATCCCTTCATCCTGGTAATCAACAGCATCTTCTGGGCGATCAGTTTTCTTCTGCCGGCATACATTTTTTTCGGAAGATATCTGAAGGCACCGGGGGCAGAACTCGGAGCAGAGTTGAGTTTTCAGACCGTTTCGAGAGGTCTTCTTGCAGGTGCATTTACATTTGCAGTGGTATCATTATTTTCCCTGATTTTTTATTTCTTTGACTACAAGCCTCATGTGGGAGATTTTCAGAAAATCCTTTTCAAGGAAATGAAGGGCAATGTTTCCCTTTTTGCCTGGTCGGTCTATTCAGTCGGAATGCTGACTGGGATTTTTGAAGAACTGTATTTCAGAGGGTACCTTCTGACTCATTTTGTCAAATCCGGTCATGCACGATTCGGTCTTTTTTTTACATCCATCCTTTTCGGTCTGATGCATTACAGTTTCGGTGTTTCTGCTTTTGTGCCTTTTATTACTGCAGTTGTAGGTTATTTTTTTGCTTCGTTTTATCTTTTTACAGGAAATATCTGGATTTCTGCATCAGCTCATGCTGCTTACAATTCTTTGGGTCTTCTGACTGCATTCCTTCTCGGAGACAAACTTCTTTAAGGGTGTTCTTATCATGAAATTTTATCTTTTTATATTATTTTTTATGCTGGGTCTCAGTCTGTCTGCAAATGAGACAATTGAACTGACTGAGAATGTGGAAGATGCGAACTACAAGGTAGTCAGACTTCTGAACAGGCTTTCCGACAATACGACTGTCCCTGTAGAAAAGACAAGAGGATTCAACTACAGATACGCGACTGCATGGTATACACCTTACAGATATGAAGTGTATGTAGGGAAAATGGGAAAGAAGAATGAAACAAGTCTGATCCGGATAGAGGCTCCCAGAAGAGGGGAAGCAAAAGTTCTGAGAAGCATATTTGAGGAAGAAATCCTTCAGGGAGAATCGGAGAAAAATGAGGCTGCCGAAAGAATCCGGTCCAAAAGCCATATTCTGAATCAGGGTTTCAATATGCTCGCTCCATCTCTCGGAATTCTGCATTCCGGATATAATTCTTCTTTTTATCAATCCGGTGAGATGTACCAAAGGGCTGCCATCTTTGCTCTTGTAGACATTGTGATCATAGGAGTGATTTCATTTTATGCTCAGTCTACTGCAAAAAAGAAAAGTTATTCCAAATGGATCACTCATCTGGGCGAACCGAGCAATGTCAATCTGATGGAAGGCAGGTACCATGGTCTTGTTCTTGGTTTGCTGATTATTCCCCGTCTGATCCGTGCAGCCGACGGGTTCAGCGAAGTTGCCACACAGAACAGAATGGCTGAACTTTCTTATACTGTCAGATTCTGATTTGAAAAGTTTCCTCTCCTTTCCTTTTATTGTATGGAGCTGTCTGATTTTCTTTTCCGTCTCTGGGCTTTTCCCGTTTGATGCGCCGGTACTGAAAAATCTGGACTATGAAAATCCTGATCTGAAACTTCTGAGAGACGATATCAAGCACAATCTGAAAGTATCCAAGTCTGCAAGGACAAAAGAACCGTTCCGAAGCCTTCGTTTTGTGAAATACACCGTGAAGGAAAAGGATACATTCTTTGTCATTATGGCAAGAACAGGAATGGACATTGATACACTTTCATCCGTCAATTCCCTGAGTTCCCCCCAGGATATTTATGCAGGAATGGTTCTGTACATTCCGAATATGAGAGGGATTTACGATACTGACAGTTTTCCCTTCAATGAAGAAGGAAGAGTGAGGCTTGCGGAAAAATACAGAATGAGAGAAGATCTTTTTTTAGAAGAAAATCATTTTCGAAAGGAGTGGTTTGTTCCAGGCAGAACTCTCGGCAGAATAGAAAAGACTTTTTTCTATGGACTTGCATTTACACTGCCTTTGAAAGAGGGTTATTTCAGTTCAGGATACGGAAGCAGGAAAGATCCTTTCACTAAGAAAAAGACATTTCATGGCGGAATTGATATTGCCGCCCCTGAAGGGACGGATGTTCACAGTTCTGCAGACGGTGAAGTGATATTTGCAGGAAAAAAGGGCGGGTACGGGAATCTGGTCGTGGTAAAACATATTTTGGGATTTGAGACAAGGTACGGGCATTTGAGTGAATTCTCTGTCAAGAAAGGACAGAGGGTTCGCAAAAGAGAAAAAATCGCCGAGGTCGGAAGCACAGGAAGATCCACTGGCCCTCATCTTCATTTTGAAGTCAGACGTTTCAATAAAAATCAGAAACCCGAATTCAACAAGCATATGTGAAATAAAAATCTTTACATATGGGCAGGAAGGTTCAATATGCCTGTGTGTTCTTACTTATATTTCTTTTATTGATTGTTTCTTCTCAGATTTCTGCAGAGTGGTACCTGGGCGCCGGAGGTGCAAGGAACGGCG
>DAORDI010000065.1:0-22128 GCA_035345895.1 Leptospiraceae bacterium
ATAGAATTAGGGCTGTCAGCAGAAAAAACGCAATTATTTATGAATATCAGTATATATTTGAATTGACTGGAGTCCGATTTTACTGTTTCAGCGCGGTTGAAATTTGAAGAGACTCTTGAATATCAGTACTTAGAAATTCAATCAGTGTTTAAAAGGAGTTATGCGATTGATTAACTCACCTTACGCAAAGATGATATGCTATCTAGACTCTGTAATTTTTCGAAAGAATTAGGAAAATCTAGCAGTTTAACGGCTAGCGATGAATCAGTAAAAACGGGATTTTAGGCAGTTTCAGAGTCGCCGAGCCAGCTTCCAAACCGGCAGCCATCTTCATAAAGCTTGGCGAGGGCGGAGCCCTTAGCAGTTTCGAAGTTTGCGAAACCGCCGGTAGGCTCACTTCCAAAAACGCCCCACCTGCAGCCGAAGGCGTAAGGTGAATGATTAAAAGTAAATTTAAGCTCTCACTGAAAGTAACCGAAAAGCAGAGATATACAATATGATTATAACACCGATACAGATCAGATTTAATGATATGGACCCGATGAGAAGGGTGAACAATTCTGTCTACAGTTCCTATCTGGAACTGGGCAGGATGGATTTCTGCTCCAGGTATATTTCTGTCGATTCACTGGAAGATATTCCTTTTGTTCTTGTGAGAGTCGAGCTGGACATACTGAAATCACTCAGGCCGGGAGATAAGGCAGAGGTGCATACCTGTGTTTCCAGAATTGGAAAATCCTCCTGGGATTTTTCGGCAGTTATTATAAATCCGCTTACGAATCAGGTGTTTGCAAAAGCAAAAACTGTTCAGGTCTATTTTGACTACAGGCTGGATGCAAAAGCGGATATCCCCCCTGCATTCAGGGAAATTCTGGAATCGGAAATGAAGCAGGTTCAGACGAGGAATAATTCCTAAGTATCTTTATTATCCAGTTCTGAATGTCCTCGGAGTTGGAACTATGCTCCCAACGAATACGGAATCAGCAAAAATGAATTGAAGATTTGCTGACAAGAGCCTTTTTATGATATAACGAATAAGGAGTTGATTATGGTTAAAAAGTTAAGTCTGTATTTTCTTCTCGTATTTCTCAACTGTGCTGACAGTTCGGATTCTGCTCTGAAGCATACCAAGCCTGAAGCAGCCGAAAGAAAAGTTGTTTCCGAAGAGTGGAGCGAGGAGCAGGGAAGGATTTCCTGGCCTGAGGCAATGCTGAAATGTACCGGAATGGGAATGAGGCTTCCCACAATTATGGAAATGGACAAAGCATTCAAGTCAGGGGAAACAAAAAAGATGAACTGGAAGTTTGGTCTGTACTGGACTTCTGAAGAGAAGCCCAAAGACCCTGATCGTGCTTTTGCTTACTACTTTGATTTTGGAAGTGCAGATGCGACTCGAAAATCAGATGTGATTGATGTGAGATGCCGTAAAAAATAAAAAGATATCAGTCCTCTGACTGTTTTTTTTCTGCTGCTATGATGTTCATCTCTCTTTCAAAGATTGCACTGACCTGAAAACTGCAGGAGCCGCATTTCGTGGAAGCACTTGTTCTTTCAATGAGCTTCTCCAGTGTATCACATCCGTTATGAACAGCATTCACCAGATCCTTTTCACTCACCGCCCTGCAGATGCAGATATTTTTGGGACGCATCAGTGCATAAAGCCTGGCAAGATCCATTTCCTGTTCTCTGTCAGTCATACTTTATAGGACGGTGTTTTCCGGGATATTGTCAATGAGATTTCTACGCTTCAAAGACAATATCTTTCTTCGTTTTGAGATTCCGTTTATTCTGTCCTGATTTTTCCTATGGTTGAATCCAGGGAATGGCTGTTCGGATTATCTTCATTGGCTCCCTTCACATAGTTCCTGTTTTGGGCTTTATTGGAAATATTTTTCTTAAGATGGGCTCCTTGTTTTGACGATTTAATTGCAACGGCAGACTTGCCTTCCAAAGTCTTTTCATACAGAACGATGAGCCGATTCAGAATATCCTGATTTTTCTCCTCGGTCCATTCCTTCTTGAGTTTTTTTAAAACTTCCAGGTCCTCGTGTGTCGGAAGTATTTGGTTTTCAATCAGATATTCCGCCAATTTTATATCTTCCTTTTCTCTGAAAAGTTCACGATAAAGATTTTTGGAGGATGGGGTGACTGCCTTTTTATCAATCATATATCTGGCGAGTTTGTACTGACCGCGATTATATGCCCAACTGAACTCAGTCATTCCTGTTCCGCACCCATTCGTCTGTTCATGGTCTGCTTTGGCACCTGCATCAATCAATGCTCTGGACGCCCTGTCAAATCTTCGTACAACTGTTTCCCTTAGAACAGTAACACCTGCCGGGAAAGTTTTATTTGGATCAGCTCCGGCGGCCAGAAGTGTCTTCAATACGTCCAAATGATTGTAACGGCCGGCATAATAAAGGGGTGTATAATTGGAGCGCGGCTCGGTTTCATTTACATTCGCTCCCTTCTGAATCATTTCCTTTACTTTTTCAAGATCACCTTTTCTGGCGAAATAGTGCAGGGTTGTTCTGTAAGTTGCAGGATTTTTGCCTTCCAGTTTCAAAGCAATTTCCACATGACCTTCGTCTCTGGCATAGTCTGCCGGGGTAGAGGGAGGGTCTCCAAAATAACCGGATGTTTTTGCTTTAGGATCTGCTCCCTTTTTTAGAAGGATTTTTATGACTTCATAGTCTCCGTTTGCTGCAGCCCAGTGGAGTGCCGTATCTTTTGTATCTACATGGGCAAATTTTACATCTTTAACCTTTTCCAGAATTCTGTCCAATACAGGCTTCATTCCTGATGTTTTGTCGCTGGTACTGCGAAGCGCCCACATTAAGGTGGAATAACTGTACGGTCCTTTTTCAAAATTATCAGGATCAGCTCCCATATCCAGAAGGTAATTTGCCCCTTCGGGAAATCCTCCATAACAGTAGGCAGCAAGATTCAGTGCGTTGTCTTTCTGTTTAGGTGTGATTCCGGCTGATACGATGGATTTGAGTCTGTCCAAATCGAAATCACAGACAGCTTTGTTCAGCGCATCATCTGTACTGTCTGCTTTGAGGGTTACTGCAAAAAGCAGAAGGATTATAAAACTGATTTTCTTCATTCATATTCTCCTGACCCGAATTAAAAATTCGGACATATTTAAAGAGTAAATTGATCCCCTTTAAACCTTTCCATTTAAAGAGCTTTCAACTTGGTATTAGACACGGCTCTCATTGATTCAGATAAAAAAAAGCAGAAATTGCATATCTGTGTACCGTTAATGAGTCTCGATTCAAGGACTGAGATTTTTATATTTATCCCTGCAAAAACACTTCCATTCTGCAGAGCATTCTATAACTTGGGAGCACTCGAGACGCACTTATGAATACACCCGTAAAAAAAGCCAGCCTGAAGGAACTCTTCGGATGGTGTATGTTTGACTTTGCCAATTCCTCCTACACGACAGTCATTATCACAGTAGTGTTCGGTGATATCTTCAGTACAATACTTGTGCCTTCCTCAGGCGATCCGGAAAATCCCTACAAGTACGGAAATATGCTTTGGGCAGTTGCTCTTGCCATTTCCTATATTCTAGTTGTGATTTCAGGACCTTTTTTTGGTGCAGTGATGGACTATTCCGCCAGAAAGAAACAGTTCCTTTTTTATTCTTATCTGCTTTGTATTTTCAGCACAGCGCTTCTGTTCTTCGCAGGAAACACTGGAGAGTATTGGCTTGCCTTTTTCCTGATCATCATTTCCAATTTTGCATTCGCCTCAGGGGAAAACTTTGCTGCCAGCTTTCTTCCTTTTTTAGGACCGAAGGATGAACTGGGTAAAATTTCAGGAATGGCCTGGGCTGTGGGTTACTTCGGCGGCCTGGCAAGTGTTGCCATCGTTCAGTCTCTGGGAGATGTAAAGCCGGAAAATATTCTCCAGCTGAGATGGGTCGGCCCTTATACTGCAGTCTTCTTTCTTCTCGCGGGAGTTCCTACATTCACTTTCCTGAAAGAGTATTCTGACGGGCAGACACTGCCTGCAGGACGGTCCTATTCTGGAATTGCGATAGACCGAGTAGTTACTACATTGAAGGATGTGACTAAGTTCAAGGATCTGATGCTTTACCTCACTTCACTTTTTTTTGCAATGGCATCGCTTGGGATTGTCATCAGTTTTGCGTTTATCTACGGAAAGCAGGAAGTCCATATTGATGATAAGATTCATAAACCTGTCATGTTCATCGTGCTTCAGTTTACTGCAGCTGCCGGTGCCTATCTTTTTGGAGTGATTCAGGACAGAATAGGGGCTCTGAAAACATTTAATCTTACAGTGTATTTCTGGATTGTTTCCGTCATAGTGATTCTTCAGGTGGCACCGATTACCGGATTCCTGAACAGTATGCTGGGTACAAATTTTTCCGTTCAGTGGATGTTTGTTCTTGTTACATCTCTTGCAGGTCTTGGGCTTGGGGCAACCCAAAGTTCCAGCCGGGCAATTGTCGCTATTTTTGCACCGGAGTCTAAGGTAGGAGAGTTTTTCGGTCTCTGGGGATTTTCCGGTAAACTGGCTGCGGCATTCGGTCTGCTTCTGCTTGCCCTTCTCCAGTCTTTTATGAGTTTCAGAGGATCCTTTGCGATCATCGCAGTTTTCTTTGCAGTTTCGGTACTCATCAACAGGTTTGTAGATGAAGAAAGAGGAGCAAAGGCCGCGTCCGATTATAAAGAATGAGGAGAAGTCTATGGCAGCGAATATGAATGAGGAAGAAGAGTGGGAAATATTTCAGGATCAGAAAAAACTGGCGATGTCTACAATAGATGATCTGACTCATCTGAAAATTGAACTGATTGAAGCAAATATTCCAGTGCCTAATTTTATCAACAATGCGATTCGATATCTGAAACAGAAGTATCTTGTCGGTGCCCAGACGATTGGAGAAATGATTCGGGTAAAGAATTAGAGTTGTATTCAAATCGGTCTCCTTTTTTTTAGAAAATGAGTAACATAAGGGGCAGCCGCCTAGCAGCAGGATAAAAACGGCTTTTATGGCCGTCGGCAGGCCCTAATCAGTAACAGCAAAGCCGCGTGCTGAGCAGTTGCCTGAAAAGTAAAATAATCGGAACAGGGGATGATTGGCAGGCATGTTTATGAGTCAGAATCTTACGGAAGTGTTAGCAAATACGAAATTAGCAAAGGATTTGGCACAGGAGTTCAATATCCCTGTAGAAACAGCAGCCAAGCGAATACTCATCGCTTTGAATAATCCGGATTTTACAGATTCAATCTATGAATCAATGAAAAACTATCTGAACAAGATTGAAAATCTGGTGGTGACAGACGGCAGAATTGAAATTGTCAGTATGGACAACTGAGGAACAGCAATGAAAAACAGTTTTGCAGAACTTCTGGAAGAAAGCTTTAAGAAAAGGAAAACGATTACACAAGGATCCTCTCATGAGGTTCTCGTCCTGAGCGTTCAGGATGACTATGTATTCATTAAGTCTCGGTCTGGTCTTCAGGGAATCATCGCAAAGGATGAATTTCTGCCTGAAGAAGTTCCTTCAAAGGGAAAACAGATGAATGCATTCTTTCTCAAAGAAGTGCATGGGGATTATTATTTCACCGTATGCCTTCAGCCTGATTCATTGACTAAGGAACTTTTGGAACTTGCAAGAGAAAATGAGATTCCAATACTCGGCCAATTGGGAATTGAGTCAAATGGCGGTTATGAAATCAAGCTGGGGGAGTTCAGCGGATTCTGTCCGGCATCTCAGTTTGATCTGGAAAAAAAAGGCAAAAACCTGACAGGACAGAAAATCAAATTTGTCATCAATGATATTAATGAAAAAACATGGAAATTATCCCTCTCTCAAAAAAGGATTTCCGACAAGGAAAAAGCTCTCAAGGTGGAGATCCTTCAGTCTGAACTGAAAGAAGGAAGTTTTGTTTCCTGTACCGTCAAGTCTATCCATAATTTCGGTCTGATTGTGGATATGAACGGTCTGGATGCGCTTGTACCGATCAGTGAGGCAAGTTTTAAGAAAAATCCTAAGCTGGATCAGGAGTTTTCTGTCGGCCAGAAACTCAGGGCAAAAGTGCTGAATCTGGACTGGTCTGCAAATAAGTTTTCACTGAGCCTTAAGGATTCACTGGAAGATCCTTGGTCGAAAAAGATTCCTTTTAAAGAGGGGGATATTGTCAAGGCAGAAGTGGATTCCATCAAACCGTTCGGTCTCTTTATTCGCTTCAACGAAAACTTTCATGGTCTGGTTCCAAATAAGGAGACAGGTCTTGCTCAAAGAGTTCCGCTTGCCAATCATTTTAAGCCGGGGGATCCGCTGGATGTCTTCATACTCGAAGTAAATCCGGTCAAAAGACAGATAGCCGCTTCCATCGTAAAAGCTGCAGAGGCAAAAGAAAGACTGGAATATGAAAGCTATCTGAATACTCAGGCAGTCAGCAATGTATCCAGTTTCGGCCTGGCTTTAAAGAAATCTCTGAAAAAGTAATTGCTTTTTCAGATTGCTCTGTATCGGCCTGAAATCCCGCCGAATACAGGAAACATTGCCAGGCTCTGTGTAGGATTGGGGGTTCCTCTCCATATTGTAGGAACTCCTTCCTTTGATCTGTCCGAAAAGGCTGTTCGAAGAGCAGGGCTTGACTATTGGGAGCATCTGACTTTGCATAAACACGAAAGCTGGGAAGCGTTTAGAGACATAATACCTAAAACCTCGGACATCTTTCTGATATCCAAATTCGGAAAGATTAAATATACGGATGTGAATTTTCCAGAAGGCTCCTGTCTGTTGTTTGGGAGCGAGACTTCCGGAGTACCGGAGAATATCCGGATGGAAATTGCACCTGAAAAAACTCTTTATATCCCGATGAGACCTGAGTGCAGAAGTCTGAATCTGAGCAATGCAGTGGCTGCCGTTGCGTATGAAGCACTCCGTCAGTTGACTTAACGTCAAGAAATCACCTTTTTGGGTATTTTGCTTTACAGAAAGACTGTGAAATAGTAGGTATTCTATTATGCAGGATTCTTTGGAACAGGAAGTTTGGTTCATTCTGGGAGATCTATTCTCCCATGGTTTAACCGGCTATTTAGCCGATTTCACAGCTTGGACAAAAATGGAATTGAAAAAAAAAGACCTCAGTTATGAAAAAATTAATGATAAATTAATATCTGATATCCTGCAGAATCTGAAAAAAGACAATAAACTCATCTGGAAAGTAAACCCTGATTCAAAAGAACTGTGCAAGGATTTTACCAATAAAACAGTTCCATCTTCTGATAATTATGATATTCTGGGAGCATTCGAATTTTCTCCAATTCAGTATGTAAGAGCGCGTCTGGATCATTTTTTGGAAAGCAACGGAATTTCTGAAGATGACCGTCTTGATACCGGAATTGCAACCATTGAAGCAATTGAAAATGCAGTCAAGTACGGCGATGGAAGAAATGTAAATATTCAGGCCGTCATAGAAGGAAAAAAACTTAAACTCTCCATCACAAATTATATAAAAGAATTTGATCTTGAAAGTGAAATAGAAAGGGGAAAATATTCGGTATCTACTACTTTAATGCGCGGCATCATGGTTATGCAGAAGCTTTTTTCTCATACAGATCTTCAGATTCTCGAAGACAAGCGTCAAGCTAGACTTTATGCGGAGAAAATTTTCAACTGAAGATCAGTCACGTTTTTCCTTACAGTTAAATTCTCCGCTCTTTAAATACTCAAAACCCTCCCTGAAAATAAGGGCCGCTTTCCAAAAATTCTTTAGATGATACTTTACAAGGGATATAATACGTACTGCATCCTGAAAAATATACGTACTTCTCACAGGCATCAATATCCTTTTTGGTATAATACGCCCCATCCAGTGTTTTCGATGCACTTTGAGATATTACTGCATATACTGCAGAACTGTTTTTCTCATTCGCTCCGCAGGCGGCTGTCTTCAATAAAAGTGCCTTGTTCAGTTTAGCCACTGCTTCATTTCTGCTGTAGACTGCAGAGCCCGACACACCATAGTAAGTGCCTGTACAGTAATTAAACAGAAAAAATGATATTATAATGGACAGGTTCAATTTCTGTCTGGGGGGTAAATTGAAAAGCATACAGCAGATTTTTAAGGGATCAGAATTCTTTTCAATTAATTTTTTTCTTTCTGCAGATTTTTCGAATTATGATTAAAGGGATTAATTACTGATCTGTGAAAATGACAGTTTTGATATTTATCAATAAAAAAAATACCCGTTCAGACAATTTTGATTGCCAGTATTGACCTTAGACCGAATATGCAAAATGCGCAGAAAAGGCTTTGATTCCTTCATCAGTTGCGGCCGCATTGACAGCAGGGTTTATAATGATAATTTATAGCAGAGGAAATAAATGACTGGATTTAGAATTCTCATGACACTGAGTATTTGCATATATTTGAATATGCCAGCCGATATTTTTTCACAGGATCAGAAGAGTGTTCAGCAGAAACTCCTCGTAATCAATTCCTATCTGCCGCATAGATCGGGAAAACAGGATTCTGTTGCCGGTGAAATTCAGTCCTCTCTGAAAAAGGAACTTGAGCAGCACGGATATGAAGTTGCTGTAATTTCCGAACCAAGGGCTTCCGGTCTTCAGACAGCCCGGCAGATGAATGCTGCGTTTTATGCGGAAGGTTATTTCAGATCCTCTTCAAACGGCAATCTCAGCATATTCACTCAGATTTACAATCCTGATACAGGAAACATTATTGATGCGGTTTCGGTTTCAGATGAAGCAGAGGCTGTAGACGGCTTAAAGCTTGACGAAAATGAAAATAAAATTCCCAAAGAAAAGACAATTTCTGAACATACAAAAAAAACCAGCATAAGACTTCGTACAAATTCAAAGAGATCGGAAAGGAGAGAAAATATTGAAGAGTCGCTCCTTCAGACGAATTTAGGAAAGGATAAGGAACTGAGCTTTCCTGTGGCCAAGGAAAATATAGCAAAGTCCTCTGAAGAGGTTTTCAAAATTTTGGCTGAGAAGGAAGAGAAAGTTTCTGTGGCTTCAAACGTTGTAGACGATGCACAGAAGCAGCCTGTATCCGTTTCTGTAATTACACGACAGCAGATCAAACACAGCGGTGCACGCACTTTGAATGAACTTCTGACTGTTTACGTTCCCGGCTTTTTTACGGTGGAGGATCAGGATGACACTATTGCAGGTTTCAGAGGTTTTGCTCCCGACAACAATGCCAAGACCCTTCTTCTGATTAACGGACATAATTTGAACACTGAATGGTTCTGGGGGCCGCCTGACTCAGTCATCAATGGTATGAGTCTTGATTATATAGAAAGAATAGAAGTGATCAGAGGGCCTGGATCAGTGACTCTCGGGCAGGGGGCTCTTTTAGGGGTAATCAATATTATCACTAAAAAGTCGGACACGGCCAAAGGGTTCAGCGGTTCCGGTATGGCGGGTGCGAACGGCTATCAGTCTGGAACGCTTTCAGGGGGATTCGAGGGAAAGGAAATAAAGGACCTGAAAGCTTTTTTCCAGGCATCCACTGCAAAATACAATGGGCAGGAACTTCGCTCTGAGGGATGGGCAAGATCTCAGCCTTATGCAGGAGCTGAAGGCTATTATGACTGGCAGAGAGGCTTTTGGGATGTGGACAGAACAAATATGACTGCATCTCTCAAAAAGAATGTGGCAACCAGCGGAAGCAGGCTCAAACGTTCCAATCAGGATGTTGTAACTTCAGTCATTCAGTATAAGGGACTTGAGTTTACAGGTTTTTTTACAAATCAGACCAGGGATATGTACAATTTTTACAGGGACAGGAACAGACTTCAGAATGATGTGAAGCACGGGAGTGTTACGTACACTTATGACTGGTCCGAAAAACTTTCTGCAAAATTCAAGACATATTACACACAGGACGATATTTTTCTTCGTTCAAATCAGGGACTGACTTTGGGAGGAACAAGGGAATACAGATACGGCGGTTCCATGATTTTTACATTAAAAGACATTATTCCGAATCACAATATTGCGGTGGGGACTGAATTTCGAAAATACGATATGGGGCAGAAAAATTCTGACGGAAACAATTTCATTCTGAACTATTCCCAGAACACCTCTGACAATGCAATTCTTCTGGACAGTCAGGGAAAGGGACCAAATGAAAGAAACAGATACGTGTATCCCGGAAGCATTGCAGTAAAAAGTATTTTTATGGAAGATTTTTACAAGCTGAACAGCAAATGGGATATATTCGGTGCATTCCGTTATGACAGGCATCCTTACTGGGGAAGCAATCTTGCTCCCAGGATCGGTACGCTTTATGCATATTCCAATACCCTGCGTTTTCGTCTCTCCTATCAGGAAGGATTCAGAGGAGTAGTCGGAGCATCGTATACAGGAGGTTTTGAAGGAGACGGTCATCTTAGAATTCAGAATTTCCCGTATGTACAGCCCTCTGCCATCCCGAATTCATTTGATGCAAACGGGAATCCTACAGGATATTACGGAGACATCGCCAAGACCCGTCCTGAGAAAATGAGAAGTCATGAATTTGCAGTCAACTGGGATATAAATTCCAGCTGGAAAATGGAAACTATATTTTTTTATAATAAGGCGATTCAGATTATTGACGTAGGAGTTTTGTACTGTGATAAGCCTTCCACGACAATGGCGGGTCCTAACGGATGCGTGATGCCAAGACTTGGAAGCGACATTCCTGGAAACTGGAACGGATACTGGTTTTACAAGAACAATCCAGGACAGATCAACCAGGGAGGTTTGGAAACAAGCATTACATTTAAATCCAAAGTTTTCCAGTCCACAGCGAGTCATTCCATTGTCAGACTTCTTTCTGCTTCATCAGGACAGACAGACAGTATTTATCTGACCAGCGATCCTACAAACAGACAGTTTAAGGGATACCCAAGCAATGTTTTCCGGTGGAATTCTCTTTATTTCGCATCTGAAAAACTCACACTGGGTCTGACTTTTCTCTACTACCCTTCCTGGTATTCTCCGCGAAATCAGAGAGTGGACGGAAATCAGCTCGCAAATTTCAGCATAAATTTCAGAATGCTGGAGAATTTGGAGATGTTTGCCGTCATTAAAAATGCATTCGGGAACGGCAATTTATATCCAATGATCAGCAATGCCGGCGGAAAGGATATTTCCGACGGAACACCTGCCGTTGAGAAAAGAACCTATTGGTTCGGTCTCAATTATACACTATTTTGAATTTGGGTATGCTTCATTTCCATGTTCCAGCACGTCCAGACCGATGATCTCCTCATCCTTGGAAACACGCAGTCCAATTGTATATTTCAGTGCTAGGAAGACAAGCAGTCCGAGTCCAAATGAAACTGCAAATGCAAGCCCTGCTCCCAGAAGCTGAACTCCAAGCAGTTTGAACGATCCTCCGAAGAACAGTCCTTTTACTTCAGGATTTCCGCCATATGCAGGATTCGCAAAGAACCCGACTGCCACAGTTCCCCATAAACCGCAGAGACCATGCACTGAGACTGCCCCGACAGGATCGTCAATTTTGAGTCTGTCCAGAAGAATCACTCCTCCTACGACAAGCAGACCGGCAATGAATCCTATCAGAATGGCAGAAAAAGGATTTATATTATTGCACCCGGCAGTCACTGCAACAAGACCGCCGAGAATTCCGTTCAATGTGATTCCCATATCAGGAAGTTTAAATACAATCCATGAAAAAATCATTGCACTGATTGCTCCTGCTGATGCAGACAGATTTGTAGTGACAGCAATCACAGGAAAAGAACTCCCTTGAATTGAGCCAGTGCTTCCCGGGTTGAATCCAAACCATCCGAACCAAAGAATAAAAACCCCGAGTGCAGCAAGACTCATATTGTGTCCGAAAATCGGCTCGATTTTATTGTCGTGATATCTTTCCAGACGCGGTCCAAGCAGAAGTGTTCCAGCAAGTCCGGCCCATGCACCGATGGAATGCACTACAGTTGAGCCTGCAAAGTCGATGAAGCCCATTGATTCCAGGATGCCTTTTTCGTTTCCTGGAAAAAGCCCTTTCCATGCAAAGTTTCCGAATATAGGATATATAAGGCCTGTCATAATTACAGAAAATATGATATAAGATACAAACTTAGTTCTTTCAGCCATTGCTCCTGAAACTATAGTAGTGGCTGTTCCTGCAAAAACAGACTGAAACAGCAGGAATGCAAAAAGCTCTCCTTTGGGACTGCCGGATGAATCAAAGAATTCCGGAATAAATCCAGCTGCTCCTATCCCGAACATAAATCCGAATCCAATCAGCCAGAATATGATTGATCCGCAGGTAAAATCTGTGATATTTTTCATTAAAATATTCACTGTATTCTTCTGTCTTGTGAAACCTGCTTCAACAAGAGCAAATCCGGCCTGCATAAAAAAAACGAGAGCTGCACAGAGGGTGACCCAGAGCATATCGGCAGACTTTCTGCTCTGTTCTGCTTCTGCCTTGATTTTTGCAGCATTTTCCATATTGCTTTTTTTCAAAGAATCGAGTTCTGCTCTCATCTCCATCATTTTGTATTCCGGTGTATCTTTCTGCTCACCGGGTGCCGTCTGTGCATGAACAGAAGTATTGAAGAGCTGAAACTGCGATATAATCAGAATGATAAAAAGTTTTTTCATTTTGGAACTCCCTGTCCGTATTTTTTATTCAGCCTTTCGAGAGAATTCAGAAGATGCTCATCATTTGGAGCACTCTTCAGACCTCTCTCAATTGTTCTGATTGCCTTTGTATAAGCCTTTTCCTTCAGATAGCATTTCGCCAGGAAAAGATTCGATTTTACGTATGTATGATCGCAGGATATCGACTTTCTGAGTGAAATTTTCGCCTCCTCATACCGTTCTGCGTAAAACAGAGCCTTGCCGAGCATATAATGGATCTGGGCTGTGTCTTCCCCGCTGGTCTGAATGTATTCAGAAAGATACTTACATGATTCCATATATCTTTTATCATTAAAATACATTTTTGCCAAAAACAGAAGATTATCTGAAAATGAAGGATCTTCATTGTAGGCACTCAATGCGAGTTCGTATGTTTTCTCGTGATCTCCCTCTTTCAGTGCAGTCTTGCTGCTTCTGAAAAGAGTCTGTGCCTTGTTGAATGAGGGATTGCAGTAAAGAAGGATCATGGAAAGATCATCCCCTTTCGGAGCCTCTCCTTTAAAATCATTCCATGTCTTAAGCATTCCTGCTATGCTTTCTTCCGGATTGAATTTTCCTTTTTCTCTGAGCTGAGAATATTTTTCATCCAGAAATATCTTTCTCATGGATGCAAGACTGAACTCTTCTCTTTCCAGATTTTTCTGTTCAGGAAAACCGTCTGTGAGAAGAAGGAGAGCATCTCCCGAATTGAATTTCCCGAATTTTTCAGAATAATCACTTTTGGTGACATCCAGTATCCCCAGGGGAGGTCCGTCAGAGTCCAGCTCGCCTGTTTCGCCTGTCGCTTCGAAATACAGCGGAGTCTGATGACCTCCGTTAATATAAGAAAACGTATAATCTGAATGAATTCTGATGATAAAAGCAGTAAAATAGGTAGATTCCGGGAGCTGCGGTTTCAGGGACTTTCCCAAATATTCCATAATTTCAGGAAGACCCATCCCCTGTGCGACAGATCTTTGAAAATAGGAATGAATTGCCATTGTGACAAGAGCTGCCGGAATCCCATGTCCGGAAACATCTGCTGAAATGAATGTAAGAGAGTTGCCTGTCTTTACAATTCCGAAATAATCCCCGCTTACTTCAGTCATCGGTTCATAGAAACTTGCAAAATTGATTCCGTTCCAGGGAGCAATGCTGCTCTGAATAATCTGACTCTGCACTTTTCTGCCCATTTTCAGATCCCATTCCAGCTGAGAAAGAACAACCGCTTCTCTTTTTCTTGCTTCCATCATTCCTTCGATGAGTCTGACGTTCGTCAGTGCAAGAGCCAGCTGTGACCCTAATGCTTCCAGAATCTCCAGATCATCTTCTTTGTAGAAAAATTCAGTATTGCTTTCGACTGAGATTGTTCCCAGTTTTTCTTCTCTGTTAGTGATAGGGACGCAGATTACGCATCTGGTTTTCTCTCCCTCATCAATATAATCAGTGTCTTCAAGATTATAGATCAGATTTGATTTTTGTTCTGTAAATGTTTTGCCTGAATACCCTTCCTCAGGCAGAAGTGCTCTTTTTTCCGGGACGGTCTCCACAATAAAGGACGCAGGATGCAGTTTTTCCCCGTTCCATAAACGAAGAGTAATATTGTCGCACTCAAAAATCTCCTTGCACAGACTGCATACTGCCCTGAACAGATCTTCTTCTCTGTCAACTTTTGCCAGTTCCTTGCTGATGTGCAGGAGGACATGAATCTTGTTCTGTTCGGTCAGTCCGCCGACTACTTTCTTCGCACCTCTGAAAGAAATAACCCGTCTTGTACCATATTTGAGTTCTATCATCGGGAATCTCCCTTACGACCCTCTTAAGCAATATTCATGCCACACTGTACAGTTGATAATTATGCTGAATATAAACAAAAAGAGGACAGTTTTTTAGTTTAGGATAAAATAGTATGGATTTTTAGCCGGATTCTTATATTTTAGAATAAATCCAAAAGCAGTATTAGTTTAAATAAGTGACAAACTGAATAGAAAATAAGCACGGTATTATTCGGATTACACTGTTTATTTATACTGACCTATCGCCGAAAATAAGTAAGAGGGTAAAATGACTAGACTGTACTTATTATTTGTATTCATTTTTTTTCTTTCCTGCTCTAAGACGCAGTCTGAAAACAATTTAAAACTGGTTTCCAATGTTCTGGAGGAAAATAAAAAAGTGTATGAACTTTTTCTGGCTCAAGGAAATGCGAAACCAGATTTGACCGGTTTGAAAGAGGCTGTAAGAAAAGCATCCATATCCGCAGACAAGGATTCATTAAAAAAATCTTTCTCTGAAATGCTTGCGGTTCTTGAATCAGCAAATCAGTCTGAAACTGCAGGAAGCATATCCGTTTTTTCTGAAAAGCTGTATTCAACGCTGAAAGCGGAAGAGATCAGTTCTGGATACAGGAAATTTTATTGTCCAATGGAAAAAAAATTCTGGCTTGCAAAAGGTGATGATGTAAAAAATCCCTACGCTCCTGAAATGAGAGAATGCGGGGAGCTGGTGCAGGAATAATTTGAATCAGTCAAATTCTAAAGCTCAGGGAAAATGTTTTCTGGATACAGGTCTGTATGAATCCTGCATAGGAAACTGTAAATCTGTACTGAGTTACAATACCTGGCTTGGGAATTTGGAGAGTCTCTGCATTGCCAGAAAAAAACTGGATGAATTTATGGAAGGTTCCAATACATTCAGTGTGGCAATTTCTGCATTTACTCAGTGTCAGCCCGCTATACTCGATATTTTTGCTTCAAAATCGGAAGCAGCCCTGGATCTGATCAGATACTTTTTCAGCATATCCGAACCCGAAGAAACAAGACAGATTGCAGAAAAAATGTCCAATGAAATCCTGTACAGAATTCTTGCAAAGGATTATGAAAACTTTGTAAACATACAGAAGATGGTGGACAGACGGAAGGCTGCAGTGAATTATTTTGCAGTAAAATCCAGCGCATTCTGGAAACTGATGAGTCAGGAACGTCTCTGTTCCATCATCGTGTTTCTTGTGAGAGATGTACATGAATACAAACTTGCTGCTCAGTTTCTGATGATCCTTTCACCTGAAGTCATTTCTCAGTTTACAAAGTTTACAAATCTGAGTGAAGATGACGAACGAAATCTTTTCCTTGCACTCGAAGACAATATATATAATATCCCTCTGGTTTCACCTAAAATATACGGGCATATGCTTGAGCTTTTCAAGGATGAATTCGAGATCTTTTTTGTGCTGGAAACAATGGGACCCTTAGTCAAGAGAAGGGCTGAAATCGAAGATATCAGTATGTCCTTTCTGCGTTACCATAAAAGAACCGGACAGAAACTTTCCATTCAGTGGATTTATTCTGAACTGTTCGGTCTGGAGTATGAGCTTGTTGTGGAGATTCTGAACCAGCTGATGGAAAATGAATTCATTACTCTTTCTGAAAAACACACTCTTCAGGCACTTCTGAAAACCGGAAGTCTGGAATCTCTGAGTGAAGTAAAATTAGAAATTCTGAACCAATGAAGATCATAAAAGCCAGGGCCTCATCTGTTCTGCCTGATCTGAATTCTGCCGTTCCTTTTGAGGGAAGAACGTATTCCATTCCTTATCTGAATATCGGAGATGAGGTGGAATTTGAGCCGAAAAGAGGCTGGAACAGGGTTATCTCTGTGGAATCAGCAGAGCCGGATATTTCCAGATGCAGGTACTTCAGAAAATGCGGCGGGTGCAAGGCTCAGCATCTGGAGTATGCGGAACAGTTCAGAATCAAGACAGCTCCTCATACTGAATATTATATCCGGAATTTTGACGTCAGTCCGATTCTTGTCCCGGCTGAAGTTCAGTACAGGTACAGAAACAGAATGGATTTCGCTGTCTTCCCTGAAAAGATAGGCCTGAGACAGGAAGGAAATTTCAGAAATATCATTGACGTAAGTTCCTGTGAGCTGCAGTCGGAAGAAGCAGACAGAATACTTTCTGAATGCAGAAATATTGTTCCGGCAGGACTTGCATACGACAGAAAAAAAGAGACAGGCTTTCTGAAATACATTACTCTCAGAACAGATTCCGACAGAAAGGAAACAATGACAGTCTTTACGTTCACTGAGGACTTCAGAGATACATATGAGGAGAAATTATTCAGGGAAAAAGCAGCCAGTATCAGTTCAGACAGTGTAATATTCTGCTTTAACCGTAAAAAGTCCGAAGTTTCTGCCGACGGAGAATACTCTGTCATTAAGGGGCGAAGTCTTTTTACGGAAAATATTCTCGGCAAAAATGCGGATATTCCTTTCAATTCCTTTTTTCAGCCGAATCTGAAGGGTTTTTATCCGATTCTGTCTTTCATTGAGAAGGAACTCTTGAATATTGAGGACAGAAAAATGATGGCTGATTTTTTCTGCGGGACAGGGCTTTTCAGCATCGTCTTTGCAGAGTATTTTGAAACTGCAGTCGGATTCGACATTTCTGCCGACTCTGTCAGACTGGCAGAACAGAATGTAATTAAGATATATCCGGAGAAAAAGATTCTTTTCAGGCAGATGGATCTGTTTTCCATACGGGAGAAAATTAATTCTTTTGCAGATATTTCAGGGTCAGCAGTTTTTCTGGATCCTCCCAGAGCAGGAATCGGAACTTCAATGGCTGATCTTCTGCTGGAGCTGAAGCCGAAGCATATTTTTTATATATCCTGCAACCCCTATTCTCAGGAAACTGACCTGGAAATTCTAAAGACTTCATACCGTCTGAAGAGCATCCTGATTACAGATCCTTATCCGAATACACCGCATCTGGAATCTGTCGCTTTCCTCGAAAGACTGTAATACAAAGCAGCTGTGATGCTTAGCCCGTCCGGCAGAATAAGACTTATAAGGAGAATATGAGTGATGAGTTTATTGAAAGGCAGAACCAGAAAGATTTTATGCGGATGCGGACTTGCATATTTTTCCATTTTTGCAGGAGCATGTACAATCTTCAAAAAGGATACCGCTGAGTTTCGGGAAAAAATTCCTTCTGCAGTCAGAATTAAACTGGCAAAGTTTACTGATGAAATTGAAGTATTCAGCGACCGAAGCATTCATGCAGAAAGTGCAGGATTTGACAGGGTATTTGAGAATCGATTTTCATTAAAAGAGCATTACAAGGAGAATCTCTCTTCAGAACTGAAGCTGCAGTTTTCAGATGAGAAATTCAGATTCAAGGACAGAACATACCGCGGTTCTCTGAAAATTGTACCTATACTGAGCGGCGGATATTATGCAGTAAATGTTCTCCCTATTGAAAGTTATCTTCTGTCCGTAGTCCCTTCTGAAATGCCTGCAGGCTGGCACGAGGAGGCGCTGAAGACTCAGTCTGTGGCTGCAAGGACTTATGCAGTGTATCAGATGCTTCAGAACAGAGACAGAGAGTTTGATATGGAGGCAGATGTAAGCTCCCAGATGTATCTGGGAATCAGACAGGAAAATTCCAGAACAACAAATGCTGTCAATGCAACGAAAAATCAGGTACTCATTCATTCGGGAAAGCCCATTGTCGCATATTATCACAGTCACAGCGGAGGAAAAACTGCATCTGCTGAAGAAGTCTGGGGGCAGAAACTTGAGTATGCCGTTCCCAGAGAATCGGAATACTGTGATCTGGGAAATAAGATGGAATGGTCCCTTTCGGAAAACTGGGATTCTGTGAGCAAAAAACTTGGCCCATTGAATCTGGGAGAAATACGGGATATTCGAAAAATTACAGATACTCCTTCCGGCAGAGCGGATACAATTGAAGTTGTCGGATCAAATTCAAAGACAGAAATCAAGGGTCAGGATTTCAGAAGAATGATCGGGTTTGGCCGGCTGAAATCTCTGAGATTTGAAATTGAAAAGAATGAAAACGGTATTTATTTCAAGGGTAAGGGGTTCGGTCACGGAGTAGGAATGAGTCAATGGGGAGCACACGGAATGTCACTGAAGGGCTTTGACTACAGAGAAATTCTTTCCTATTACTATACTGGAATCAGTCTCGCCCGCCTTGACTTTCAGGAATGATATGAATACAAGAGAAATATTTATTCTCGATGATGACAGGCTCAGTACTTCTCTTCTGAAAGCTGTCCTGGAAAAGGAGGGCTATACTGTAAAAGATTTTACTGATCCTGGATCTGCCATTTCTGCATTCAAGGAGAATCCCTCTCCTGTATTTGTCACGGATCTGAATATGCCGGGAATGAGCGGGAAACAAGTCATAGAAAAAGTAAGCGCACTTAATATAAATCCTGTATTCGTCGTTCTGACTTCTGAGAATGATGCAAAGACTGCAGCAGGTCTGATGAAATACGGTGTATATGATTATATAACAAAACCGTTCAATCAGGATGAAATCGTATCCCGCCTTTATCATGCTTATGAATTTGCAGAATACAGAAGACTGCAGTCCTCTCTGGAAAGGGAAAGAGAACTTCGGATCGAAAACCAGCTGAACTGGAATCTCTGGAAGGAATCAATCATCAAAAGAGATACCGAGAAGGTGGAAAGCGACCTGATCGGAAGCCTGAATACGAATCTCGTTCAGGGGGCAGGAATAGGACTTCTGACCTCTCTTATACAGCTGATAAAACAGACCGCAGTTGAAAAGGAAGATCATTATGAAATATCCAAAGATATCATAAATCTTCTTTTTGAAAATACTAAGATCTCTGAAAAACTTACGAACGTTCTGGCTGAAATTGACTATATTATCCGAAACCCTGTCAAGACCATCTCAGTCAGCCTGAAGGACATTGCAGAACTGATTGAAAAAACCGCCGATTCACTGTCTTCACTGGCATTACTTAAAAATCATTCGATTAAGACAGGGAAAAATTCGAAACTGAATGATGCACAGTGGGTCAGTCTGAATTCTGATTTTTTTGGAAATGCAGTGAAGGAAATACTGATCAATGCAATGAAGTTTTCCAAACCGGAAACTTCCGTCTATGTGCTTTACGAAATTCAGAAAAGCTCATATCTTACTGTCAGCTTTCTCAGTCATCCTGAAGTCAGAGAAAATGAACCGGTGGGAATCAGTCAGGACTATCAGAATCTGATTTTTGAACCGTTTTTCAGAATCTCAAAAATTGTTCAGGAACATTACGGTACATTGGATTTTGGACTCGGTCTCACTCAGGTGCAGAAGACAGTTAAACGGTTTCAGGGAAAAGTCAGTGCATTCAACCTGAAGAACAGTCTGGATGCCTTATCAAAGGAGCTGGTCTGCATTTCAATTGAACTTCCTATTAAAGACATAAAATGAAAAGTTATTGACACTGTTGTCAGTATCTGCCATAACTTAAATATGAGACCGATATTCTGCATTCTGCTCACATTTCTTTTTATGAAATGCGGCGTAGACAGAAGTCCTAAGCTGAAATTCTTTATGGATACATCTGCAAAATCAGTGTCGGCAGTTTCTTCACTGGCATCTTCCTCTTTTTCTGTAGGAGGGACTGTTTCCGGACTGAACGGTACTCTTTTTCTTTCACTGAACGGAACTGCGGAAAGTTTCAGTGCAGACGGCACATATGCATTCAGTTCAAAATTGAATTCCGGATCTGCATATACTGTAAGTGTATCCTCTTATCCGAGCGGGCAGAACTGCTCAGTTACAAATTCTTCAGGAACAGTGACTGCCAATGTTTCCAATGTTGACATTGCCTGCAGTACTGGAAATCAGTACGGAGCGCTTGTCGGGGGAACAATTATCAATACACTGAATCTGACCGGGAATCTGAGTACAATCAGCAGCGGTGCATTCTATGCCGGCCTGAACGGAATTACAACTGACGGTTCATCACTCTACTTGGCTGTTGCAACAAACCATACAATTTTAAAATATGATCTTGCTTCAGGAAGTACAAGTCTGCTTGCAGGGCAGTCAGGTGTTCCCGGCAGTTCAAATGGAACTTTAACCGGATCCACATTCAATTCACCCCAGAATCTCATATACTATGGCGGTTATCTTTATGTGGCAGAGTATTCGGGAGGAAATATTCGAAAACTGGATATCACTGGAAATTCTGTAACAACTCTTCAGTCAGGTCTGTCGGGCCCGTATGGAATGACTGCCTTAAACAACTGTCTCTACATCGGAACGATTGGTGCAGTTAAAAAAATAGATCTGTCCACCAATACTATTTCCAATTTTGTCGGAAACGGAACTGCAGGCTATCTGGATGGAACAGGTACTGCAGCGAAAGTCCAGGACAGCGGAGGGTTTTCCGGAGGACTGGCAACCGACGGAACTGATCTGTTCCTTGGAGATCAGGGGAACTGCGCAATTCGGAAAATTACCGCTGCAGGTGTCATTACTACGATTGCAGGATCTGCTCCGCCGACAGTTGTATGTACAGTTACAGATGGAATAGGTACGTCCGCCAGGATAAACGTTGTGGACGGCATCATTTCAGATGGAACAAATCTCTATTTTGCAGAAGCAAACAATCATATCATTCGAAAAGTTACTCTGTCCACAATGTCCGTAAACAGTTTTGCGGGAACAATGAGCACTTCCGGATTTGTGGACGGAAATTACGGGACAGGAAGATTGAGTGCACCTGCAATGCTGACAAGCGACGGTACAAAATTGTACATTGCGGATATCGGAAACAATGCTCTGAGAAAGGTGGATTGACTTTTTACATCAGCTGTTGATTCTGAATATTCAATGATGAATCGAAATATAAAAATCGTTTTTCTCCATGGCTTTCCCCTGACTCACAAAATGTGGAAGGAACAGTTTTACTTTCAAGATAAGTACAATGTCCAGTTTCCAGATCTTCCCGGTGCAGGCCAGTTTTCTAAAGAGACGGTATTTACCGTGGAGGATATGGCAGACAGAGTGATAGAAAGTCTTGCAGATTACGAAAAGATTGTCCCCGTGGGGCTGTCTATGGGCGGTTATGTCGCAATGAGGATTGCAGACAGGATTCCGGAAAGGCTGGCAGGTCTTGTCTTGATGGATACAAGAGCAGAAGCGGATCCGAATCCAGTGAAACTCAAACGTGCAGGGACAGTAAAATTTATCCGGGAAAACGGGGCAGACCCTTTTCTGAAAATGTTCATTCCGGATATGTGCTCTGAATCCACCCGCAGGAATCAGAGTCTGATGGATTTTCTGTTTTCGATCGCAGCGGAGAATACTGCAGAGGGCCTTTCCTCTCAAGTCATTGCCCTCCAGGGCAGAATGGATTCCGAAGCCCTGCTTTCAAAAATAGGAGTTCCTACACTCGTTCTGGCAGGAGCTCAGGATCTGATCACTCCCAAAGAAGGAATGAAACTTATGTCGGATAAAATTCCCGGATCGGAGTTCCATATCATAGAAAATGCAGGACATCTGAGTCCGATTGAAAGGCCGGATATTGTAAATCCTATCCTGGAAAAATTCCTTGGAAAATTCTTTTAACCCCTAATAGCTGAAGCTTCTTCCGCAGACGGTTCCTGAAGCAAGAGAGGATGT
>DAORDI010000066.1:0-21875 GCA_035345895.1 Leptospiraceae bacterium
GTTCCTATGTCCACATACAAAGCATTCAGATCCGTTCCGAATATTTTGTCCAGAAGATACTTGATATAGGAATTGGGAAGATCTGTCTTTCCAAGTGCGTAAAGAACCTGATAATGCATGTCAGTGACAATGCAGTATCCGAATCCGTAGAAAAATCCGATCACGAACCAGGAAAATGCAGTCAGTGAAATCAGCAGCCTCTGTGTTTTTCGGAGGAAAGGAATCATCCATCCGAAAAGATTCACAAAAATAATGAGATTGTGAAAAACAAAGAGAATACTGTCCAGAATTTCCAGTGTATTTTTATTCAGTCCCGAAATCATCTGTCCCTCCATATCAGAACTCCCAGGAATATCCGGTTGTAATATAATATATTGCCTTAGGAATGGACTGATTTCCCGTCTGATAAAACATCCAGTCCGCGATCTCTTTCGGATACATCCCTGAAAGCTGCCGATACACTGCTCTGTCGATTGATCCGTACTGACGGGAAGGATCAGGAAGCCTTGAATCTGAACGGACAGAGTCGGAGGTATCATACAGTATCGGATCCGGTCTGTAGAGAACATTCAGAGTGAGATCAAATCCATGATATATAAATTTTAATGAATTAATGATATTGGATATTCCGGAGCGTCTGTTCTGATTGTCATTATTGGAAACATAACCGATCTGAAACTTGGGAACGATCTGAAAAGGACAGTCTGTGCAGAAAGAATGACTCATTTCATAGTAGAGATAGTTCTGGCCGTTAGTGGTGCCGAGAGGAGTGGAAGAAGATCCCCCGCTGTCAAATGATGTATTGAAATAAAACTGCAGCTTAGGGTTGACTGTTTTCAGAACTGGAAATTCATACCATAAAAAATATTCCTGCCAGGAGTATTTTCCGAGACGGTTCACATTGTTCCACATCCAGGTGCCGACAGACCATTTCCCATATTTTGTATCCCATTCATAGTAGATCCCGTAAAAAAGTCCGTCATACTGAGTCAGTCCGTTTCTTTCCTTGTATCTTCTCGTCCTTCCCGGATAAAAATCCTGCACCGTCCCGTTCACAAATTTTTCCTTTTCTCCCGGACCGTCCTGAAGAATGAACAGATCATTGTCCCTGTCGTTCAGATTGTTCAGAAAAAAGTTTCCCCAGAAAAGAAAATTCAGTCCTTTCAGAGGAGCAGAATACACAAACTGAGGCTGGACGGAAGGAACAAAATTTACCGACGAATAAGAGGTATTGTTTCTCTGACTTGCAAGCATACTGTAATTGTATCCTCTGAAATTATGATCCGTAGTCATCCTGACGGACATATTCATATTCTTTTCTTCTGGAGAAGTTTCCTGCGCGGAGAGAGCTGCGGAGATGTATAATATCATTATAAAAAAGTAACTTCCCGCGAGACAGAAAAATTTCAGAAAATATATTTTATTCATGGAATATTTCAGTTTATGCATAGGAAGTCTGACAATAGAGCAGTACAGTCATCACCGAGACAGATGCCGCACAAAACCCTAAGAAGTCCATTACTGAACAATGCAGTTTGCAGCGGTAGTAAATTTTTCCAGTATCATTTTCTTTTTAGCATCTTCTGCATTCAGATTCACAGCCTGGGAACTTCTGTCCACAGTCACACAGGAAGAAAGAACAGCAAGAATCAGTGAAATCAGTATTTTATGAATCATATTATCCTTATAATATATCCAGTCAGCTTCCAAAGGAATGAATGTCCAGAAACTCATTTTCGCTCTCCAGCAGAACACGGTTCGAATTCCCGTCCCAGGAGACAACGGAAATAATCTTATATACTCTCTCGCCGGACGGAGAAAAAAGAGTCCAAGTTTTTTCCCGATTCATCCCAATAGACTTCATATAATTCTGAAATTTCTGGAACCGCAGAGAACCTTCTTCTGTCCTGAAATGGGAAGCATAGTAGCTGTTATAGTCAATTTCTCCGTCCAGATATCTGTCGAGTACAATACCGTCAAACACCCAGTGGCCGTCCCAGATAAATGCACTCTGTCCCTGAAGCAGATCCGCGATGTCAATATAAACAGATCCTTCAAGTTCGACTGTCTTTCTCTCTGTCAAAAAGACAGCCCACAGTTCCTGATGAAAACTCAGAGTTTCCGAAAGGCTCATATTATGAGGGAAAATTCGCCGATACAGCCATTCATTGTTCTGATCCGCCGAATAACGCAAAAAACAGAGCAGATCCGCTAGACTAGGAAACATTTTTTTGGGGAAAGAAGACAACCGGAAATGCTGATCCCAGTAAACTTGAATATGAATCTGTCCGAGTTGAGAAGCGTTTTGAATCTTCTCCGGCATCCTGTTCCATTTATCCAGCCAGATATCTATCCAGAGAGGATCGAAATCACGAAACTTTTCTTCCTCAATGCTCATCGTAATTGCTTTCTCGTAAGCCTCACCAAGTCTTCTTACAGAAATTTCAACTGCAGATTCCATCTATCTGTCTCCCTTTTACAAATCCCAATGCACAGTATAAAGAGTGCTTAAGAATTTCGACTTTAATTTTGACAGTTGTTTCTGGAATTCAAAAATCGGCAGTATAGGAATAAAAGATATTATCTTAAGAAGCGGATTCCAGTAAGAATCAGACCGAGAGAAGCAATGGCCACACCGATCAGCCAACGGATAAAATCGACCTTGATATGCTGAATTTCCAGTTTCACTCCTTCAATTTCTTTCGAAAGTTTCAGTTCAACATTCTTAATTTCGAGCCGAATGTCCTGCGTCTCTTTCTTGATTCCTTCGATCTCTTTCTGAAGCCGAAGTTCTGTATTCTTCAGATCCTGATTCAAATTTGACTCTGTATCTCTCAGATCCTTTTTGCTAGCCGGCTCAGCCTCATAGTATTTCACGAACATCTTCACGATTTCGCGGGACTGCTCATCCGAAAAATTCACCTTCTTCAGATTCTCATATGCCTCAAGAGTATTCATATTTTCCATAGTACAAGTATCTTTCGGATTGTGTCAAGAATTGAATTTTTCTGTACAAGTTTGCATCCTTTGGAAAATTTTTGCCTCGAAGTGAATGTTTGCTCCAGCGAAATCAGCAGGGTGTCGGAATTCTAAAAATCGGCCGAGACCGGTTGGTTTCGATTTTTAATGTACACAAAGGTTTTTATTGACAGTACAATGGACAGAAAAAAACTGGTGCAAAAGGTACTTATATGGCTCGTAAATGTGTAGTTACAGGGAAAGGAACAATGTATGGAAATGCGGTTTCTCACTCCCACCTGAAAACCAGAAGAATCTGGAAAGTCAATATCGTAAAAAAGAACATTTTTCTCGAAGATGAAAACCGTTGGGTCACAGTAAAAATCTCTACAAGAGCCCTGAGAACTCTTCGTAAAAAAGGTCTCAAAGCCGCTATCAAAGACAATGGTGGATCTCTTTCTGCAATCGCTCCTAAAAAAAGAGTCGGTCGCAATTTTGCCAGCGCAAAGAAAGCAGAAAAAAAATAAGACTGTAGAACCAAATCAGATATTTGAGCTTCTCCGAACTGAGTTTGGAGAGGTCAGATGTCCTTTAAATTACTCCCAGCCCCACGAACTAGTCATTGCAGTCATCTTAAGTGCACAATGCACAGATGAAAGAGTCAATTTAGTCACGCCAGAACTGTTTCGTAAATTCCCTACACTGAAATCGTTTGCAGAAGCGGACCCACCTTCCATAGAAAAATTAATATTTTCCACGGGCTTTTACAGGAATAAAGCCAAGTCTATTTCGGGCTTTGCCAAAAAACTGCAGAACGAATATGCAGGAACTCTTCCAAATACAATAGAGGAACTCATTCCTTTTCCTGGGATCGGACGTAAAACGGCAAATGTCATTCTGAATGAACTGTTTTCTATTTCAGAAGGAATCGTTGTAGATACTCACGTGAAACGGATTTCCAAGATTCTGAACCTCACGGAAAACACAGATCCTGTAAAAATTGAAAAAGATCTGATGAAAAAGTTTCTGCCTGAACAATGGATGGACATTTCACTTTATTTTATCTTCCTCGGTCGAAAATACTGCACTGCACGGATACGGAACTGTGCGGAATGTCCTTTGAAAGAGGTTTGCCCGTCATCGTCCAATATATAAGATCTAACTGCCAATATAACAGATTTCTTGACTGAAAATCAGTCTGATATGTTGTGGTTATTAGTATGAATTCAGTTTAAGAGTTTTTACAGCAGGGCCGAAAGGCGGTCGGATCACGGTGCTTGCCGCCTGCAGAAGGCTGCAAGCCTTGAAAGAAGCAGCGCAGTCCAAAAGTTTCAAGGGTCTGCATAGGGATTATTTATCATTATGATAGAATTACATAATATCACAAAACAGTTTGGAAGCTTCAGCGCGCTGGAGAATGTGAATTTTTCCATTCCGGAAGGAGAGCTTGTTTCTCTTCTCGGACCGTCCGGTTCAGGGAAAACGACTCTGCTCAGAATCATTGCAGGCCTTGAGACAATGGATTCCGGCGAAATCAGATTTGCTACAGGAATCACAAGCAGCACTCCTGTTCAGGACAGAAACATCGGATTTGTATTTCAGCACTATGCTCTGTTCAGACATATGACTGTTGCTGAAAATATAGGATTTGGACTGAAAGTAAGGGGTGCAGGGAAAAAGGAAATCAGCATCCGCGTGGAAGAACTTCTGGAACTGATCCAGCTAAAGGGACTTGCGAAACGTTATCCTTCACAGCTTTCGGGGGGACAGAAACAGAGAGTGGCACTTGCCCGTGCTCTTGCTGCAAAACCGAAAGTGCTTCTTCTGGACGAACCGTTTGGAGCCCTCGATGCAAATGTAAGAAAGGATCTCCGTAAATGGCTCCGCAATCTGCACAAGGAAATTCACGTTACCTCCATCATGGTGACTCATGATCAGGAAGAAGCATTTGAAGTTTCAGACAGAGTCGTGATTCTTCATCAGGGGAAACTCCAGCAGATTGGCAGACCGGATGAAATATTTCATAATCCGGCAAATTCATTTGTAATTAAATTCTTAGGAAATGTAAATATTTTTCATGGCAGAGTGGAAGCAGGAAAAGGATTTCTCGGAAATCTGGAAGTCAGCCCGAACAACCTTGGATCTGAAGTCAATTCGGACAATGCAAAATTTTATGTCCGTCCTCATGAATGGGAAATCCACAGGAAAAAAGACAAGGACGATGCAATTGAAGCAGTGATTCACCATATCAATGCAGCAGGTTTCATTGTAAAAATCTATTTAAAAGGATTGAACGGAGAAGAACTTCAGGCAGAACTGCCATATGAAGAGTTCAAACGTCTGGAAATATCTGCCGAGGAAACTGTGTATCTTGTTCCCAGGGATGCCAGAGTGTTTTCGGAGGACTATGTAATATGAATGAGGAAATAGAACAGTTCATTCAGAGTCTGAATGCTGAGTTTAAAAAGGAAGGAGATTCCGTTCTTCCTGTCCTTCTGGAAGAATTTGAAAAGACAGCCGTTTTTGCAACAAGTATGGGGGCGGAGGATCAGGTTCTTACTGACATTCTGGTCAAATCAGGTCATCCATTCAGAATCATCACCTTGGACACTGGCCGGCTTTTTTATGAAACATATGATCTGATTGAAAAGACAGAAAGAAGATACAGTATAAAGATTGAAGTGTATTTTCCGGATGCAGAGAAGACAGAGGATATGGTAAAGGAAAAGGGGATCAATCTTTTTTATGCAAGCGTGGAAAACCGCAAGCTCTGCTGTGCAGTGAGAAAACTGGAACCCCTGGAAAGAGCATTGAACGGTGCAAGACTCTGGATCACAGGGCTTCGCAGGGAACAGTCAGTTACAAGAACTCAGATGAATTTCGCAGAATGGGATGAAAAATACCAGACAGTCAAAATCAATCCTCTCATCGACTGGACCTGGGAAAAAACACTGGCTTATATCAAAGAAAATAAAGTTCCTTACAATCCTCTCCACGATCAGAATTTTCCGAGCATAGGATGCGCTCCCTGCACAAGAGCAGTTCTGGAAGGAGAAAATATCCGTGCCGGCAGATGGTGGTGGGAAAATCCTGAAACAAAAGAATGCGGACTTCATATTTCAGACGGACAAATCATACGGAATAAAAAATGAAATATCACTCTACACATTTAAAGCAGCTGGAAGCAGAAGCGATTTACATCATGAGAGAAGTTGCAGCTCAGTGTGAAAAACCTGTACTTCTTTTTTCGGGAGGCAAGGACTCCATCACTCTTGTTCGGATTGCAGAAAAAGCATTCCGTCCTGCAAAATTTCCCTTCCCTCTTCTGCACATTGATACCGGTCACAATTTTCCGGAAACAATAGAATTCCGTGACAGACTGATTGCCAAAACAGGTGAAAAACTGATTGTTAGGTATGTTCAGGATTCAATAGATCAGGGAAAAGCAGTGGAAGAGAAAGGCAGAAATGCCAGCAGAAACAAACTTCAGACAGTCACACTGCTGGATGCACTCGAAGAATTCAAGTTTGATGCAGCTTTTGGCGGTGCAAGAAGAGATGAAGAAAAGGCGAGAGCAAAGGAAAGAATTTTTTCCTTCCGTGACGAGTTTGGACAATGGGATCCGAAAAAACAGAGACCTGAACTCTGGAATCTGTACAACGGAAAAATCCGTAAAGGCGAAAGCATTCGCGCATTTCCGATCAGCAACTGGACTGAAATGGATGTATGGCAATATATTTTAATGGAAGGTCTGGAAATTCCCGAAATCTACTTTACTCACAGAAGAGACTGCTTTTACAGAGACGGAATGCTTGTGCCTCTTTCAGAATATCTGAAAAATGATCCTGAGGAAAAAGTGGAAAATATGCAGGTGAGATTCAGAACTGTAGGAGACATGACCTGCACAGGTGCAGTACTTTCTTCTGCAGATTCACTTGAAGAAATCATACAGGAAGTGGCAAGTGCCCGTGTTACTGAACGCGGCGGAAGAGCGGATGACAAAAGATCGGAAGCTGCAATGGAAGAAAGAAAAAAAGAGGGATATTTCTAGTGGACAACAGACAGTATCTGAGCATGGATATGCTCCGCTTCATCACAGCGGGGAGCGTGGATGACGGAAAAAGCACACTGATCGGAAGACTGCTCTATGACAGCAAGTCCATATTTGAAGATCAGCTCGAAGCAATTCAGGCCAGTTCGGAAAGAAGAGGAGACGGATATACAAATCTTGCTCTCCTCACAGACGGACTGAAGGCAGAAAGAGAACAGGGAATTACAATCGATGTGGCTTATAAATATTTTGCCACACCGAAAAGAAAATTCATCATTGCAGATACTCCAGGACACATACAGTATACAAGAAATATGGTGACAGGCGCATCTACAGCCGATCTTGCTGTCATACTCATCGATGCTAGAAAGGGAGTGATAGAGCAGACTCTGCGCCATTCATTTCTGACTGCAATGATCGGGATTCCTCACCTTGTGATCTGCATCAACAAGATGGATCTGGTGGATTTTTCCGAAACGATATACAATGACATACAGAAGCATTATTTTGAATTTGCAAGCCGACTGAATATTCCTGACGTAAGATTTATTCCTATCAGTGCTCTGAACGGAGACAACGTCGTGGAAAGATCGAAGTCTACTCCCTGGTACAAAGGAGAGACTCTTCTCGAACTTCTGGAAAACATTCAGGTATTTGAAGATATGAATCTGAAACTGCCCCGTTTTCCCGTTCAGTGGGTGATCCGTCCGATGAGCAATGAATATCATGATTACAGGGGATATGCCGGAACTGTCGCAAGCGGAATATTCAAAAAAGGCGACAAAATTACTGTATTTCCAAACGGTCAGAAGGGAACAATAAAGTCAATTGAAACTTTTGAGGGAGAGATTGAGGAAGCATACCCTCCCCTTTCCGTTTCCATTCTTCTGAACGAAGAACTCGACATCAGCCGAGGTGACATTATTGCATCAGGCGACCTGCCTGCCGCAGAGCAGGAATTCGAAACTTATGTCTGCTGGATGGATACAAAACCTCTGAACGTAAACGGAAAATATCTTCTTCAGCACACGACTGCTTCCTGCAAATGCATCATCAAGGAAATCCTTTACAAACTCGATACAAACCATCTGAAAAGAACAGAAGGGGGCGAAACTCTGGAACTGAATGAAATCGCCAGAGTAGTGATTAAAACCTCCAAGCCGATAGTTTTTGATGATTATGCAGTGAACAGACCGATGGGATCTTTTATCATTATAGATGAAGGAACAAACAATACATCCGGGGCAGGAATCATCCGTAAGAAGGAAATTGTCTGATTGGCTGATCTTTCCGGAAAAAAATACCTCCCGATGATGATGGATGTGACTGAAAAATCAATTCTCCTCATCGGTGCCGGGAATGCCTGTGCGGAAAAACTGAAGACGCTTCTGTCACTGGATATGCAGATTACAGTGATCTCAGACTCATTCCTGCCTATATTTAAAAATAATGAAAAATTTCATCTGATCGAGAGAAAATATTCGTATGGAGATATGCAGAATTTTGACATCATCTACTGCGGAATCAATGATGAGACGGAGAGAAAAAAAATCAGAACCGAAGCGGAAGAAAAAAAGAAACTGATCAATTTTGTAGACAGACCTCTGGATTCCGATTTCATATCGGCATCCTCTCTGATCTATGACAACTTTACTATTTTCATATCCACATACGGCAGATCACCGGGCGGTGCAAAAAAAATCAGAGAAACTCTTGAAGCAAAAATGAGTCTGGAAACCTTGAATGATGAAATCGGTGAAATGATCCGGAAAAGAAATGCAGTTCAGTCATATTAAACGGTTTCAGGAAAACACGGTATATCTTATCGGAGGAGGACCGGGGGATATCGGTCATCTGACAATGGACGCAGTGTCTATTCTTTCTCAGTCAGAAGTCATTCTGCACGATATGTTTCTGGATTCTCTTCATCCGAATTTTTCTCAGGCAGAATGGATTCATGTAGGGAAACAGAAAGGCCATCATATAAAAAAACAGTCTGAGATCAATGAAATGCTTTTTCATTATGTTTCTTCAGGAAAAAAGACAGTCAGACTGAAGGCGGGAGATGCTTCCTTTTTTGCAAGAAGCTCTGAAGAAATTGAATATCTTTCTGAAAGGAATGTCCGCACTTCCATTATCCCGGGAATTTCGAGTCCTCAGCTTCTCTGTGAAGAACTGAACGACTCTCTGACTCACAGAACTCTCACTAGGAACCTTTCTTTCTGGAGCGGATACTGGGACAAAGAAATCAGCGAGAATGAGACTCCTCTGACAGACGGTCATATCATATTCATGGGATCGGGACAGCTGCAGAAAATCGCAGAAAAACTTCATTCAAAAGGAATTCCTCTGAATGAAAATATCATTATAGCTTCAAATCTCGGCAGAAATGAAAAAAAAATATCTCATATCACAATCCAGGATGCGATCTCAGGGAATATTCCTGAAATGCAGAGTCCCTCGCTGATTGCCGTAGGCTTCCGCCACATTGTAAAGCCATGAGAATAGGACTGGTCAAACACAGCAATGCAAGACCTCTGACTTTCGGAATAGAAAAGTCGGGAGAGCACAGTCTTGTCTATGAAAATCCATCAGTTCTGAAAGATCTCCTTCTGGAAGGGAAACTCGACACCGCACTGATTTCTTCTGTGGAATGCATACGAAACAGAGGTCTTTCCTACACAACCTGCGTGGGAGTGGCTGCAGCAGAAAAAGTCAGATCTATTCTGTTTTTCAGAAACCGCAAAATGAAAAATACTGAAAAAATATATACAGATCACGGTTCCAGGAGCAGTGTCGCTCTTTTAAGAATACTCATTGCAGAAACCGAAGGCAGACTTCCTGAAACAGAACCCACACTCCCTGAAAAAATACAGGAAATGATCCATCAGGGAGATGGACATCATCTTCTTTTCGGAGATAATGCACTTCGTGCAGACTGGAATCCGGAAAAGTATGAGGCGCATGATCTGGCCTCTTTCTGGCATCAGTTCACGGGAAAATCATTCTGCTTTGCTTTCTGGGCATATCCTAAGGAAAATCCGGCAAGCGATTCCATTTTTCTCAATTCGCTTGAATATGGACTTTCGCATATAGACGATATCGTAAACGAGGAAAAAAATCTCGACAGAACGATGCTGAATCATTATTTACGGTATGAACTTCATTATAAAATAAACAATCTTGATCTGGAAGGATTCGGTCTTTTCAAAGAACTTCTGCAAAAATATGGACTGGATAAATAAACCGGCTTCCCTGCTGAAATCTCCTTATCCTTCCTCCACCAATTTTAATGCTTCTGTAATTAAAACTATCCCATCTGCAATCCTCGGCATATTCTCGGAAAGATACTGCCTGTATTTTCTTGCACCAGGCAGACCGGAAAAAAGATTCAGGGTATGTGTAAGAATTTTTCGTGCAGGAATGCCGTTCCTCATCATATTTTCCATGTACGGGACAATGCTGTAAAGCAGCTGCTTTCTGCTGAGAATATTTTCCCTGGAATTAAAGATTTTCTGATCTGCACTGGCAAAAAGATAAGTGTCTTCATATGCTGAACGGCCAATCATTACACCGTCTGTTTTTTTCAGATGTTCTGCAGCATTCGCCCAGTCCTTGATACCTCCATTAATCTCAATTTTCAGATGAGGAAATTCTTCCTTGAGTCTGTATACATCCTGATACCGGAGCGGAGGAATTGTCCTGTTTTCCTTTGTGCTGAGTCCGCCAAGAACTGCAATTCTCGCATGTATGATAAATCTGTCGCATCCGGATGCAGAAACGATGCTTACAAATTCTTTCATATCTTCATACGTCTCCTTTCCATTGACACCTATACGGTGTTTCACTGTCACAGGTAGTCTTGTTCTGCTTTTCATCTTTTTCAGAATTCCAGCAACCAGTTCCGGTTTAAGCATCAGGCAGGCTCCAAAATTGCCGTTCTGAACCCTGTCACTGGGACAGCCGACATTCAGATTGACCTCATCATAACCGAAATCTTCTGCTATGGCAGCACAGTCTGCCAGTTTATCGGGGTCATTTCCTCCGAACTGAATTGAAAGAGGCTTTTCTTCCAGGGAAAATTCAAGAAATCTTTTTCTGTCACCGCGCAGAACAGTATCCATTGGAATCATTTCTGTATATAATAGAGTATACTTAGTAAGTTTCCGAAGAATATATCTGAAATGCCTGTCAGTATAGCTCATCATAGGAGCCACACTCAGTCTGTATGAGGGAAAGTCCTCAGGTCTCATTTCAATCTGCTCCATATAACGATTGAAACTCTCAGAATATCAGGAGTCAAGAGATTCACAGTCTGACATTTCTTATTTGGGTATGATCGAAGAAAAAGATTCGGTATGATTAAAGTCACTATTTAATTCTTGGGGTTATTTCGTCGAAATTGAATTAGGATGGGAAAACAGAATTGTAAATTTCAGGGAATACCGGCTTCACCCGGAAAATTCTTAGGCCCATGCCTTAAAATCATATCCAGCGATCATGTCATTCTGGAAAGCAATATTCAGAGACATGAGACCTCAGATGAAATTAAAAAATTTCATACTGCCGCAAAGAAAACAAAGCAGGAACTTGAAAGCATTATCAGCAAAAATTCGCTCGATATCAATGAGAACCTGCAGGCGATTCTGGAAGCTCAGATATTTATGGTGGAAGATCCTGTTCTTCTGGAATCGGTAAAGTACAGAATTGAAAAACACCTTGAGAATGCAGCCACAGCTCTTTTCCATTCCATCGAAAAAATTTCGAAGGATTTTGAGTCCATTTCTGATCAGTATTTTCAGGAAAGAGCTGAAGACATCAGAGATATTGGGAAAAGAATAGAAAAGAATCTTCTTGGAACAAGAAGCGATGAGAAGATTCTCTCCTCTCTGAATAAACCTGTAATCCTTGTATCCAAGGAGCTGACTCCTTCGCAGATTCTGAATATTAACAAGTTTTATATTAAAGGCATTGCCACAGAAAAAGGGGGCAGAACTGGCCATATGGCGATCCTGGCACGTCATTTCGGCATCCCTGCCGTTCTTGGACTGAAAAATGTTCATGAAACGGTGGAGAAGGACGGATTAGGATATATTGACGGAGACAATGGAATCTTCGTCTACAACCCGGCTGAAATACAGAAAAAGCTGTTCTCGTTTGAACCGATAGACAGGACTCTTGAATCTAAGGCTAAACTCAGTAAGACGACCCTTGACTCAGAGAGGATAACCATTCTGGCAAATGCAGAAAGTCAGGATGATATTATTGAAATTAAGGACAGAGGATTTGACGGAATAGGACTTTACAGATCGGAAATGATCCTGCTCGGAAGAAAAGGATTTCCTTCAGAGGAAGATCAGTATATTCAATACGCAAAGATGACCAAATCCCTGAACGGAAAAACATTTGTTCTGAGAACATTTGATATTGGAGGAGATAAATCAGGAGAGGAATCAGAAGAAATTGAAGAAAATCCTTTTTTAGGGAATAGAGGGATACGTTATTTCCTGAGAAACAAAGATCTTTTTCGACAGCAGATCAGGGCAATCCTCAGAGCAAGCCAGTTTGGACCAATTTCCATCCTGCTCCCAATGATTTCCTATCTGAATGAACTGAGACAGGCAAAAACATTGATTCGAGAATGCGAAAGAGATCTGCACAAAAAGGGAATAGAAACAGGAAACATCAAAATTGGACCTATGATTGAAACTCCCGCCTGTGTTTTTATGCTCGATGCGCTTGCAAAGGAATCTGATTTTTTCTGTGTGGGAAGCAATGACCTGCTGCAGTACATTGTTGCGGTAGACAGAAACAGTTCTGTCCTCTCCGATTTATACAACCCTTTCCATTTTGGGTTCCTGAAAAGTCTTGAAAAAATTGCACGATTCGGCAGAGAGAATGGTTTTCCTGTCAGTATCTGCGGTGAAATTGCCTCCGATACAAATTTTACAATGCTTTTGATTGGAATGGGATACAGGTCTCTTTCCATTTCGGTCCCTACGGCAAGAAAGGTGGCAAAAATCGTTTCCGGTTCTTCCGTTGATCATTGCCTGAAACTTTATAATAAGATCATTGAACTGTCAGCAAAGGAGAAATATCAGGAACTCGAAGCCCATCTGTTCCACAAACATCTTCTTTAATCAGACCGATACCAGTACTGTATTGTCAGAATGTTAATTTTTTTTTAAAAAGCTTGACTTTTTTGCCCTTTCCTCAGATCTTTACGGAGATGTCTGAGACGCATCCAATAGACAATCTGATTGAAGTTGTAAAAGACTCTGAAAACCTTGTAGAAATTCGCACATACAGAATTTCACAGGGACTGGAAGAATACATACATCACAGACTTGAGACAATGCTTACAAACAGTCCCAGACCGACTCTTCTCCCTATGGTCTACACCGTAATCAAAGAACTGAGCATCAATGCCTGTAAGGCCAATCAAAAAAGAGTATTCTTTGAAGAAAAAAACTTGGATATTTCCAAAACTTCTGATTATTCCAAAGGGATTGTTCTCTACAAATCCTCTTTCAGCGAGAGTATGGGGGCTGAATACGGACAGAAGTGCAAAGAAAAAGGGTATTACTGTCTTATTAAAATGGAAAAAACAGTCAATGGGGTTGTATTAAGCGTAACAAACAATACTCCTATTGCGAAAGAAGAAGAGGCTTCCATCCGTGAAAAACTGGCTAAGGCAATGGCTTACGATGATCTTGCTCAGTTTTATATGGACAACGCAGACAATACGGAAGGTGCAGGGTTAGGTCTTGCACTGATTATCATTATGATGAAAGGCGAAGATCTGGATCCAAACTATTTCAGAATTTCTATCGCAAACGGACTCACTACAGCAAGATTAGAGGTTCCTCTGACTTCTGAATTTAAAAGCAAAAGGGATTGAATTCCGCACCCATTCCAATATCAGCCTGCGTTATTTGCCTGGACGAAGAAGACAATATCTATGACTGTCTGAAAAGTCTCTGGTTTGCAGAGGAAATCATAGTACTGGACTCAGGCTCTACAGACAGAACAGTTACTATCGCGAAGTCCTTCAACAATGTAAAAGTATTCCAAAGAGAGTTTGACAACTATATAAGTCAGAAAAATCACGCGATCAGTCTCGCATTAAATCCTACCGTACTGGTTCTGGATGCAGATGAAAGAATATCAGACTCCCTTTCTGAGGAAATACGGAACCGCTGGCCTTTGGATGCGGAAATTTCCGGAATGTATATTCCTCGTCTGACATTCTATCTGGGCAAATGGATACGTCACGGAGGATGGTATCCGAATCATCAGCTCCGTCTGTTCAAAAAAGAGAAGGGTAAATTTTCCGGAATCATTCTGCATGAAAAAGTAGATCTCGAAGGCAGGACTGAATTTTTTAAAAATCCAATTCTTCATTATTCCTACAGGAACATCACCGATCATCTGAATTTCATCAACAGATACTCCAGTCTGGGTGCCGAAGAAAAGTTTCAAAAGGGAAAAAAGAGCGGAGTTTTCCAGGCAGTTTACAGAGCATTTTATAAATTTCTGCATATGTATTTTGGAAAGCTGGGACTTCTTGACGGACGCGCAGGATTCATCATTGCAGTATTAGGTGCTTATTATAACTTCCTAAAGTATATTAAGCTTTATGAATTGCGGAATATTCGAAATGAAAATCAGAACGGACCAAGCAGAGTTTCGTAGATCATTACAGTCTTTGCGACCGTATTTTTTACATGAAATTTTTCCACGTATTTTTTATTGAATGCTCCGTATTTCTTTCTGAGGGCAGGATCTTTAATGAATTCTTCCAGGATTCTTGCAATCTGAACAGAGTCCCTGATCTCTGCCAGAAACCCGCCCTGCCCCTCTTCCACCATTTCAGAAATTCCTCCGCCTTTTGTCACTGCAAGGGGAAGTGAATTTGCCATTGCATCCAGTACCGACGTGCCAAGCCCTTCCTCCTTGGAAGTCAAAGCAAATATATGGAAAAACCTGTACAGTTCAGGAATGTCATTTCTGAAACCCGTAAATACGACTTTGTCTTCAATCTTCAAAGCTTCAGCCAGCTGCTTCAGATCATTCTCAAGTTCTCCTTCTCCAACAATAAACAGTTTGAACTTCAGTTTGGAAGGAATCAGTGACACAGCTTTCAGAAGTGTGGCCTGATCCTTGTGATCGACAAGCGCAGCAACATTTCCAATAATGACTGTTCCTTTTTTAATATTGAATTCCCTGTAAAGGGATGCCGTTGATACCCTTTTTTCAAATCTGGAAGTATCAATCCCGCTGTACACTGTAATGACTTTTTCCGGATCAACACCGTCCTCAATCAGTATATCCCGAATCTTTCCGGAAACAGTCAGAAACTTGTCGATCCTTCTGTTGATGTATTTCCACCTGCTCATAAAGTTTCTGCCGATATGAAAATCGACCCGTCTGGAGACAATGAGCTTCACGTCAGGACACACAAGTTTCACGTAAAGAGCTATTGCGTGAGCTTTTGCAGTATGAGCATGTATGAGTTTTACTTTTTCCGATTTAATGATATTTGCTATTTTTTTAATGCAGAAAATGTCCCACTCACCTCTCATTTTTATCGGGAAGAATCTGGAAGAAGAAAGCCGCTTTTCGAGTTCGGAGCCGGGCTGACCAGCTACAATCTGAGGGATTTTTCTTTTTTCAAGACCGGATACAAGATACTGAAGCTGCTGTTCGCCGCCTCTCCATGTGTGAGCAGTGTTTAAATGCAGAATCATCTGGATTTGGACTGAAATTCCATTTCCAAAATAGAACCGTTGATTGTATCTTCTTCATTCGGCTCCGCTGAGATTTTGTCATAGCAGTGGTACTTGACTTTGACTGTATCCATTAGATTATGTATAATTTTCAGCCCCTGTCCAAGATTTTTATGGACTTTCTGCTTTCCCTCAAAGGGAAGAATTCTGGGCTCATTCTGTCTTTTTTGAAATTTATCGATCAGTGAATCTGTCTGAGCCTCACTCACTTCTTTCGGTTTATCCACAGGAATACCGGATCCGTAATCCATAATGATCAGACTGAATTTTTTCTGAGTTATTTTCCAACGGCATATAATTGTCTCACTGCTGTTATTTGCTACGTTTGCAGTGATGGAATTTGTGAGAGCCTCGTCACAGGCGAGTTCTATTTTAATCACATCATCATCTGGAAAATTATGTTCTCTCAGTGAATTGACTAACTCCGTCCTAAATACTTTGACCGCAATCATATCAGGCGGAAGAAATAATACATAGGAATTCACTTTTTCCTTAACGAAAAGGAACCTATCTTTTAAGTCAACCTTCTGCATAACTGTATTGTACCGACGCTAATATCTTTTAGAATGATGCTTTTTTTTCAAGTAAAACAAATTTTTTTTCAAATAATCTGATATTTCAACGTCTAAGTATCATAGACCCCCTGTGCCCACAGCCTTAGAAATACTGTCTATATTATTCTTCTCCATATATTTGTCAAGATATTCCAGAATCGTAAATGGTAAAAATGGTCCTTTGTATATGTACCCAGTATAAATTTGAATCAAATCAGCACCTGCCAAAATTTTCTCCAATGCAGAGGGTCCATCCATAATACCGCCTACACCAATAATAGGAATTCTGCCCTTCAGCCTGGAATAGGCCCTTTTAATCAGATAAGTAGACCTGGATTGAAGAATTTGACCGGAAATACCGCCAGACTCGGGATCCTTGTAATTTTTCAGGACAGATTTATCTACAGTTGTATTGGTTAAGACCACTCCATTCAGCCCAACTTCCAAAATCAGTTCCATAAGTTCATCAAATTCATTCTCTGACAAATCGGGAGCCAATTTCACATACATTGGAAACGGAAATGATCCTCCCAGCCCTTGCTTAATTCCAGTGATCAGATTCAAAAAGGAGTCTTTTTGCTGAAAATTTCGAAGCCCGGGTGTATTCGGTGAGCTGATGTTAATGACACCATAGTCTAGATGATCTTTTGTCAGACTGAAGGTTTTTACATAGTCCTGAACAGCATTCTCTTCACTGACCAGTTTTGTTTTCCCTGCATTGATTCCTCTGGGAATTGTCTTTGTCTGCGTTTCCAAGTATTTCAGGAGTTTTTCAGACCCGGGATTATTGAATCCCATTCGATTCACAAGAGCCTGATCCTTTTCATAACGGAAAATCCTTGGTTTTGGATTTCCCGGCTGAGCTTCCCCTGTAACAGTTCCTACTTCTACAAAACCGAAGCCAAGCCTTCCTAAAAAGGGATAAAGCTCACCAGTTTTGTCAAATCCTGCCGCCATCCCGAGGGGATTCGAATATTTTATCCCGGATACAACAGTCTTCAGTCTAGGACTTTTGTAAGTTGAAAATTCTTCAACTATAGAAAAGACGCCTGGAAGCAGATTTGCAAATTCTAAAAGTTTTCTGGAAAGCTCATGTGCATCCTCCGGACTCAACCGAAAGAAGAATGGTTTCAGAGTGAATTGATATAGAAGATCTCTCATAAAAACAAGAATCTAACACGATCCCGAGAGCGGATCGTGTTTGAATCAAGATTAGGATCAGAAGCGAATTGTAGTGGAAATTCCAGTGTAGCCTTCTTGGAGACCTTTAGGCGGAACATAGGAAAAATTTAAATTTCTGAGAGCTTCCAAATACACGGAAGTTCTATTATCTGTAAAATATCCAAAAGTAGTCAGAAGGAAACCTTGAACAACGAGAGCAGTACTTGCACCTCTCATCCAATCGTTATCTTTCATCTGCGTTGCGAAATACCAAGAACCAACCAATCCAGTACCTAAAGTCAGCATTTGAGCAACTCTGTAAGTGCTGTTCTTGGACTGAATTTTTTCTATTCTTTCATATTCATCTCTTGGAAATTTTGGATCTGAATCTAATTGGCCTTTTAATTTCGGCAGTTCTTCATTTGCCTTATTCATTTTCCATCCAAGTGCAACCTCAGCGATACCGAAACCGAGCATTACAGTCGAAAACCCGGAGTAGTAATTGTCACGTGCAGCAATAGGATCAGGGTCCAAAGGCATATGTATTCTGCTGAAGTCATAGGCTTTCGTTTTGGTATACCCCATTCCTAAGACACCTAAAACTGGGTATTCTTTGTTGTATTTGCTTGTTGTATACAGACCTGCAGCAATGGAAGAACCACCAAGCCACATAAAGCCCTGACCCTGTGCCTTTTCTCCCTCATAGTAATCTTCCATTTTTTTGGAAACATATTCCTTGGAATCGGCCAAAACCGGATTCAATGCAAATATCAGCACTCCCAAAACAGCTATAAGCCGAGCCTTCTTCTGGAAAAACATCATCCTTTTCTCCTTTTAATAATCCAACAGTTCAATTAGAAGTATGAAATTCTCTTATTTCGTTAGATTTTTTTTCTTTTCAGTTCCTGTCATTAAAAATTTTCTTTTTTTTGGAAAACTTCTCTGTCCAATTAAACTGAGTATAAAATTTTTCACCGAATCAAAGACAGAAATCATAAACTTAGAATGTTTTGATCTTCCTTGTTTCACAAGTCAATTCATTTCTTTTTGTCTGCTGATTTTTATCCTCATCACCATTCCGAAATCCAGGCCAATTCTGATAATTCATCTGATAAGAATGATCATTGTATACCTGCTGTTCTATCCCTCATTTTCCTGCTGACGCAGGATTTAAACCGAAAGACTTTCTATGCGGCTGATTCTCATTTTCAGGCGAATAACAGAAGTTCCCTGCTGCTCATCGAATCTTTCTGATTTCCCAGTGGTCCGATCCCACATCAAATGAAAAAAACTCAGAAGCAGTCTCTTTACTGATTTCAGGAGAAATCCCCCCCTGTATTCTGAAGTCAGTCCGAATTTTTATAATCTGATCTTCCGGCTCAAGCAGGTTCGAAATGTTTTTATACACATAATTGCCTCCCTCAGCCAGAAGATTGCTGATTCCCCGTTCTGCCAGATTTTCCAACAGACCGTCAAATCTTTTCATCTGAATGCACCCTGCGTGGGCACTGACATTTTCCATCTGTTCCAGCCGCTCAGCATCCATATTCCCTAATGTAAAAAACAGACATTTTCGGGAACCTGTCTCAGTATTGATCTGCTTCTGCTTCTCAAAAAAAGCCTGGTCAGGAAAAAGTTCAGATGATACAATAAAAACTCTCCAGGGCTGATAGAACTCGGCACCTGAATTCAGAAAACTCCATTTTCCTGCCTGAGAAAATTCAAAAAGAGAACTCCAGAAAACATCATTTATATGGCTGTCGACTTTGACCGTTTTTAATCCTGCACTTCTGAAATTGAGCGAGGGTGCATCTCTGCAGACAGTACCTGGGCCTACTAAAACAGCGTCCATACGGGAGCGCAGAAGCTGAACGGCAGAATTGGAACTCTCATTTGAAATCTGCATTCTGGTTTTGTCCTGACTGGTAAAAAAACCTTCACTGGACAAGGCTGTTTTGATGAAAATCCTAGGTCTTTTTCTCTCAATTCTGGAGATGAAACCGGAAAGAAACGTTTTTGAGATTTCTGCAATCTCTGAACTGAAAACTGCTTCAATGCCGGAATTTTTGAGTTCCTTCAGTCCGTCTCTAGCTCTGACAAGAGGATTTGGATCCGGGATTCCAATGACAGCTCTGACCGGTTTTTTTTCGAGAATCAGATCCAGACAGGGAGGGGTTCTTCCAAAATGGGAACATGGTTCGAGTGTAACATACAATATATGCGGAATTGTATATTTTTCACCTAATTTTAGATACGCTTCTCTTTCAGCATGATTCTCTCCTGCCCGCCTGGTAGCTCCTTCTGAAAGAATATTTCCTTTCAGATCGGCAATTACGCAGGCTACAGGAGGGTTAGGTGAGGAATAACCCATCGCCTCAAAAGAAAGCAGTTTAAGACGATGGAGTATTTCCGAAAAATTTACATTTTCAGGAAGATTTTGCAGGGAAGTAACTGTCGTAGATTTCTACGATTGGAGCAGCGATGAAAATCGAAGAATAGGTTCCTATCGTCACTCCGAAAATCAGCACAATCGAAAAGTCATAAAGCTCCACTGCACCGCCGATAATGATGGCGACAATCGAAATCAATGTAGCAAGAGAAGTATTGATCGTTCTTCCCAATGTCTGATTGATTGAATTGTTGATGACTGTCGAAAATGAAAGTTTCAGTTTAGTATTTGTTGTATTCTCCCTGATCCTATCAAAAATCACAATCGTATCATTGATGGAATATCCTAAAAGGGTCAGCAGTGCTGCAATGATAGGAACACTAGGTTTAATCTGAAAGGCTCCCATAAATGCAATTGTCAGCAGGAGGTCATGCATCAGAGCAAGAGACGCACCCAAAGCATATTTAAACTGAAAACGGAGAGTCAGATAAAAAGTCATAATGAGAAGTGTCGAAACCAGAAGAGAAATTCCTGTAGAAGTCAGTTCATTTCCTACGACTGATCCAACCTGATCTGCACTGAGAATCCTGTCGGACTCAAGCATAAATCCCTTTTTGATCATCATGATAAATTCTTCAATTGTATTCTTCGGCTTCTTGTCAGTCGGAGCTGCCGATTTCACATTGAATGCTGCAATTTTAGGAATTGCATCCAGTCCGATATCTACCTGGTAATTGTTTCTTTCCTTGTCCAGAAGAACAGTGACTACTTCAATTCCCTGCTCCTCAAAAAACTTCTGGATGACGCTTCTGTCCTTTTCCTTCGGAAGACTGATGACTGCTCTGAGTCCTCCGTTGAAATCAAGTGAATGCGCAAAACCTTTATGAACAAAAATCGTTACTGCAAATCCTAGAACGATTGCAATGACTGAAATCGCGATTGAAATGTATTTATAACGTGAAAAATCAAACATTTTTTGCCTCGTATTTTTTAAAGCCAAGCTGAAGAGTTTCTATTCCGATTCTGTCTGCAAGTATATTCAGCAGAATACGGCTGAATACAAGTGATGTAAACATGGAAGTAATGATTCCCCAGCAGAGAGTGATCGCAAACCCTTTGATAGGACCGTTGCCAAGTTTCACCATAAGAATTCCGGAAATCAGCGTTGTAATGTTACTGTCAAAGATCGTGGAAAAAGCGTTTTCAAAACCGTTGCTGATCGCATTGCCGAGAGGCTTTCCTTCAATCAGTTCTTCCTTGATCCTTTCATAAATAATCACGTTTGCATCCACTGCCATACCGACTGTCAGAATGACCCCGGCAAATCCGGGCAGAGTCAGAGTAAAATCCATCAAAGTGAGAAGAGCCATAAGAAGTGTTACGTTTGCAATAAGGGTAATGTCTGCAACAAGTCCTGCGAGACGGTAATACATAATCATATATCCCATCACAAGAATAAACCCTATGAATACGGATTTGAAACCGACTTCAATGGACTCGATACCGAGAGTCGGTCCAATGAACCTCATTTCCAGAACATTCAGCGGTATAGGGAGAGCACCTTCACTGATAATATTGGAGAGACGGACTGATTCTTCCTGATTGAAACTTCCAGTAATCTGAGCATGTCCGCCTGCAATCGGATCATTGATCTGAGGATTGGAAACCACCTTGTCACCCCAGATGATTGCCAGATTTCTTCCCTTGTTTTTTGCAGTCACATCGTAAAATTTCTCAGCACCTGCAGATGTCAGTGTAAACGATACAATCCAGGAATAAGTGTTCGGATCAAGATTCGGTTTAGCATCAGTAAGATCATTTCCGCTGAGGGCAATCGCTTTTTCCAGGACAACAAATCTTCTAGGAAGCATCGGGCTGTTCGGCTTCGCTCCTCTTCCCCAGAACGCAAATACTTTATACTGATCTTTTGGAATTTTGTATTTATCTTCTAATGATGCAAGGAAATCATCCAG